>JBJMGC010000104.1:0-10098 GCA_045808105.1 Acidobacteriaceae bacterium | reverse complement strand
TTGAGCGAGGGGATCCCGTTTGCTAACGGCGCGCCGAACCTGACAGTGGATATTCCGGCGCTGCAGGAGCTGTCCAAGAAGACCGGAGCGCCGATTTGCGGCAAGGACTTCAAGACCGGGCAGACACTGATCAAGACAGTGCTGGCGCCAGCGTTCAAGGCACGCATGCTGGGGGTTGCCGGCTGGTACTCGACCAATATTCTGGGGAACCGGGATGGCGAGGTGCTGGATGATCCGGAGTCGTTCAAGACCAAGGAAGAGTCGAAGCTGGGGGTACTGGACTTCATCCTTCAGCCGGAGCTGTATCCCGAGCTATATGGCGATATTTATCACAAGGTTCGCATCAACTATTACCCGCCGCGTGGTGACAACAAAGAGGGTTGGGACAACATAGACATCTTTGGATGGCTTGGGTATCCGATGCAGATCAAGGTGGATTTCCTGTGCCGCGACTCGATCCTGGCGGCGCCGTTGGCTCTCGATCTGGTGCTGTTCCTGGACCTCGCGTCGCGAACTCCGGAGCTGAAGCATCGCGGGATTCAGGAATGGCTGAGCTTCTTTTTCAAGTCGCCGATGACGGCGGAGGGGCTTTATCCAGAGCATGATCTGTTCATTCAGTCGATGAAGCTGAAGAACACGCTGCGGCATGTCATGGGTGCGGAGTTGATTACCCACCTCGGACTTGAATACTACGACTGAGACTCGCCACGAACTGGCCGTCCGAGGCAAAGGTGTCTGCGGCGCGTTCCTCTGGTTCGCTTCCTTTGGTCGCACATGTTTGGCCTTGCCGAACGACCTCGCTAAGACCCACATCTGTAGGGGATGTGGGCACCCTTCTTGGTGTCATAGGGATCACGGGCGGCGGCGCTTACCAATGGCGGCGTATCATGGTCTAACTAGCGGCTCAGTCTGAGCTGCCCGCCCGTTGGGCTGTCTGGCTGGCCTCTTCCTCAGAGGTGGTGTTCCTATGCGGGTCTTCGGTTCGCAATCGACCAAAATTCTTCTTCCCGCGCTGCTCGCGATGGCGACGCTGACGCTGCAAGCGCAGCAGACGACGCCAGGGGGCGTCCCGAGCACGCCACCGGCGCTGCCGCAGCCGACCGAGACGAATCCCCAATCGACGCCAGCGGCAACGCCGGCGAGTACGCAGCCGGCTGCTGTGCCTTGCGACAGCGCGAAGGATGAGGGGAAGAAGGACAAGAAAGACAAGAAGAAAGATAAGGAAAAGGACGCTGCCTGCCAGCCGACCGCGGAAGAGATGGCGGCGGCGCAGGACACGGCGATTCGTGCGCGAAAAAACACGGCGCCGGAGCCGGGACCGAATGGCGTGATGCCGGGCGTGAAGAAGGGAAGCATTGACGATGTGAGCGCCACGGGCACGCGCGACATCGGCGGACGCGGGTTGGGGAACTGGTACTCGACCGAGACCGAGATGAAAGAGGGCAAGGGCGTCTCGATGGAAATCGAGAAGAGCGTCAAGTTCATCAACGATCCGATGGTGACGGAGTATGTGAACCGCATCGGCCAGAACATCGTGAAGAACTCGGACGCGAAGGTGCCGTTCACGATTAAGGTAATCGACTCGGATGAGATCAACGCCATGGCGCTGCCCGGGGGCTTCTTCTATGTGAACAGCGGTCTGATCCTGGCTGCGGACGACGAGGCCGAGGTAGCGGGCGTGATGGCGCACGAGATTGCGCACGTAGCCGCACACCATGCGATGCGCGAGCAGACGCGAATGAATTACGCGCAGTTCGGGACAATTCCGCTGATCTTTATCGGTGGCGGGCTCGGATATGGACTCTACGAAGCATCCGGCCTGGCGGTGCCGATCACGTTCCTGCAATTCTCGCGCGACTTCGAGCGGCAGGCGGATTTTCTGGGCATTCAATACATGTATCGCGCCGGCTACGATCCGCAGGCACTGCCGAGCATGTTCGAGAAGATCGAGCATCTGGAGAAGACCAAACCGAACCTGATTGCGAGAGCCTTCTCCGATCATCCGCAGACACCGGATCGCATTCTGGCGAGCCAACAGGAAATCTCACACCTGCTTCCGCCGAAGGACGAGTATGTGATTACGACCTCGGAATTTGATGAGGTGAAAGCGCGGCTGGCACGGATCGAGAACAAGCGCAAGCTGCGCGATGGGCAGAACGAAAAGAAGCCGTCGCTGCGCCGTGCAAGCACTTCGCCGGATGCGAATGGCCAGAACGGGCAGAATGGGCAGAACGGTTCGGATGATGACCGGCCGACGCTGCATCGGCGGGACAACTAGAACCAGAGCGATTGTTCTCAATCACGCGAAATAAAAGGCGCAGCCAATTATTCGGCTGCGCCTTTCTGTTTTGCTCAGTGATCGGGATTACGGGATTTTCAGCGTGATGGCACTCGACGGCGGCCCTGTATCTCCGTTGTGGTCCAGTGCGCGGACACGATATTGATATGTCTGACCGGCTTGAGGTGAGTAGTCAGTCCAATTCGTTACCGACGCCGGGGTGGACCCGATGTGCGAGAAGTGGGTGGAACCGCTGTTGGCGCGGTCCACGTCATATGAGCCGGTGGGAATGCCGGTGGATGGCGCACCCCACTTGAGGTTGACAGAATGAGCAGTTGTTGACGGCGCTGCTGTCTCGCTGAGCGCGACGGCGAAGTTGCCGGCGCTGGTGCCGATGTTCAGCACGCCCTGCATAGCTGTTGTCTCAGGTTGAGCGCTCACCTTGACGGTGAGGCTTTGTCCGGGTGACAACTTGACGGGCAGTGTGACCCACGAATTGGAGAAAGCATTGTTGGAGAAAGACAGGGCATTGACGGTGACCGCCTGGCTGCCACTGGCTGTGATGGTGAGCGGCTGCGACGAAACATTGCCGGTGGAACCGTTGAAACTGAGGGCTGAAGTGGAGGTGCTGATGCTACTGGCCCAGACGGGGCTCGCGAGGAGAATCGCGGCCAGGGGGAGGAGAAACCTTTGTTTCACTACAACTGCTCCTGAGGGGGATTGGATTCAGGTGAGCCCACATGCTGTCTCGCAATTCCGAGGTGCGAAAATCAGAATGCGCTAACTAGACAATATGTTGTCTAGTTTAGAGGAGAAAACTCGATTTTCATGTGGATAGCGTGAGTTATGTTTGCTGCGAAAAATTGCGCGAATTATCGCGGCATGAGTTACATAAATCCTGAATAATTTACATGCGAAAATATTACGTAGTTGATATCTCGTCTGCCGCTAGATCTGACCCTCGGCGGGCAAATGGCTGGCCCCTGCATTCCGCTGCGCTCCAGTCGGGATGATGCGGATCCGAGAGTGATGTGTGTCTCATCTTCGAGACTGGATCATGCGCATTTCATTCGTTAACGCGGCCTGCGGCCGAAGCGATTCCAGGCGCCGAGCAGGATGGCGATGGCGAGGAGTGGTGTCGCCCAGGGCGACGGGTTCTCGGGGTGATGCCAGTTGTGGATGGTGTAGCGCAGTCCAGCGAGCGCGAAGAGGATGCTGAGGATGGCGGGCAATGGCCAGTGATGGCGCGGTGTCCGCGACTTGCTGATCGCTCGAAACCCGGAGCCGGCGGGCGGCGTGACCCGATGGGAGTTAAATGTCTTTTCGCGATTGAACACGGATCCCTTCACATCAGCGCCGCAGCATCCAGCGTAAATCGTCGTTCTTGACGTGCTGGCGGGGAGAGCTGTATTGAGTTCGATGCCCCGCCGCGGAGAGGCGTAGCAAGGGCTGGGCACAGGCCCGGAAATCCCGATGTAACCGGGAAAACCGACAGCAATCCCCCATTTGGATGGCAGGGGAGTGGAATCTTTCCTTGAATGGGCAGGAGGAAACAGGATATATACAAGACGCCGGGTCCCCGAGGGCAAGCGGGGGTGTGCCCGGGAGGAAGTTCCCCCCTGGAAGGAATGGCACTCCGATGAAGGCACAGGCGACAGCAACCGAACAGCGCGAGGTAATGGACATCCGGCAGGCGGCAGATTACCTGGGGATCAGCGCAGACACCTTATACAAGTACGCGTCCGAGGGGTTCGTACCGGCGTTCAAGCTGGGGAACCGGTGGCGATTCAAACGGTCACGGCTGAACGACTGGATGGACCAGCAGAGCTCGGGCGGGAATATGCCCGCGGCGCGGAAAGCGCCTGAGGAGAAGCCTTCGCGCGCGAGGGCGAAGCCGGTGCAGAGTGTGCGGCCGGCTCGGCGGCGGAGCGCGGCTCAGTAAACTAGCAGGATGTACGGTTCTCTCCCATTCTTTTTCGCATACGTGCGTGATCGCTCGTGATGCGGCGGTCTGCGTCACCAATCTCTTCGATGAATCATCAACACCGATTTCGCCAACTGCGCGCGACGATGGCGAAGCAGAAGATTGCCGCGCTGCTGGTTACGCATCTGCCCGATGTGCGCTATCTCTGCGGCTTCACGGGATCGAATGCGGCGCTGGCGATTACGGCGAAGCAGTCCCTGCTGGTGACCGATGGCCGCTATACGGCGCAGGCTTCTGCAGAGGTGAAGGGTCCAGAGGTGCGGATCGCGAAAGGTCCGGCACTAGACGAGGCGTGCCGCTGGCTGGCCGAGACGCGCGCGAAGTATGCGTACTATGACGGCGAACAGACCACAGTCGCCGCATTGGGTGCAATGCAGGAGGCGCTGAAGGGTAGCGGCAAGAATGTGAAGCAGTTTTTCCAGCCGTTGCCATCACCGTTGATTGCCATGCAGCGCATGGTGAAGGACGCGGGGGAGATCGAGCGCATGGCGGCGGCTGCGGCGCTCGGAGTGCGGCTCTTCGAGAACATACTTAGTTTCATGCGGCCGGGCATTACGGAGAATGCAGTCGCGGCGGAGCTGGAATATCGGGCGCGGCAGTGCGGCACGGAGGCGATGTCGTTTCCGACGATTGTGGCGAGCGGCGAGCGCTCGGCGATGCCGCACGGCACGGCGTCCGATGCGAAGCTGCCAAGGCGCGGATTCGTAACACTCGACTTCGGTGTTATTCTCAACGGTTATTGCTCGGACATGACGCGCACCGTGCACCTGGGGCGTGCAACGGCACGGGAACGCGAGGCCTATGACGCGGTGCTGGCGGCGCAGGAGCATGGAGTCGCAGCGGTGGGCGCCGGTGTGAAGGCCGGCGATGTGGATGAGGCGGCGCGGAGTGTGCTGCGCGAGGCAAAGCTGGCTGACTATTTCACGCATTCGACCGGGCACGGAGTGGGGCTGGAGATTCATGAGTCGCCGCGCATCGCCATGGCACAACAGGCGTTGCTAACCAAGGGCATGGTCATTACCATCGAGCCTGGCATCTATATTCCGGGAGCGTTCGGCCTGCGTATCGAGGACACGGTGGTGGTGGAGCGGCGAGGTTGCCGCGTGCTGACACCAGCGACCAAAGCATGGATCGAGCTGTAAACGTGACGGCAAAGAAGAGCGCGACAGACAAGAAGAGATTGGGCAAGAAGAGATTGGGAAGCATGAATCCGGAAGAGATAGCAGAGCTGAAAGAGCTCATCGAGTTTCTTAAAGAAAACGGCATCGGCGAGTTCGATCTGGAACGCGGCGACCTGAAGGTGCGGCTGAAGTTTGCCAGTGCGGGCCAGCCGGCAGATCTGTCGCAGATAGCGCACTTGGCGGCCGCTGCGCAGGCGGCCCAATCGGCGGCGAGCTTTCAGCCGACGGCGGTGGCGCATGCGCATCCAGCGCACGCTTCCGCAGCGCCTCCTGCTGCCGAGTCCGGGATAGCGGCCGCGCCGGTGGACGATGAAGCCGGACTGCACATTGTGAAGTCGCCGATTGTGGGGACCTTCTATGAGTCGCCGTCTCCGGGCTCGCCCGCGTTCGTAAAGCCGGGGGACACGGTTGAAGTTGGGCAGGTGCTGTGCATCGTGGAAGCGATGAAGCTGATGAATGAGATCGAGTCCGATGCCGCGGGCGAGATTGTGAAGCGCTTTGTGACGACTGGCCAGCCGGTGGAGTACGGGCAAAAGCTGTTCGCCGTGCGGCCACGTTAATTCTGTGATGGCGTCCCGGCTGGATTCGAGAGGGCGCGAAGGGAATGCATGTTTCGGAAAGTCCTGATCGCCAATCGCGGCGAGATTGCGCTGCGTGTGATCTGCGCGTGCAAGGAGCTTGGTATCCGCACGGTGGCCGTTTACAGCGAGGCCGACCGCAACTCATTGCACGTTCGTTTTGCCGATGAGGCGATCTGCATCGGGCCGCCGCGCTCAGCGGAGAGCTATTTGAATGTGCCGGCAGTGATCTCGGCTGCGGAGATCGCCGATGTGGACGCGATCCATCCTGGCTATGGACTGTTGAGTGAGAACGCGAACTTCGCCGAAGTGTGCCGCGCGTCGAACATCAAGTTCATCGGCCCGCCGCCGGAGGTGACGCGGCTGATGGGCGAAAAGGAGAAGGCGCGCATGGCCATGAGAAAGGCCAAGGTGCCGATCCTGCCGGGCTCAGAAGGCGTGATCCAGAGTGAGGGCGAGGCGCTGGAATGGGCGAAGTCGGTTGGCTATCCGGTGATTTTGAAGGCATCGGCAGGCGGCGGCGGACGCGGGATGCGTGTGATCCGCTCGAAGGATGAGCTGCCGGCTCTTTTTCAGGCGGCGCACACGGAAGCGGCGAATGCCTTCGGTAACGGCGATCTGTACATGGAGAAGTTCATTGAGCAGCCGCGACACATCGAGTTCCAGGTGCTGGCGGACCAGCATGGGAACGTGATGTCGCTCGGGGAGCGCGAATGCTCGATTCAGCGGCGGCATCAGAAGCTGATCGAAGAGGCCCCATCGCTCATGGTGGATTCGAAGATGCGCGAGGAGATCGGCAAGACGATTCGGCGATGCCTGGAGCAGATCGGCTATCAGAACGCGGGAACCATAGAGTTCCTGATGGACGAAGACGGCAAGCTCTACTTCATCGAGATGAACACGCGGATCCAGGTGGAGCATCCGGTGACCGAGATGGTGACGGGACTGGACCTGGTGAAGGCGCAGCTGAGAATCGCCTCAGACGAGAAGTTATCGGATATTGTCACTGAACCGGTGACGATTCGAGGACATGCGATCGAATGCCGTGTGAATGCAGAGCATCCGGAGAAGTTCACGCCGTCGGCGGGGAAGATCGATGTGTTCAATGTGCCGGGGGGCAATGGGGTGCGGGTGGATACGGCGCAGTATGCCGAAGGATTTGTGCCGCCGTACTACGACTCGCTGATCGCGAAGCTGATCGTGCATGGGAAGGATCGCTCCGAGGCGATGGCGCGGATGCAGAGGTCGCTTGAGATGTTTGTGGTGGAGGGGATTCATACGACGATTCCGCTGCACCAGCGGATTTTTGCGGATGCGGAATTCCGCGAGGGACGCTTCGACACGAAGTTTATGGAGCGGTTCTTTGAGCGGGAGAAGGCTCGGCTGACGGGGCTGCCGGATTAGCGGGCAATATATTTCGTTTCCTCATTCGGACAGCAGATAGCACTGAGGCACGATTTAAATGCTCTCCGCTATGGCCGTTTCAAGTAGCATCCTTGAAACGGGAGATCGGCATGGCTTCCTCTCTATCCGAGTTAGGGTCACCACCGGGCCAGGCAGGCCCTTCTCCCCGTCCAGCCAACTTGCCACACATCGAAGGCTTCGATGTGCAAGCCCGGTACCAGTCGGACCGCTGCTGTGGCGACTTTTTCGACGCTGTGGCGATCGGTTCCCGGGTGGTATTCCTCTTGATGGACATCGCCGGCAGGCGACCCGAAACTCACGCCATCGCGATTGACGTACAGAATGTATTCCGGACCAGGGCACAGGAACTATTCGAGCGTTCCGACGCAAATGAGTCAGAAGGCATCGCCCTGTTGGTGCGCGATATCAATCGTTCGCTCATTGAGGCTGCACAGCGTGTTCGGTTTACTCCAGCCTTTCTAGGTTGCTACAACCTGAATCTCCATATCCTTACGTATCACTATGCCGGCCATCTTCTTGCCGTGTTTCGGGATGCGGAAAAGACGCGCGTTCTCGAGGTTGGCGGTATTCCGCTGGGACTTTTTACTCACAGCACTTACGAACCTGCGGTTCTGGGATTCGACCCAGATGCCAAGCTGCTTCTAGTCACCAAGGGAATCGCTGAGAGCCGGCGACGGCCAGCCATCTTTGATGACGAGCAGATGCGCGGTTTACTCGAGAACTCCACCGCGGATTCGGCGTCCGAAATGTGCGATGCCGTACTGCAAGCAGCCGGTGATTCCGCAAGTCGTAAGGGGTCGCGCGCCTTTCTTCGTCCGCGTAATCGGAAATATCGTGACGACTTGACCGTGGTCGCACTTGCGCGGCGGGAAGCGGTTTGAAGCTAGTGGCAGGGAATCTTTGCCGATGTGGAGTTCCGTTGGCTGGACCGCCCGATTAGCTTGTTATTCGGGAATCTGAACTTGTTGGCCCGTGGCTTGTCCTAAGGCACGCAGATAGGCGTCCACTGTGCGTGTCTGGCCGAGGATGAAGCGCGAGACAAAGCGGAAGATTGGATTGTAGACTTCGTCGTCCTCTGTTATGTGTACCACCGTGCTCTCGCCTGCGGGCTCGATGGAAAAGATCCAATTGCCGGAGTAGGGAAGGTTCGAAGTGGCGATGCGACGATTGAGCGAAAAGGGAGCCCTTCGATCGAGAATTTGGTAGACGATCGCTTCGCCGTTTTGCGTCGTTTCGCGCACCAGTTCTCTCCCGCTGTTGTCTGGTACGTCCTCCGCACTGACAACGTCCGGCCGCCACTTCTGCGAGTCGCCAATAAGACCGTAGAGTGTTTCGGGAGTTGCACGATAGGTTGCGCTGCTCGTGACAACATGCCGCCGCGGGAGCAGCCAGCCGATGATCACAACTCCCAGGACAAGACCGACGAGCACTGCCACAGCGCCATTACCAGGATCTTCATTTGTCATGCTCTCGCTTTCTCTTTTTGAGAAGAAGGTTTGCAGAGCGAGCCAGGCGTTCCAGACCCTGCAATGCGGCCTCCAATTCGTGGGGAGGCACAGCGCGCAGCATCTCGTTCACCAGATCGGGATCGAGGATCGAGTTCTCGTCCTGTATCCGCGCCCCTGCAGGTGTCAGTGTCAGGCTGGCGCGGCGTGCATCCTGAGGATCTCGTTTTCGTAAGACGTATCGGCTGCGGACAAGTCGTGTGAGTGCGATGCTTATTGTGGACCGGCTGACGCCCATGTGCTCGGCCAGCTTCGATGGAGTGATCGCGCGAGTTGTGTGCAGGTGGTCTAAGATGCTTGCCTGATGCTCCGTGACGATGTTGCCGTGCGCATCTTCGCGTGGATGCCGACGATGGCAAGCGAGAAAAATGGCCGTATATGCATCCAGAAGACGCCGCATTTGCGTGTCCAACATGCGGCAAGGGTGCGGCAGATGGTTTGATCCGTCAAACAAAAAACGTTGGCTGAATTGCCAGGTGTTTAGCTGCTGTTACCAGCGGCCGCCGAGGCCATGGCCGGGGATCATATGCAACGTCAGGGCCAATAGGGCCATGACGGCGGCGTAGTAGAGCAGCGTGTCCCAGCCCTCGTCCTCTGGACGATCGTTCATGGATGGCCGGGTTAGCGTGAAGAGGCGCCACAGCGCGCCTGCGGCGATGAAGAGGAAGAGGCCTTCGCCGCCGGCCCACCACAGTCCGACCGCTGAGCAGAGCAATACGATCCGCGCGGTGCGGCCTAATGGGTTGGCGGCTTGTGCGCCGTCGAGCACCCAGATGGGAATCAGGTTGAGGACGTTGAGGGCGGCGCCGGCGCGGGCGAGCGCAGCCCAGAGCAGGGAGTGCGTCTGGAGATACAAGCCGGTGCAGATGGCGGCGGCGAGCCATCCTGCGAGCGGACCGGCGAGCGCGATCTGCGCGCGCTGTGCCTGGGAGACGCCGAGCGCCTGCCACTTCACATAGGCACCGAGGCCGGGGAGGAAGACCGGCATCTCGGCGGGAAGGCCGCGGCGCTTGATGTCGATGTAGTGGCCCATCTCGTGGATGAGGATGGAGGCGGCGAAGCCGATGCCGAACTTCCATCCGTAGAGCGCCCAGTAGACATCGACAAAGGTGAAGAGGCTGAAGAGGAATTTCAGCTTGAAGAGAGC
>JBJMGC010000103.1:0-9237 GCA_045808105.1 Acidobacteriaceae bacterium | reverse complement strand
AACTTAATCTTGAGCCCGCTGGCCGCTTCGCAGATCTGATGTGAACTGCTCTTACCGGATTGGGCGATCTAAGCCTTGATTAGGGCCTTTTGAGGAGCGCATCGATGGCTCCCTCAAGCTCCTCAAAAGGCCGCTCCGGACCGGGCGCAGGTTGTAACTGTCCCTGCCGGTCGATCAGAAATACCGCCGGATAACGAGCAATATCTCGATAAAGCGCCGGCACCTGTCCGCTTTGCGTGAGGAGAGGATAGGTCACCGGTACCTGTCGAAGAAACTGCTGTTGCTGATCGACATCTTCGTCCGATAATCCGAAAGCAATGAAGCCCTGATCTTTTCGCTGCTGATATAGGCGGTCAAGTTTGGGCATCTCTGCCTTGCACGGACCGCACCAGGTTGCCCAGATATTGACGAGGACGACCTTGCCCTTCTGATCTGCGAGGCGCTGTGTCTTCCCGTCGACGTCAACCGTTTCGAAAAGCGGTGCGTCTACATTCCGCATCGCCTGATTGCGGGTTTGCTTCCAGCGAGTCTGTCCATCGGTTATGGGTTTCCAAATGAGGCCCAGCGAGAGGATCGCCAGCGTGAGCCCTATCTTCCCGGATAGAGAAAGCGTATGGCGGCGCCAGTCTCTGATAGCAAGAGCGAGGATGACCAGGAACGGCACGGCCATTGCGAGAGCCGACACTGCGAGGCGAAACAGCCAATCCTTTTCCAGGTCGGCACTGAAGCGGGTGAGAATCGAATAAACAAGCGTGTACAGGAAGATAGCTGCCAGAGGCGAAAAAATACCTAAGAACAGCAAGCGGTATTTGGAAAGCTTGCTCATAGAGATATGGCCGGCGAAAGAGGCCTTAACTATACCGTTGGCAAAGCAGGCCCGCAATACGCATAACTCGTGCGGTTTACTTCCATGCAACAAAGCGCGCCGATCGGGGCGAGATCAGTGAATGGTCTTCATCTTGCGCTGCATGTAGTCCATCATTACGTACTCGCCTAACCGGTCCGGCGTCGTGAAGTAGGCCTTGCCGCGGCACATGGATGTGACCTTTTGCACGAACTGCACCAGGCCGAAGTCCTGCGCGAGCATGAAGGTGTTGACCATGATGTTCTTGCGCTTGCAGCGGCTGACTTCTTCGAGGGTTTCGGCGATGACGAGCGGATCCAGCCCAAAAGCATTTTTGTAGATGCGGCCGTCGGGCAGGGTGAGGGCTGACGGTTTGCCATCGGTGATCATGACGATCTGCTTCATGTCCTTGCGCTGGCGATCGAGGATGCGCTGGGAGACGCGCAGGCCTTCGCGCGTGTTGGTGTAATACGGCCCGACCTTGACGCGGGCGATCTGCGAAACGGGCATCTCTTCGGCGGAGTCGTGGAAGAGGACGAGGGAGAGTGAGTCGCCGGGATACTGCGTGCGGATGAGGTGCGAGAGCGCCATAGCGACGCGCTTCGCAGGCGTGAAGCGGTCTTCGCCGTAGAGGATCATCGAGTGCGAACAATCGAGCATAACCACGGTGGCGCAGGAGCTCTGATATTCGGATTGGTGGACGTGCAGGTCGCGGTATTCGATGTTGAGCGGCAGGCTGAGGCCTTCGCGTGAGAGCGCGGAGTTCAGCGTGGTGTTGACGTCGAGATTGAGCACGTCGCCGAACTCATATTGTTTCGAAGCACCGGAGGCCTCGATGCCGGTGGCCCAGTGGCGGGTGTCGTGGCGGCCGTAGCTGGATTTACCGAGTGAGCCGAGCAGGTCGCGGAGGGTCTTGAAGCCGAGGAAGTCCAGACTCTTGTCGGTGACTTCGAAGCGGGCCTCGGTTTCGGCGCGGCCGGTGTTGCCGGGGCGCGTTGCAGCCTGGGAGGGGTCGTGCGGCGCATCGATGGAGACGTACTCCTCTTGTTGCATGCGCTCGATCATGCGATCGATAAGCTCTTCGACCTGCTCCGCGGACATCTGCTGCAGGCGCTGCTGCGCATCTTCGTCGAGCACCTCGCCGGACTCGAGTGCCTGGCGGATGGCCTCGCGGAGATTTTCGAGTGTGTGGTCGCCATTGAGCTCGGAGAAGCGCGAGTAGGGGTCCTGAAAGCCGGAATCGAGAAGGTAGTCGGAGAGGGCCTTGAGCAGGTCGTCCATCTCGATCTCGGAGGCTAGGTCACCGATGTATTTGGTGTAGCGGACGCGCTTCATGCTTCTAGCGTAGTCCTGCCGGATGCGCGGCGCCAGAGCCGGTCGCGTTCGGGTTCGCTATTTGCTGAAGTGCTCGAGGAGGTTGTAGGGATCTTCTTTGACGGACCGCAATGTGTAGCCTGCTTTCAGAAATTCCTGCGTGCAATTGCTGCAGCCGGTACGAAAGCCGACATTGTTGGTACTGTAGACGAGAAATTCGCTGTGCGTGGCAAAGAATTCGTCGTAGGTCGCCAGCCGGAGATCCACATGTCCCCATTTGGCGAGAAGCTGGTATCCGTCCAGCGATCGCATCTCAAATGGGTCATTCCGCGGAGCGGCAAAGACCAGCCGCTTTCGAAGCGGCGGCGGCGCGTAGTAGTAGAAGTAGAGAAAGCCGGGTTCGTCCACGACCAGGATATCCAGATTGCTGCTATCGCCCAATAAAGCCGCATTGCGTAACAACGGAGCCGCCGGGCTGGGCTCAAAAATAATATGGCTGCTGGGCTCTACCTGATCGATGTCAGCGTGGTGCCAGCGGCAGTAAGCGGCGACCAGAGTATCGGCGGAGAGCAAGGCAATCATAAAAATGAAGAGACCGCGAGCGACCGAGGCGCGTCTGCCACGCGCCAGCGTTGCCTGCGCTAACAGGAGACCGTATCCCGCGGTAGCTGCCAGAAAATAGCGATCGAAATAATAGGCGTGGCTGATCTTGATCCCAATGACTCCGATGATGGGCAGCAGGATGAGGCCAAGGGCGAGATTAAGCTCGTCAGGCGAGAGCGATCGAGAATCCGGTGATTCGGAAGCCGGGTTGTTCTCGCGCCGTCTCCATGCGAGCAACAAGATCAGGAACAGGATCACGGCCAGAGCAGGACCCAGCACAAAGACAAAAAAATGCTGAACCAGTTCATACAGGTGGATGTGCATTCCGGAATAGCCGCCGGAGCGGAAGTTTGCATAGAGCGCGTGGTACAGAGGCAGAACGCAGAGCGGCGCAAGCACCAGCGCAGCCACAATACCTAGATGGGGACGTGAGCGTCGCAGCAGGGTAGCCGCTTCCGCGAAAAGAAACGGTATGAGTAGATAGACGGCGTAGATGTGGACCAGCAGGCCAGAAAGATAGCTGACCCACAGCAAGAAAACCCAAAGCTGGACCTTCCTGCCCTCGCGCGCCCGCTGCCAGCAGAGCATCATCAGTCCGAAGGAGCCGAGAAGTATTCCGTGGGGCCGGGCCTCGTAGGCGTAGTAGTGTGCGAGTGTGAAAACCGGAAAGAGTGCAGCGATTGCGCCGCGCAACTGGCCCAGCCGCCGGCTCGCGAAATAATAAACGCAGAGCGTGAAGACCCAGAAGCCGACGATTTCCGGAAGCCGCGTCGAGATGAGACCTTCGCCGAAAAGGTACTGGCTCCATCGCGTGAGCAGATACAAGAGCGGCGGGTTCAAGTCGGCGCTGCCGTGCAACACTGCTGCCCAGGTTGCTGCGAAGGTCGGCAACTTGCAGAGGTATACGGTGACGAGTTCGTCGTACCAGAAGGTCTTGAGCGATGCACGCAGAAGCGTGTCGGCGAAGTAGAGGGCCGAGATCAGCAGAACACCGATAAGGATCGTGTTGCGGGAGCTGCCTGTTTGCGAAGCTTCGTTCTCTGCGGTTTCGCTGGCTGGGGAAGTCATAGGTGACAAGGGATGATTGTAGAGCGAATGTACGGAACTGGGCGGGGTACGAGAATGCAACATTGCCCATTCAGAGATGACTATCTTGGCGAATGACTTGCGGCAGTTGGCGATTGTCCTGGTGCGGACGCGCAATCCGTTGAACATTGGCGCAGTGGCGCGGGCGATGCAGAACTTTGGCGCGGGGGATCTGCGGGTGGTGGCGCCGTATGAGGCATCGTTTCGTGAAGCGCGGTCGGCCGTGGGCGCCGGCGCGGTACTCCGGGAGGCGCGTGAGTTTGCGAGCGTTGCCGAGGCGGTGGCGGACTGCCGGCTAGTGGTTGGTACGACGGCTGCACGCAAGCGAGAACTCGAGCAGCCGCTGGTTGGGTTGGAGCATACAGCGCCCCAAGTGCATGCGGCGCTCGCAGATGGCCCGGTGGCGCTGCTGTTTGGCTCGGAGAAGCACGGTCTGAGGCGCGAGGACATGGAGCACTGCCATTGGCTGGTTCGGATCGCGACGGAGGATGCTCAGCCTTCGATGAACCTGGGGCAAGCAGCGGCTGTGTGCCTGTGGGAACTGGCGCGGGATGCGGTTCCCCGGCTCGAAAAAGATGCCGAGGCGCGGGCTGCTTCGGGTGAATTAGAGCGGCTGGGTGCGCTGCTCATGGAGCTGCTGGATGTGGGTGGCTACGTACATCCCGAGACCACGCCTGGTACGGACGCAGAGGTGCGGCGGATGCTGCGGCGATTCCATGTCACAGATGCGGATACACATCTGCTGATGGGGATGGTGCGGAAGCTGCTTTGGAAATTGCGGGCAGGCAAATAGATGCACGGTTGACAATGCGGCCAGGGGAATGGCACCTTGGTAGCGATGACGTTTTGCGCCACCAGCCGATTTAGTTCTGCTTACCGTTATTGGTTTCCGATAGCGGCCTCGGCGGCGTGCGCGCATCCAGATCCAGATTAGCTAGAGCAAAGCGCAAAAGTCCCGAAGGCCGCGATTCCCATCGCGGCCTTTTTATTTTTCCGCAAAACAACATTACCCCGGAGAGAAGCTATGAGCGAGGCAGCAGCGGTTTTGGAGGCGGTGGAGGTTGGTTCGGAGAACAAGCGTGAAATAGCAAACCCGCCTCAGCGGCTGACCGCGAAGCGCGACGCGGGTCACACGACGGTGGTGCGGGTCGGGGATGTGTCCATTGGCGGTGGCGCGCCGGTGATCATCGCGGGGCCATGCTCGGTGGAATCGCGTCCGCAGTTGCTGGCTGCAGCAGAAGGGGTGAAGGCCGCTGGCGCGAGGCTGCTGCGGGGCGGTGCATACAAGCCACGGACTTCGCCCTATGACTTCCAGGGGCTTGGCCTGGAGGCGCTGCTGATTTTGCGCGAGGTGTCGGAGCGCACCGGGCTGCCCGTCGTAAGCGAGGTGATGAGCACGGAGGATGTGGATGTCGTGAGCGACCACGTGGAGATGCTGCAGGTGGGTGCGCGGAATATGCAGAACTTCGCGTTGCTGCGACGGCTGGGCAAGGTGCGACGACCGGTGCTGCTGAAGCGCAATCCGGCAGCCACGGTGAAGGAGTGGCTGCTGGCGGCTGAGTACATCCTGGCCGGCGGCAACGATCAGGTGGTGCTGTGCGAGCGCGGGATTCGCTCTTACGATCCGGAGCTGCGCAATACCTTCGATATCGGCGGGATGGTGCTGGCGAAGACGATGACGCACCTGCCGGTGATTGCCGATCCTTCGCATGCGACAGGACGGCGCGAACTGGTGCCGGCGGTGTCGCGCGGGGCGCTGGCTGCGGGGGCGGATGGGCTGATTGTCGAGGTGCATCCGCAACCAGAGCGGGCGCTTTCGGACGGGGCGCAGTCGCTGGATGTCGAGAGTTTCGCGGCCATGATGCAAGATTTACCTATCTTTGTGCCTAAAGACTCTGGGGGCGCCTGAGGACGAAGTTTCCTGAGAATTCATTGACCGCGTGGGTGCATCTCTCTATACAGCAAATTCGGACAGCAAATTAAGGGAGAGCAATTGAGGGAGATTCACGCGATGAGCATAGAAATCTCGCCGCTGTTCAGTGAGTACCAAATGGGACCGCTGCAGCTGAAGAACAGGATTGTGATGGCGCCGCTGACACGTGCCCGGTCCAGCCGCGCCGGCGTGCCGCCGGAGTTTGCAGTGGACTACTATCAGCAGCGCACCGGCGCGGGGCTGATCATTTCGGAAGCGACGAACATTTCACCGCAGGCGATCGGCTACGCGTTTACGCCGGGCATCTGGAGCAAGGCTCAGGTGGAGAGCTGGAAGCATGTGACACGCGCGGTGCATGACGGCGGCGGGCTGATCGTGATGCAGTTGTGGCACACGGGCCGCATCTCGCATCCGGACCTGCACAGCGGCGCAATGCCGGTATCGGCGTCGGCGATTCAGCCGGCAGGAGATGCCTTTACTTACGAGGGGCCGAAGCGATTGCCGACACCCCGCGTGCTGGAGACACGAGAGATACCGGGCATTATCGAAGACTATCGCCACGCGGCGGAGAATGCGCGTCTGGCCGGCTTCGATGGTGTGGAGGTGCATTCAGCCAACAACTATCTGCTGGAGCAGTTCATTCGCGACAGCACCAATCGGCGGAGCGACGAATACGGCGGATCGGTGGAGAACCGGCTGCGGTTTCCGCTCGCCGCGGTGAAGGCTGCGGTGGATGCGTGGGATGGCGGCGGACGCGTGGGCGTGCGCATCTCTCCGACGACGACGAGTCCGGGTGATACGCCGCTGGACAGTGACGTGATGGGCACTTATAGCCAATACATCGACGGACTGAATGCATTGGGAGTCGCGTACATCCACGTGATCGAAGGCGTGACGCGGGAGACGCGCGAGGCTCCGGGTGACGTGGATTTTCATACGCTGCGGCGGCGCTTCCGTGGCAGCTATCTGGCGAACAATCGCTATGACAAAGAACTGGCGGAGGAGGTGTTGAATTCCGGGCGTGCAGACCTGGTGAGCTTTGGCCGGCCGTTCATCGCCAATCCGGACTTGGTGCAGCGGCTGCGGGATGGATCGCCGCTGGTGGATGCGCCGAAGGATAGCTACTACGGCGGAGATGAGAAGGGGTATAGCGACTGGCCGGACTTTGAAGAGGAAGAAAATGGCGAGCGCAAGCGATAGATTTATCGCTTCCACTCCGCGTCACATTCACTTGAAGTCGCGGCGGCCACCACTCGGGTGACGGCCATTCCCGTAATGGACGATCCGCCCTAATTCAGGCCGCTGCGCTGTTTGTTGGAGCGGCGCTGCTGCCACTGCTCGTACTCGCGCGATTCGTCGCGGCGTTCCTGGCTGCGCTCGGCAGTGGCACGTGCGCGATCCTGCGCCGAGAAGCCGCGTTCTTCGCTGCGGCTAAGCTTCTTGTGCGCATAGAGTCCTTCGAGCAGGAACTCGGCTGCGGCGACAATCTTCTCCGGCGCGTCTTTTTCGCTGACGCCGAGAGGTGAGAGCTTTTCAAAGAGGCCCTGAATCTGTTCGAGTTCGGCAAGTGTGGCTTTGGCGGATTGGCTGTCTTCGATTTTGACAGAGCCGCCAAGGTTGAACCATTGCTCAATCTGTTGCGTATTGATGTCGGCGAAATAGCGATCGTAGACGCGCAGGATGGCGGTGCGAATGATTTCGCGGACGACAACATCGGCGCCTTTCATCTCGCCTTCGTATTCGAGTTCGATTTTTCCAGTGATGCCGGGCAGCGCGGTGTAGATGTCCCCGACGCGGGGGAAGGCGAGTGATTCGCCATGCAGCAGAGCGCGGCGTTCGGCGTTGGAGACGGCGAGCTCCATGGTGGAGATAGGCAGGCGCTGTGAGACGCCGGAGCGCTTGTCCACTTTCTTGTCCTCGCGGGCGACAAAGGCAATCTGCTCCACGATTTCGTAGATGTAATCGGCGAGTTCCGTAGTGAGGCTGCCGCGATCACTCCAGCTCTCCTGGCGCGTGATGGCGATTCCTTCCGGGACGGACTGGGGATAGTGCGTGCGAATCTCCGAGCCCATGCGGTCTTTCAGCGGCGTGACGATTTTGCCGCGCGCGGTGTAGTCCTCCGGGTTGGCGCTGAAGACGAGGGCGACATCGAGCGCGAGGCGCACGGGATAGCCCTTAATCTGCACGTCACCTTCCTGCATGATGTTGAAGAGCGCGACCTGGATTTTGCCGGCGAGGTCGGGCAGCTCGTTCACAGCGAAGATGCCGCGGTTCGCGCGCGGCAAGAGGCCATAGTGCATGGTGAGCTCGTTCGAGAGATCGGAGCCGGAGCGCGCGGCTTTGATGGGATCGAGATCGCCGATGAGATCAGCGACAGTGACATCCGGGGTCGCGAGCTTCTCGACGTAGCGCTCGTCGCGGCTCATCCATGCGATGGGAGTGGCATCGCCGCGCTCGGCAATCAAGTCGCGCGCGTACTTCGAAATAGGGTGATAGGGATTGTCGCGAATCTCCGAACCGGCAACGTAGGGCGCAAACGGATCAAGTAGCGCGGTGAGCGCGCGCAGGATGCGGCTCTTGGCCTGGCCACGCAAGCCGAGCAGGATAAAGTTCTGGCGCGACAGGATGGCATTGATGATCTGCGGCACGACGGTGTCATCGAAGCCGATAATGCCGGGAAAGATCGCGTCCCCATTTTTTCCGGATGCCTGGTCCTGCAGGCGCCGGATGAGATTGGCGCGCAGCTCGTCCTTGACGCTGCGGCTTACGTAAGCATCGGTGAACTCTTTGCTGGCGCGCAGCTCTTTGAGTGTCGTGGGGAGAGTCGCCGGCTGTGCGCTGGCCGTCCTGGATGAGGTGGCGGGGTGGGGCATGCGGGGAGGACCTCCTGTCGCAACGGGCTCTGCTCTCTTTACTGTACGTGTTTCAGCTTTAGATGTGGGGCGCGACACAACGATGCGGCCGGCAGCCTACATGACATGGCCATTCGTGGAGGCGCGCTGGCTGGCCTTGGCGCCGCTGCGCAGCTTGGGCAGGATTACGCGGTAGTAGGCGAGCAAACTCTGGGTGCGCTCTGCGTCCGAACGCATCGCAAGAAGCGCCTGCTGGAAGTTCAGGTCCGCGGGCATGGCCCCGGCGAGCAGGTACGCGACCGGCGCATCCAGGTTGAGCTGCAGGCTGCCTTCACCGGCCCCGAGCAGGTGCTGCGCCTCGAAGTGCAGCGCCACGCATTCTTCGCGAGAAGATCGCTCGGCGGGCGGCCCGATATCCGGCAGCAGATCCACTTGCGCCTGCAGGAAGCTGCGGCTGTTATCCAGTTGTTCGATTTCAAAACGATCGAGGCCCTGGGTGAGAATGTCGCTGCGCCCATCCGGATAGCTGTGCAGCACGCGCAGCACCCGCGCCGTGCTGACTATTATGTAATTTATATGTAGATGGTCTTGTAGTTTTAGTTTTT
>JBJMGC010000102.1:0-12167 GCA_045808105.1 Acidobacteriaceae bacterium | reverse complement strand
AATAATCAGGTCTGGCATTCGGTGAGGATATTGCCTCGCCAACACCGCGCGGAGCGTCTTTTCTTCGGCATCGGTCAAGAATCGAATACGTCCATTCGCTTCTGCTCGCATGCGAACCAGCCTCGCTGGGTTCTGAAAGGCACGTCCATTCCGAACCGCTTCTCGGAAGATCAACGAGAACCAGGCCCTGTAGCGATTAGCAGTGGCAGGGGTATTTGTATTCTTGGCGAGCCAGTCGTCTATCTCGAATGGTTTGATTTGGTCTGCATATCGATCGCCGAAAGCAGGGAGCATCTTCCGGAGTCGCGATTCAATATTGCGGCGATCACGATGATGCTTCTGGCTGAAGCTCAAGGCTTCTTCGGCGAGTGCACGGAATTTGACAGAGCCAGTGCGAAGGTTATCCGGCAGTTTGGCTCCGGCTCGAATCTCGGACTTGCGTCGTTGGTAAAGCGCAATCGCATCGCTTCTCCTGCCGACTTTCTCGCGCTTGAAAACACCGTTTACCCGGTAGCGAATCCACCAGACATTGCTCCCAACGTCACGCTCCCAAACCCAGTGGCTTTTGCAGTAGCTCTTCTCGGCATCGAATGCGGCTCCGATCGCTACTGTACCAAAGTATCACCAGCAATTTATAAGCTGCGGATTTTGTGATACTCCATTCGGGGCGACCAGCACGTTTACCCTCGTTTTTACTGGTAATTATGGTGCCCGGAGGGAGACTTGAACTCCCACAGCCCTTTCGGGCCCGCGGATTTTAAGTCCGCTGCGTCTGCCGATTTCGCCATCCGGGCCTGAGCCGATCCGCTCATCGTGACAAGCGGCATTTCCCGTAAGAATAGAACGTCCAAGACCAGCAAACGTAGCGCTTGGCTGATGACAGACCATAGCCGCGTGTGTCTCTTCCGCTCATGACGTCAGGGAAATGCTTCAGCCCTCATCGTAACCGAATCGGCGGTTCATCCGAAGCTGAGCCGTCCTGTCGCTAGCGCCGCACAGTAGGGCGGACAACAGGCAACAGACACCCGTCCATTACTATGACCAGATGCGCGCGCGGCAAGCAGTTCGAGATGTGGATACCCAGCTGCATGGCAGGGGAGGTAGGGGAGGCAGTGAATTGAGCGAGCTGTACAGGAGGATGGTGCTGATCACAGTTCCTTTGGTGCTCGTGGTCTGTGCCCTGGTGCTGACTTTCCGAGGAGGGCATAGCCGAACGGTCTTTGAGATGACGAATGATCTAGGGCCGGTCGCGCAGTCGCTGTACTTCCATCACAACCTGAATTTGACGTTTGAGGGTGGTCCGTTCGTAGGGCCAGTCGTGTTCCATTCCGCGCGAATGCCGATACCGCCGGCGTTTCTGGCAATCTCCTACAGAGTATTTGGCGACAGGCTCAAAGCTATCTATGTTTTCAAAACGTGCTTGTTCCTGTTGCCTTTGATTCTGTCGATGTGGCTTGCGTATAGCAGGGCATCGCGTGAATGGCTCGCGGTCGGTTTGCTGATTGCACCGTTCTTCATTCCGAACTTCCTGCTTCAAATCACTTCCATGCAGATTGAGGAGGGCTTCTACTACGGCTTTCTGGCATTGGCTACCGCCATTCTGATCTTCGTGGATCGTCCCTTGCGGTCCTCCTGGCTTCTTGCGTTTGCCGTATCGCTGATGGCCTTGTATCTGTGCAAGAGTTCGTTACGGTTTGTCTGTATCCCCCTGCTTATCCTGGCCTGCCTGCGCATCGCCAATTGGACACCGCGAGTGGCACTCATCGGCGTCGTAGCCATCACGATGTTGTCGTGGGGTCTCTATCAAAAGACCGTATCCGGAAGATTTACTATTGGCAGTTCATTGGATGGGCTGAATCTACATAAGGGAAATTACGCTGAATTTCTTCAACGGTATCCACCGAGCGACAACGGGTACATTGACCGATGGGATGGGAGTCTCAACCCGGTTCACGCCTTTTCGAGTGAGTGGCAGTTCAATGACTACCACTGGCGTATTGGGGAGCGATTCATCAAAAACCATAAGGGTGCCACGGTAAAGGCAGATCTTGTGAAGCTGGATATCTACTGGCTCGGCCTACGTGACATAGGCAGCGGACATTTCCATGACGTGTTCACGCGAGTGGACTTTGTCAATATGGCGCTGATGCGACTAATCCTGCTGGTTTCTCTGGTCCTGGCGCTCTACTGCATGTTCCGCGTTTCTCCATTGAAATTTGCTGCCACAGCGACCCTGGTGATCTTCGCCTCGGTATGTTTTCCGTATTTAGTGGGGTTTGCCTTGACGAGGCACGCTTCGGTTTTGATTTACCCGGCTGCGCTGTTTCTGACCCGGGTACTCGCAGTGCAATCCTGACCGGCGCGCCCCTATCCTATATGGAGAAAACTCAACCTGCTCTCCACTCCAGCGGAATCGCCCGCATACCACTGCGGCCGGTCGTTCTCGCCGTGATCGTGGTGATCGGCCTTGCGGCGCAGAAGACGGATAGCTCGCCCGAGCTTTTCTCCGCCGTCATGCAGCGCGTCTCTGCCCAAGCGGAGTTTCGCGAGCGGGTGCTTCAGGGTATTCGCGAGGTCCCGAAGGTTGGCGAGTTTCTCTCGCCTGATCTCGTGGACCGGCTGCGGGTCCTCATTCTTGGAAAGCAATGGCAGCGGGTGGATCATTTTCCGGCTCTTCCGGTCTTTGCCTTAAACCAGAGTGTGGATACGGCCATGCGGCTGGCAGGGAAGTCGAGCGCGCCGCTCGAGCCGTCCGCTCTGCTTGATACCGCGGAGTACCCGCTGGGCGAGGCGGCGACCATCGATCTCGATCATCCCGCGACGGAACCCTCTTACGCCGACGATCCAGCGACGGCGCAGCGGCAGGTCGGCTTCAATCTCACAATGGGCGATGGGCCGGACCCAAAGCTCGCGCCGATGCACGCCGAAAGCCGACAGCTTGCCGCGGTGCTGAACCGGCTGGCCATGAACGGACCTGGAGCGCCGCCGGCTGCAGCGATGCTGGATGGGAAGACCTTCACCGACGGCAGCGCCCTTCTGCATGAGCTGACCTCGAGCGGTCACCGCGTCGAGATCACCGATGATGTTTACTTCGCGAATTTCGGCCATCTGCACGATGGCGGCCGCGAGGTCATGATGCCGTTCTGGATCGACACGCAGATCGCGGTGCCGGCCAGCCGGCGCTCGCTCCTGCTGCCGGTCAGCCACTCCGAGCAGGAGCTGCACATACGCGGTCCGAAGTGGAATGCGGATGTCAGCTTTTACTTCGGCATCGACGGCAAAGCCGAGTTTCGCACGATGGATTCGCTTAACCAGAGCTGGGTCATGCATCGCCTGCTCTTTATTTATGACGACGTGCAACAACAGGTGCGTGTGATGCGGCTCTTGAACTCGGCGGTGCGGGTCTATTACCAGGCGCGTATGGCTCATCCGGAGCTGCCATTTGCCGGCTATTACCGTCTGGGCGTGTGCCAGGATGTCAGCGCTGCGGTAGAAGATGCTGTTCAGGGGAAGGCGGTCCTCTTTCCCATCACTCACGACCCGGCGTACTTCGCGCAAAGCGCGTCAGCCGATCCGCGGGATCGCGAATTTCTTGGCGCGTTTGCCGCGATTCCGTCCGACCGCGGCTCCGGATTGCCCCCGATCGACCGGGTTCTCGGGGCATTGCCCACGCTGCACTATGGCGAGATCCTCATCCCTGGGCTTGCCAGCGATCTGGAGCGGGTAGCTGTCGCCAATCACCTGGGCCTGCTGCAGCGGACGCATCCATTGCTGAGCTTCATCGCTGTGGTTCTCGCGGTGCTGCTGATGCTCTTAGCGGGATGGCAGCTGCTGCGCCATCGCCGCAAGAGCAGAGCGGTGTCTTAACGCTGGGGCGGCGTGGATTGCGGAGGCTGCGCCGGCTCAAATGGCGGTGGAGGCGGAGGTGGCTCGGTCGGAGCTTCCGTATCGCCAGCCGAGAGTAGTTCGATATCGAAAATGAGCTCGCTTTTCGGCGGAATCACCGGCGGACGCCCACTTTCGCCATAGGCGAGCTGGTAAGGGATGAAGAGCCGGCGTTTTCCGCCAATATGCATTCCGGATACACCATAATCCCAGCCTGGAATGACGCGATGCGCGCCCTGCTGGAAGGTAAACGGTTCATTACGATCCAGTGAAGAGTCAAATTTGCTGCCGTCCGAGGCCAGCCAGCCGGTGTAGTGCACGGTATAGAACTGACCGAGCTGTGCCTCTGCTCCATCGCCGGGCTTCATATCGATATAGCGAAGCGCAAATGCCGATTCGACCTTGCCGGTCGCCGGCGGGATACCGGCGGGTAAGGCAGGCAGCGGATTTGCCTCTGGGCAGGGAGCTACTGGCCGCGGATGTGTGGCGGTGGTCCTGTGGTGAGTTGTCGTCTGCTGCGCTGAGGTGGTAATCGCGCAGAGTGCGAAAAGAAACAAAGACAGGCTGGCGATCTTCAATTGAGTCTCCGCATTTGGTGATTCCGAAGTCGTAGATCAGGAGTGATGTTACCCGTTTCATTTCGGGAAACTTCAGCTTTAGTGGTATGCCCAAAGGTACGTATTCCCATTGATACTCTGACTCACGTCAGTTAATAAGGAGCGCGCGATGGAGAACGGATCCAGTATCTTCCACCAGGCACGGCAGTTAGTTCAAGAAGCAGATCGCAAGCTTGAGGAATTGGAGCACCGTTTCAACGAAGCCTTCGAGTTCTCGCGCGAAGAGCGCGACGAGCTAATGCCGCGCGCCTCTGACGAATATGCGAACTGGACCATCGAGCTCGCGCCCAAAAGCCTGCGTGCGATCTTCCTGCTGACACCCAAAACGGGACGGGAGTGGTCGCTCGAGGTGATGGATCCGGAACACGGCATGCGCAGCCTCGGACTGTTTCGTGGCGGCGACAATGGCGTCGGCGGATCGCGGCGGCTGCGTGCGGCGCGCGTGGTCAGCGCCATCGGCAGTTGGGTAGAGAAGGCCCAGATCCCCATGCCTGCCCAGCAGACGGTTCCCACCTCGCGCAAGGAAGCCCACATGCGCTCCGAGGCAAAGCCGGTTGAGGTGAAGGCTGACCTGCCCCCACGCGACCAGATGCCCATGCCTGCCGCACCGCGTTGGCTGGACATGCTGCCGGATGCGCAGGGCATGCCGCTGCCCGATGCTGTGGTCGCCAAAAAGAACGCACAGGTTGGTTTCGGTCTCGGCCGCATCTTCGGTGGCCGCGACGGAATGGCCGAACAGGCATAATCAACCCAACAACGACGTTACGCAGAGGGTGGGCGCCGCAAGGCTCCCACCCTTTCTGCATGTGCGCCCGGCAGTCCATCCCGCCTGGACCGCGTTGACCGTCGGTGGGCGTCGGGTTCATCGTTAAGGGTTGGGGTCGAATGTCTGAGAGGGGCTGTCCATGGACGCCCAGATCACCTTCACGCTGAACGGAAGGTCGCGCACCGTAACCACCGATCCCGGTCGGCCTCTGCTGCAAGTGCTGCGCGAAGATTTACAGCTTACCGGTACGAAGTACGGCTGTGGCGAGGGAGAATGCCGCGCTTGCACGGTGCTGATCAATGGCGAGAGCACACCCTCGTGTCTCACCTCGATCGGCAGCGTGGACCAACAAACAGTGATCACGATCGAAGGTCTGGCGAATGGCGAAAAGCTCCATCCGGTGCAGGAAGCGTTTCTTGCGGAAGGAGCATTCCAGTGCGGCTATTGCACTTCGGGGATGATCCTTGGCATCGCGTCCGTGATGAAGAAAAACCCTGCGGCTGGCGAGGCAGAGTATCGTGAAGAGCTCCAAAAACATATTTGCCGTTGCGGTGTATATCCCAAATACGTCAATGTCATTCGCCGGCTGACAAGTTCAGCGCGTGCCCAAAAGGCTCGGGTATGAAAATGCCGTCGTGCGAAATACCTCCCTTGGAAGCGGCCAGCGAGGGCGCCTCCCTGGACTACGTCGGCTACGATTTCGGACTGAGCCGCCGTGGCTTCATGAAAAGCTTGGGGGCGGGCTTGTTCATTGCCGTATCTCTACCCGGGCTGCCCCAGGAGAAAGAGAGTGGACAACCGACAAGGAACCCCTTCCTTGGCAGCGGGGCGGCGAACCTGGCGGCGCGCATTCATCTTGGCGCCGATGGAAGCATCACGGTTCTGGCCGGCAAGGTAGAAGGTGGCCAGGGCGCACGTGCGGAGCTGACGCAAGCAGCAGCAGAGGAACTAGGGGTTTCAGCCAGCCGTGTGCACATGATCCTCGCGGACACCGGCATGGTTCCGGATGACGGGATGACCGCGGGAAGCGGCACGACGCCGCGCACCGTTCCGGCCGTGCGGAGGGGTGCGGCTGCAGCGCGCAATCTACTGATCGAGTTCGCCTGCGGAGAGTGGAAGGTCAACCGAGCCGCGGTGGAGATGCGGGACGGCGAAGCGGTCCACACGGCAAGCAATCGCTCGTGCAGTTATGCCGAACTTGCCAGAAATGCCGGAGCGATGCAGCAGTTCCAGCAGGCCGTTCCCTCAGAGATCGCGCTCAAGCCGGTAAAGGAATGGAAGGTGCTGGGCACGCCGGTTCCCAGGCCTTCCGGGCACGACCTTGTGACGGGCGCACACCAATATCCGTCCGACATCGCGCGGCCCGGGATGCTTTATGGAAGGATTCTTCGCTCGCCCGCTTTTGGCGCGAAGCTGGTCTCGATCGATCTTGCGCCGGCGAAGGCTATGTCCGACGTGACTGCCGTGCGCGACGATCTATTCGTCGGGGTGGCCGCGCCGAACAGTTTTCGCGCGGAACGCGCACTGGGTGCGATCGCCGGTACCGCGAAATGGGAGAATCCTCCGGGCACTCAGCCATCCAGTGAGGGACTCTTCGACTATCTCAAACAGAACGCTGAAGGCGGAGTGCCTCAGAATCCCTTTGCGAACGAGTTGAGGAATGCAAAGGCATTGCGGCGGAGCTATCAGGTTCCGTATATCCAGCATGCGCCGCTGGAGCCGCGAGCGGCGGTTGCGGAGTGGAAGGATGGGGGCCTGACCGTATGGACCGGCTCACAAAATCCTTTCGGGATACGCATGGAGTTGGCGCGCGCGTTCCACATGCCGGAAGAGCAGGTGCGCGTCGTCATTCCCGATTTCGGCGCTGCATTCGGCGGCAAACACACGGGTGAATGCGCTGTAGAGGCCGCGCGCCTCGCGCGCGCAGCGGGCAAGCCTGTCTCCTTGCGCTGGACACGCCAAGAGGAATTCACATGGGCCTATTTCCGCCCGGCGGGCGTCATCGACGCCGAAGCAAGTCTCGACCCGCACGGCAAGATCGCAACCTGGCATTTCGTCAACATCAACTCCGGTCCGAACGCGGTTGACACTCCTTACGCTGTTGGCAAAAAGAATTGCCAATTCGTGCCTTCCAAACCGCCGTTGCGCCACGGCTCGTACCGTGGCCTGGCTGCGACTGCGAACAACTTCGCACGCGAAGTGTTCATGGACGAGCTCGCCGCTATGGCGGGCGCCGATCCGCTTCAATTCCGGCGCTCTCACCTGGAAAATCCGCGTCTGCGCGCCGTGCTGGACGCTGCGGCAAGCCAATTTCATTGGCCGGAGCACGCCGGCAGGAGAGATGCCAATACCGCTGTCGGGCTGGCCTGCGGGACGGAGAAAGGCTCCTATGTAGCGGCATGCGTCGAAATTGAGATTGATCGGGAGCAGCGTGCGATCAAGGTGCGGCGCGTTTGCGAGGCCTTTGAGTGCGGCGCGATCGTGAATCCGGCCAATCTGCTTGCGCAGGTGCAGGGCGCCATCATCATGGGGCTCGGTGCAGCTTTGCGGGAAGAGATGCAGTTTGAAGATGGCCAGATCGGCAACTCCTCGTTCGGCGAGTATCGGGTACCGCGGCTGGACGATGTGCCAGAGCTGGAAATTCATCTTGTGAACCGCCCGGATTTGCCCTCCGCCGGCGCCGGTGAAACGCCGATCATCGCCATTGCCCCGGCGATTGCGAACGCCGTCTTCCGCGCCACTGGCTCGCGCGTCCAAGGGCTGCCTGTTCGCGTCTGATGTGTACAGACGTGCTTGAATCGGCGCTCACTTTCGTTAGAGAGAAGACCCGGCGTACAATCAGCCCTTTCGAGGTTGGAATTTTTCACCGCGATGAGTGCGGCGAAGCACATTGGGGAGGAAGCGATGCAGAAGACATTACGCACAACGGCGTTGGCGGTATTGGGCACGGCGTGTCTGCTGGCCACCAGTAGTTGCGCCAAGCACAGCTATTCCGATCAGTATTATCTGGTCGCCACGAATATCAAACTGCCCTACTGGCAGGCAGCAAACAATGGCTTGATGAAAGGAGCCAGTCAATACGGCATAAAGGCGGAGATGCGCGGCACCGACACTTTTGACCCGCAGGGCGAGGTGCAGGAGTTTGAGACCGTCATTGCCCGCAAGCCAGCCGGCATCCTCGTCTCCGTCGCAGATCCGGCCCTGATGCAGCCGGAGATTGACAAGGCCATGGCCGCAAACATCCCGGTGTTGACGATTGATTCCGATTCTCCCAACAGCCACCGGCTCTACTTCATCGGCACCAACAATCTGGCTGCGGGCCGCCTGGGAGGGCAGCGCGTCGTCGAGAAGCTGCATGGCAAGGGCAACGTGGTCTTCTTCAGCATGCCCGGCCAGCCCAACCTCGACGAGCGCCTCAAGGGTTATAAGGACGCGTTCTCCAGCAGCCCTGGCATCAATGTCGTTCAGGTGGTGAATATCAAAGGCGATTCGGGGAATGCCTTCGACAATACGCAGGCGATGGTAGCCAAAACGGGAAAGGACAAGATTGACGCCTTCGTCTGTCTGGAGGCATCAGCCGGCAAGGACGTCGCGGAAGCGTTGAAACGGGCGAACGCGAAGGATCGCGAACTGGTGGCGATGGATGTGGATGAGGCCACCCTGAACCTGGTGAAGGAGGGCGTGATCGACGCAACTATTGGCCAGAAGCCTTTCACCATGGCTTACTACGGTCTGAAGCAGGTGGTCGAATTGCACGAGAACCCCCTGAAGCAGCTCGATAAAGATTATGAGACCGACTCTTTCTCACCCGTCCCCGCATTCGTTGATACGGGCACTACATTAGTGGACAAGAACAATGTCGATCTCTTTCTGCATGCACGGCAGGAAGCGGCGCAGTAGCGGTTAAACGATGAGTAGAGCGGAGAGACCTGGCTTGCGTGGCAGGTCTCTTCATTTTCGAACAGCCTAGGGCTATTCCGGCTCCTTCACATAGAAGCCATCGGGCGCATCCACCGCCGCATCTTGTTTCTTGCTCTGGAGCTTGAGCGAGTGAAACCCGGGACGGGCTCCGGCCTTGTCTGGATTGAATGTCAGCACCGACTGATGGGCGAGGTCGTCCTCAATCATGGCGAAAATCGCGGCTGCATTCTCTTTTTTCGTAAGCTCGAAAACGCGGCCGCCGGTGGGTGTTGCGATATCCTCCAGCACCCGCTTGCCGTCTCCCTTGACGCTCTGCTGCGGCCGGCGCTGACCGCTATTTGGATAGCCGCCCCCCGGATAATCATCTGGATACTGACCGGGGTAGCCGCCCGGATAACCACCTGGATAGTTGCCGGGATACCCTCCCGGATAGCCGCCGGGGTAGCCTCCTCCGGGATATCCTCCCCCTGGATAATTCATCGGGTCGCGGCGGTTCGGATCGCGCTCCTGGTCGATTTTCTTTTGAGCCTTGTCTATTTCGCCTTTTACATAAACGGCATAAATGATGGTGCCGGTCTTCTGGGCGGTGTCGATGGCCGTCCGCAGAGACTCCTTGCTGCCCTGGTCGATGCCATTCGAGAAGAGCACAAGCACTTTGCGCCCATTCTGTTTGCCGGTGATCTCATTTGTGGCGAGATAGATGGAATCGTAAAGCAGCGATTGCGAACCGCGTGTTGACGCATCGCCTGCGGGATTAGGTTCCGGAGAATCGAGCAAACTGGCGCCCTGCTGCAGTTTCTCCTTGTCGGCGGTCAAATCCTGCAGCAGCTCCACCTCACGATCGAAATGCACCACGAACCCGCGATCCTGAGCCGATTTCATCATCGCGTTGATAAATTCCGTGCTGGCGGCCTTTTCTTCCGCTGTTGCTCCACGCTGGCTCCGGCTGGTATCTACGACGAGGCCGAAGACGAGCGGCTGCCCGGAGGCGGGGGCGAGTGTCAGTACGTTCTGCGCCGCGCCATCCTCACTCAAGGCGAGATCATCTTTGCTCGGGTTCGCGACCGGCTGGCCCTTCTTTTCCCGGACGAGCACTGGAACAGTGACTGTCATTCCGCTCTTCGGCGGCGCAGGCGGAGTATCGGATTTGCTCTGCGCAAGCGCGGGCAGGGGCAGCAAGCAACAAAGCAGAACAGTGCGTACCATGGTGATGGATAGACGTATGGGGCGGGACGAAGGGTGCATGGGCTGCTGCATGCGACGTTGCAACGGCAACATCTCCATTATCATCCATTCACCGTAGTTATTGTTCATATGTTGTTTAGGGAGAAAGAATGCCAAACGCGAATGCGAACTCATTGGATCGCAAGCAGTTGATCGACTACCTGAACGAGGATCTGGCCCGCGAGTATCAAGCCATCATCTCTTACGTGAACTATTCGCAGGTGTTGAAGGGTGCAGCCTACATGAACATTGCAGACGAGCTGGCCGTCCACGCCACGGAAGAGCTTGCGCACGCGCTGAAGATCTCCAATGCGATCGACTATCTGGGAGGGATGCCCACAGTCCAGCCGAAGCCGGTGAAGACCTCCGACAAGGCAGAAGAGATGCTGCGCTTCGATCTCGAAAATGAAAACGAGACGATCCGTCAATATCGCCGCCGCCTGAAGCAGGCTGAGGAGCTGAACGAATATGCGCTCAGCGAGACCATTCGCACAATTCTTGTCGACGAGCAGGACCACCTGGTTTCGCTCGCAACGGCGCTGGGCGTTGATCCGCCGCGGCCCGGAATCGCGGATTAGCAGAGTCGCAGGCGGGGAGAGTCCGAGCATCCTGAAGCATCTGGCAGATGCTATCCTGATCAGGCGCTGGAGAGATGGCCGAGTGGCTGAAGGCGCACGCTTGGAAAGCGTGTTTACTCTAACGGGTAACGTGGGTTCGAATCCCACTCTCTCCGCCATAGATTGGCTCAGCGTCGGTTACGGATTTTGCCACATCTAATCAGGTAGCCGACCTCCTAGCCAGTATCATTCCCCCAGATTCTGCAAGAACGAAAGGGGAACCCATGAGACGGAGAGTTTTGGCACTGGCGATTTGCCTTCTCGCAGTGGTGACAACCAAAGCAGCGGACGATCTGAAGTGGCAGCATGGCACGCTGACCGCGATGGAGAGGCAGAAGGTCAAAGAGGGAAGTACGACCACCCACAATACTGACGCTACTGCAAAGGATCGCGGAAACAAAACCGACTACTCGTCGAATAGCACCTCGACGAAATCAGACAACTTTGAAAATTATCAGGTCTACACGATCGAGAGCGGCAACGTTGTGTACGTCGGCAGCGAGCATCTGCTGTTTCCCTGGTCGAAGGCGGCCGACGTCGATCTAGGGCAGCCGGTTCAATTCGCGGTGAAGCGGGACAAGATGTTTATCCTCGACTCCAGCGGCAAGCAGCATAAGGCCACTGTGGTGAAGACATCTTTAAAAAGCGCGAATTGATCGCGCGCGGTTAAGCGACGGCTTCAGCCTCAGCGTCCACCATCAGCCACTCCGGATCCTGGATGACATCTCCGCCTTGGTAGACCCATCTCTCGCCGTCCTCTGTGAAGCCGTGGCGTGCGTAAGTATCGCGGCACGGCTCGTTGAAGGCGGTGGCGATATAGCGGCCGACCACTTGCTTGCCTCGCCCAGGAAATCCCGCGCTGCGTTTGACATGGTTCAGCAGCGCAGTCTCCACTCCGTAGCCAAAGACGCGGCAGCTCAGCACGAAGACAGGAATTTCAACGCGGTCTTCTGTTCCCCGCGTAACCGCCACGCACACGGTGCCCATGCTGCCAAACTTATCGCGCGCGTTGACGACGAGAACGCTATGGGAATTGCCGTCGTACCATGCGGTCACTTCTGCGAGTGTGGTGCGGCTGGCGCACATATTGAACTGGTTTGTGCGATTGATCAGCTCGGCGACGCGTTTCAGCTCCTT
>JBJMGC010000101.1:0-9109 GCA_045808105.1 Acidobacteriaceae bacterium | reverse complement strand
GCGAGCCGCTCTCCCGAGACCTATATGCCGGTCTGCGGAAGGCGATTTTGTCTGGAAGCCTTCCCGCAGCAGAACGGCTCCCATCGACTCGCGACCCGGCCGAACAACTTGGCATTTCACGCCTCGCGAGCGGCAGTTGCTGATCCAGTGCATATGCGCGGATGTACCAAAGTTCCCTAGCGATCTGGGACGTGCTTGGTTGCCCTCGGCCGATACTGAACCAGTTATTCCAGTCCTGCCGGGGGAAGCCTGCCTGGTGCAGGTGATATTCAAGATTGAAGGTGATCTTTTTGGTGGTTGTGTACGATGCGCCTACGGAAAGATCGTTCTGGAGATGGACAATGCCGTCTGCGGCATCAGCTGCATCCCTTGTCCGAGACAGCCCGTGAGTTCCACGCCGATTCCACGTCAATGAGTGCCGAGATCAGCGCCTGCGGCACGTTGCGGTGGGCTGCATAGTGCCTGACTATCGCACGCGTCTGGGCCGACTCCGTCACGCCGAACAACGATGGGATTGCGAGCAGCGCACCAAGAACCACGAGCCCTCTCACGCTAGATCTCCGGTCTTGAGGTTCTGGATCTGACCGGGATAGAGTTGGCCGTCATCCAGCAAGTGCTGGAATCCGGAGCGCAGCATCAGGTGACGGCGGTCCTTGTCCGTCTTCATGAGGAACGGCAGGAGCACGTCGCGGATCTCTTCGGTGACCTCTTCAGTACCCAGCAGTTCCAGGACATTCGCGAGATTGATCATCTCCGAGACCGATGGTGGTTTTTGGAGCGAGTAGTTACGGAACCCTCGTCCAATACCCGCAATGCGGTTGTGAAACGCGTGGCTCGCGCCGGGAGTTCTACTTGCGATGATTTCCGCCTCGCGCTCCGGTGTTGGATGGTCCACCCGAACATAGAGACTACGGCGCCGGATCGGGTCGCCGAGCCGCCCGCTTCTCATTGCTGTCAGCACAACAAAAGGAATGCTGCGTGCTCGGACCGTTCCGAACTCCGGGATGGAGAGCTCCCGCGCAGAGAGGATCTCGAGTACCCCGGATTTTCAATGGCTCCTCGCGCACTTCTGCGAACGCCTATGAACTCAAAATCGCAACAAAATGGAGGTTTTTCTATAGATTATTTGATTGAACGAGGGACCTCAGAGAGGCGCGGGGAAGTACTGGTTTGGTTGCCCCCCAGGGATTCGAACCCCGATATGCTGCTCCAGAGGCAGCTGTCCTACCATTGAACGAGGGGGCAGTGCAGGATAGATCGCGCCGTCCAGCGCGCCTCCATCAATCATAAGAGTAGTGGCGCGCAAGGTCAATCCTACGTCTCTGCTAACTCTTTTGTTACAGCTTACTAAGGGTCGTCGAACTTGTGCAGGCTCCTGCTTCAATTACAATCACGATCAGGCGTGGAGATCCTTCTCAATTGCGTGTGGCTGCTTCTCGGTTTATCGCTGATCGCGGCGTGGTCGACGCATGTGTGGGGCACGCGCACATCCATAACAGACGGACTCCTGCCATCTCGGCGGCTGCAGTTCACCGCGGTTCTGATGCTGGTGATCCTGCTTCTGCCGGTCATCTCACTGTCTGACGATATTGCCGTGTGCACCGCTCCGAGCGATGCTGAACGGGCGCTTCGCCTGCACGATCCCTTTGATGGTTCCCAGCCTACGGCGGCGCTTCTCCCATCCACCATGGCGTGGATGGATGCTGTGGCCCTCTTGCTGCACAGTGGGCCCAGTCGTCCTGTCGAGCAGGAGGCTCAATTGACCATCCAGCTTACAGGAAACCGGTTGCCGCTCGACTCGCGCCCCCCGCCCGTGGCGCTCTAGTCCACTCGCAGTACATCGCCGACAAATCGATCCTGTCACGCCGTCTGTCGAATCCTTTTCCTATCTCGTGATCTCTAATCCGCGACCTGTAAATCGCGGCAACGATCGTCCGTAGAGGTGCATTTGTTCAAAGCTGAATCGAGTTCCCCACCCGCATTGCAGCGGGCGCGCGGAGCCCTATTTCTGGCAAGCCGCTGGTCCTCCGTCCTGCTGCTGCTGATCGCCAGCGCAGGCCGCGCACAGACCCCTGCCGCGCTCTCCATGCAGCAGGCAGTGGACCTTGCTCGCCAGCAGAACCCCTCTCTTTTGTCGGCACAAGCCCATGTCACCGCCACCAAGCAGTCGGAGATCACCGCCGGGCTTCGCGCGAATCCGAATTTCAACCTCACCGGCTCAGACGTCTCGCTTGCGGCCAATTCAAACAATCCATATTTTTATTCCGGCCAGGTCTCCCGGCTCTTTGAACGCGGACAGAAACGCCGCTGGCGCCTCGATGCGGCACGCTCCACTACAGATGTAACGCGCAGCCAGTACGCCGATCAGGAGCGGCAGGTCGTGCTGGCGGTCAAAACCGCATTCACCGAAATGCTCGGTGCGAAAGGCGCATTTGATCTGGCCAAGCAGAATCTGGACGACTACCGCAAGACGCTCGACCTGAACCGCGAACGGTTGCGCGTTGGCGATATGAGTGCGACCGATTTCAAGCGGCTCGATCTGCAGCTGGCCCAATTCGAATCCGACTACGACAACGCGCACACGAATCTCATTCAAGCATCGGAGCAGTTGCAAACTTTGCTCGGGTACGACCGTCCTCGAACGGATTTCGACATCACCGGCTCGCTCACTCCTCCAGCCGTTACCGCAACGCTTCCGGATACTGAGCAGAAGGCGCTGCTGGCACGGCCGGATTATTTGGCCGCGCAGCAATCAGTTCGGGTAGCCGATGCGAATGTGAAGCTCGCGTATGCGCAAGGCACCACCGATCCGACCATTGAAGGCGAGTACGATCGCGCGGGCACAGCAAACTCTGCTGGTTTTCAGATTGGTATTCCACTGCGCATCTTCGATCGCAATCAGGGTGAGAAGGCCCGCACGAAATACGAGGCGCAGTCCAGCCGCTTTGCAGAGACGGCCGCGCGCAACCAGGTTGTCTCTGATGTGGACCAGGCGTGGGCAGCGTATGAGGATGCACTCTTGCTGGCCCACCGCTACAACGGACATTACCTGCAAGAGGCGCACGAGGTGCGCGACAACCTCGAGTACAGCTATCGCCACGGCGGCACAACGCTGCTCGACTACCTGAGCGCGTTGCAGGACTACCGCCAGGTGAACCTGAATGCGCTGAACGCGAACGTGCAGGTGTGGATCAGCCTGCATCAGCTCAGCTTTGCTGCGGCCACGGAGATCGTCCCATGAGACCCTTGCGACTTTGCACTCTTCTTGCCGCGGCGTCGGCCCTTCTTCTTCTTTTCAGCGGCTGCGAGAGCCACAAACCTGCGGATGCCTCCGATACCCCGGCTCCTCAGTATCGTGTTTTCGACACTGTCGTTGCGCACGTCGAGCCCGTGCACGATGCGCTGACGCTTGCCGCGCGCATCCAGGCGAATCCCACTACTGTGGTGCACATCTATCCGCCGATCAGCGGTCGCGTCCTCGCCCTCAAGGTGCTGCCTGGTCAGGAAGTTGCAAAGGGACAAATTGTAGGCATGCTGCAAAGCAACGATCTGCAACAAGCGCGGTCGGATTATGAGAAGGCGAAGATCGAATCGGCGCGCGCCGACTTACAGCTAAATCGCGGCCGCGACCTTCTGCAGCATGAAGTGATGGCACAGAAGGACTTCGATGATCTCAATGCTGTGGATCAAGCAGCTCATGCCGAATTGGCCCGTGCGCTCCAGACGCTGCACATCCTGGGTTACAAGGAGACGGACACAACAGACCTGGTCGCGATCCGCTCTCCGATTCAGGGGGTTGTGCTCGACGTCAGCACTGCGAGCGGCGAGCTCCAACGCTCGTTGGACAATGCGACTCCGATCGCAACCGTCGCGAACATCAGTGATGTATGGGTTCTCGCCGATCTTTATCCCCGGGACGTTCAAGCAGTCCGGCGTGGCGAATCGGTAGAGGTCCATGTCAATGGTTATCCCGATACTGTCTTTCACGGAGTTGTCGACAACATCTCGGACGCGGTGGATCCGCAGACCCTCACGCTGAAAGTTCGCGTGGTGTTGCCGAATCCGCATCATCAATTGAAACCCCAGATGTACGCCACTGTGGCGGTAACGAACCAGAGCCGGAAAGCTATTGTGATTCCTGCAACAGCCGTCATCCGGGATGGTGTCAGCACCTATGTTTATGTGCAAACCGGCGAGAATAAATATGTGCGCCGCGATGTGCGTGTCGGCGAGGCCCACGATACCAACGAAGAAGTCACCGGTGGCCTGAATGAGGGCGATCACGTCGTCAGCACTGGCGCTGAACTGCTGCGCGGCTCGGGGTCGGAGTAGCCATGCAGGGACTCACACGAGCGCTGCTGCAGTACCGCACCATTGTCCTGATCCTCTTCCTTGTGGCATTGGCCGCTGGTGGGTTTGCCTTCTCGCAGCTCGACATTGAGGCATATCCCGACCCTTCGCCACCCATGGTGGAGTTCATTACGCAGAACCCGGCATGGTCAGCCGAGGAGATGGAGCAGCAGGTCACAATCCCGGTCGAGACTGTGCTGAACGGCACTCCCAAACTCACCGAGATCCGATCAATCAGTATCTTCGGACTCAGCGACGTCAAGCTTTACTTCGATTTCAACTCCTCCTATTTCATCGATCGGCAGGAAGCGCTGAATCGTCTGCAATCGCTGACGCTACCGAATAGTCTTCAGCCCCAGCTCTCTCCTGAATCGCCTGTTGGTGAGATCTACCGCTACCAGCTCATCGGACCTGGCTACAGCTTGAATGAGTTGAAGGCTGAGCAGGACTGGTTCGTTGTGCGGCAGATCAAGTCCGTGCCCGGCATCATCGATGTCGCCACCTTCGGTGGAACCACTCGCCAGTACCAGGCCGAGATCGATCCCAACCGCCTCCTGGCCATGGGCGTCAACATGACCCAGGTCGTCAGCGCCATCCAGAACAGCAATGCGAACGCCGGTGGCAACTATCTGACAATGGGCACCCAGAGTGTGAACGTGCGCGGCATCGGGCTGCTGAAGTCACTTGCAGACATGAACAATATCGTCGTGGCCGAGCACAACGGCACGCCGATCCTGCTGCGCGACGTGGCGACGGTCAAGGAAAGTCATCAGCCGCGGCTGGGCAAAGTAGGCTTCAACGAAAATCCGGACATCGTTGAAGGCATCGCTCTGATGCAAAAAGGTGAGCAGTCTCTCCCCGCGCTCAAAGCCCTGCGTAAGAAGATCGACGAGCTCAACTCCGGCAATCTGCTGCCGCCAGGCATGCAGATCAAGACTATCTATAACCGCAGCAAGCTGGTGAACCGCACGACGGAGACGGTACAGCACATTGTGCTGATGGGAATGGTGCTCGTCATCATCGTTCTGTACATCACGCTCGGCGATGTCCGCATCACCACCATCGCCGCCCTCACCATTCCCTTCGCGCTTCTCTTTGCCTTCAGCCTCATGGTGTTGGAGGGCAGTTCGGCCAACCTCATCTCCATCGGAGCTATCGATTTCGGCATTCTGGTAGATGCATCGATCATCATTCTGGAAAATGTCTACCGTAAGCTGAGCAGGCGCCACCAGGGAGAGACGCTCTCGGACATGATCGTTGCCGGGGTCGCCGACGGTTCGCGGCCGGTGATTTTCTCCACTCTCATCATTCTGGTCTCGTTCATCCCGCTCTTCACCATGCAGGGAGTGCCGGGAAAAATCTTTGCTCCCATGTCCCAGGCGTATGGTTTTGCCCTCATCGGGGCACTGCTGTACGCATTTCTCTTCGCACCGGTGTTGTGCTTTCTCTCCTCGCCAAAAAACGTCTCGGACAAACAGACCTGGCTCGTCGGCAACATCCGTCGCCTCTACGAAAGGGCTTTGCAGTTTGCATTGAGACGTTCCCTCATGGTCTGGATCGTAGCCTTGATCCTGCTCGGAGGTGCGGCTTTCGCCTTCACGCAGATCGGCGGCGAGTTCATGCCCGCGCTCGAAGAAGGCAACCTATGGATTCGCGCGACGATGCAGCAGGATATGGCGTTTCCCCAGTCCGCTGAGCTGGCCGACCAGATTCGCAGCGTACTGCGCAGCTTTCCTGAAATCAGCCAGTGTCTCTCGCAGATGGGCCGGCCTGACGACGGTACAGACGTCAGCACCTTCAACAACGCTGAGTTTCTCGCCGAGCTGAAACCGGCAGGCGAATGGCGGCCCCAGTTCCATGGCAAGAAGGAAGAACTGATCGCGGCCATTCAGAAAAAGTTCCAGAGATATCCCGGCATCGACTTCAACTTCTCCCAAAACATTCAGGACAACGTGGAAGAAGCGATGTCCGGCGTTAAAGGCGAAAACTCGCTCAAACTCTTCGGCGATGATTTCGACACGCTCACCAACACAGCCGACCGGATCTACCAGCTGATGACGCACGTGCGCGGAGTGACGGACGTGGGTGTCTTCCATGTTGGCGGCCAACCCAGCCTGCTCATTTCTATCGATCGCGCAGAGGCCGCGCGTTATGGCATCGCCGCGGCGGATATCAACACCGCCGTGCAGGCGGCCGTCGGCGGCGCTGCCGTGACGCAGATCATCGAAGGCGAGCGCCGCTTCGATTTCGCCGTGCGCTTCACTCCACAGTTCCGCAACACACCGGAGGCCATCCGCAAGATTCTGCTGCCAACGCCGGACGGCAATCAGATCCCGCTCGGCAGCGTGGCAAACGTCACGCTGCGCAACGGCGCTTTCATGATCTACCGGGAAGGCGGCAGGCGATATATCCCGATCAAATTCAGCGTGCGCGGCCGCGATCTACAGAGCACCATCGAAGAGCTGAAGGACGTCCTGGGCCGCCAGGTTAAGCTGCCCGCCGGCTACACCTATACCTGGGCCGGTGAGTACGACAGCCTGCAAAAGGAACTGCACCGGCTTGCGTTTATCGTGCCCATTTCGCTGCTCATCGTTCTGCTGCTGCTCTACTTGCTGTTCCAGTCCTTCCGCGATGCCCTGATTGTGCTCGCCACGCTTCCGTTTGGCGCCATCGGCGGCATCTTTACCCTGGTGCTGACCCACACATCCTTCAGCATTTCGGCCGCCGTCGGCTTCACTTCCCTGCTCGGCCTCAACACGTTGTGCACCGTTGTGTTTCTAACCGGACTACGTCACCAGCAGCATGATCACGGACGCGACCGCGGCGTCTTTCTCGGAGCCATTGATGAAATGCGCCCCATCGTGATGGCCTGCATGGCTGCTGGTCTCGGATTGCTGCCTGCGGCCATCGCCTCCGGCATCGGCTCGCAAACGCAGAAGCCGCTGGCGCGGGTCGTCGTGGGCGGTACAGTTACGACCGTATTTGCGGTGCTCTTCCTGGTACCGCTGATGGCGCGCATGTGGGCACCCATGGATCGCAATCCCGACCTCGGCGGAGATGACGAAGACGGCGGCGAGAATCCGCCGAATGAAGGACCACCCAGCCCCCTCGAATTGGGCCGGCTACTCCTCTCGGAGCACTTCAAGCGGCCGCTGACCGAGGATGCGAATGCTGGCGAGCCACCCGGTAATAACGGCTAGCAAGGCAGTGCCAGCTGCAGCCGTTACTGCAGCTGGCCACTGCAAATGAAACGTCACATCCAGCCGGTGCAGCAGAATGAAAGTAAGCAGGTTGGCGAAGATCACGCCTACGCATCCTGCGAGCAGGCCCAGCACCGTGAACTCGACACCGAATACCGCAGCCACCCGTGCGCGACGCGCGCCAAGCGTCTTCAGCACCACCACTTCGCGGATGCGGCGGAATCGAGTGCTGGCAACGCTGGACGCCAGGATCACCAGGCCCGAAAGAATCGAGAACGCCGCGAGGAATCGTACGATGATCGTGACCTGGTGAACGACCCCGGCCACCGTGTCCAGCAGATCAGCGATGTTGATGACCGTCACGGTAGGATACGCAGCAAATAGCGCACGCTGCATCTGTGGGATTTGCGCCGTGTCCACGTGCACAGCGCCGTACCAGACCACCGGGAAATGCGCTAGCGATCGCTGGGAGAGGATAAACTCGCTGCGTCCAAAGACGTGCTGCCCATCGTTCGCGTAAAGCGCCATCACTGTTACAGGAATGCGCTGCTCCTGCACTGTGAACAGCAGTGTCGACCCAACCCCTACATGCATCCGGCGAGCAAGGCCTTCGCTGACCGCAACCTTGCCTTCATCTCCCGGCTTCCACCACGCGCCCACGTGCACCTTCGCGCCCGCCGGCACTGTATCCGACCAGGTGAGGCTCACCGATTGCAGCAGATGCCGCGGCACTTTCTCCTGCTTCAATGCATCGCCGCTCTTGCCGTTCACCTCGTTCAGCCGTCCCGCTACCACCGGCAAACGCTCCATTGCGCCATGCACGCCCGGCTCCTTCGCGATCAACGAAGCCACACCGTCGAGTTCGTCGGTCGCGATGTCGATCAGGAAAATGTTTGGCAGACCTTTGCCGAGCGTCTCCTGCAGATCACGCAACACCGCGTTCTGCATAAGGAATACCGTCAGGATCAGCATGATGCCCGTGCCCAATGCTGTCAGCACGGCAATCGACTGGTTTCCCGGGCGATAGAGATTCGACAATCCGTGCCGCACCGCAGAGGGCAAGCTGAGCCGAGTGCGTGCAAGTGTGGTTCGCAACAGGCGCAGCAGCGTTCGCGCCAGCAGCGTAATGAAGAGCAGCAGCCCGACCAGCGCTGTCGTAAACCAAGCCGCAATGATCAGCGAACTGGTAAGACCCGCGGCAATTCCAGCCAGCGCAAGCAGGATGATCGCCGTTGCGATCCACTGCATGCGTCGCCGCTGCCAGCGCTCTGCGAGAGTGGTCTCTGGCTGCGTCTCGACCTGGCGACGTAGAACCAGATTTGGTTTGATTCGGCGGATATCGAGCAATGGTGGCAAACAGAAAAGCAGCGTCGTCAGCATCCCAGTGCCCAAGCCCGCAAATCCCGCGCGCACCGGTAAACGCAACGTGGGCTCGATAGGCAGCAGCTTCGCCGCCAGCAGCGGGATCGTCCATTCCACACCGAAGCCGGCCGCCACACCCACCAGCCCGCCGGCCAGCCCCAGCAGCAGCGTCTGTAATAGATAAATTCGCAGGATGT
>JBJMGC010000100.1:0-46480 GCA_045808105.1 Acidobacteriaceae bacterium | reverse complement strand
CTGCGAGCGGCTCACCGGCAGTCTCCTGATGGCACTTCGATAGTGAAGGTGGCAAGCTCATGCGTGCGGTCGATAAATCCCGCCTTCCGCAATGGCTTGGATATGGCCTCTCGAAGGAAGCTCGGGACTAAACAGTGCATCCAGCGGTAGCCTTGCATCTCGAGCAGATAGCGCAACCCGTGGATGTCGCGCCGCGAGTTGGCGGTCGCCTTGGGATCAAATCCGTATAAACACATCTCGGCAACCCGCTCTACGATCACGGCCTGCACGATCTTTCCTGAGCGGTCCTCGCCCACGAGCGCAGCGGCGATGTGCCGACCGGGCTGCGGTGCCTCGTATGCGATGCCCCACTTTGCATTCTGTTCATGGTGAAGTCTCTGAATCTCCGGCCAGTCTTCCGGCCGGGCATTGCGAAGCTCAATCTTGCGCATCCGGAATGTCCATCCACGCGTCGAAGGCAACGCCGCTGCACTGGATGATGTCGGCTACCGGACCCCATACCAGCGCGATGCTGTCGTCTTTCCAGGGCCCCATGGCGTCGAAGCCGGCAGGCCGCGCCAGCACATGACGCTCCGGTGCCGGCAGCGGTTTCCATGAGGCATCCGGCTGCTCGCTCGCCCAGCGAAAGAGCGCCATCATCTGCTCCATCGTGAACGGTCCATGTGCCCCATAGCTGACCAGCATCAGCGCGCCACCTTCACGCCATGCTTTTCGGCATAGGCCAGCATCGCGGCGTGGCTCGCCTCGAGATCCGCGATCACATCTGCCACGACTTGCTTTGGATCAACTTCTCTCCCCATGCTTGCTCGTACAGATCCACAAGCCGGGCAAGCACTGTGGCCGATGGCAACCTGTACGAGGTGCTCATGACCGTCCGTGTCTCGGCGCAGACGCACCACGTGGAAACCACTTCGTGTGTCCACGAATTCCTCAGCCACTTCATACATTGGTAAGCCTTCCCCCGTTGCCGCCAACTGCACCGCCGCCGCCCGCATTGCCCGCGCTCACGCCGCCGCTGGGCGTCACTGTCGGCGTGCTCGAGTAGAGCGTTCCAACATTGCCGGGTGTGACCTGCGTTACCTGGCCGGCCGAGATCTGGCAGGTTGCGGTCGCGCCGCTTCCGGTTGCATCCGTGATCGTCAGGATCGGCGGAGCTGTCAGGCCGTTGCCGGGATTGATGATCTGGTAGCCGACGATCGATCCGCTGACCACTACGCCATGAATCACCGGCAGCACCAGCCCGCCGCCGTTTGCGATAATCGATACCTTCCCGACCGGCTCCCAGGTGTCGGGCAGCACCGTAGCCAGCGTGTTGGTCACCTGGAATTGCGTGCCGTCGTAGGCTACGAATTTGTCAGCGCCATACGGCAGTCCCACGATGGTGCCGCTCGGCCGCGGAATCGTATGCGTGCCCACCTGCCGCGTGTAGCCCGTCCCGAGGCCGCCCGGCCCGTAGACGCGTACAGAAGCCGTTCCGCCGGCCGCAACTGAATCCACTGTCGCGAAGTTCGTCTGATTCAGCGGCACATTCGGCGTCGTGATGTCCGAACCGACCAGATTCGAATACACCGCCGCATTCAGCACGCTATAGGCATTCCAGGTCGAACCGTCGTAACTCGAGCGCAACCGCCAGTAAAGCGTCACCCCGGGAAGCGAGATGTTGGTGTGCGTGTTGCTCGTGATCGGATAGACCGTCACGCCGCTGCTGAAATCGGGCACCGGCGACGATGAAATCTCGTGATAGAGCGTCGAGTTCGGCGAGTTCTGGTTCTGCACCGTCCCAACCTGGCCGGGAATGATGCTCGTCTGATTCTGCGGATTCGTGATGGCCACGTGGTAGACGCCATGCTCTCCGGTCACCGCGAACTGCGCCACCGGCGGTGTGGCTACCTGCGTCGGCAGATTGACGTCCACTTTCCGCAGCATCGACCGCCCGACATGCGTGTTGATAGCGGAGATTTCATCGCGCATCGCAGACAGCGTTTCTCTGAGCGCATTTCCCCCGCCGGCTGCTGCATTGATTTGCGCCTGCGAGAGTTGGATCGCCATCAGCTATTCGTCCTTGCGCTGAAGATCTGTCGTGTATAGAGCGCCGCCGACTTCACGCTGGCCCAGTGGTCAGGCCTTTTTCCGTTGGTGAAGCGCAGGCGGAACCGCTCGTTCTGGCCACGGGCGCCCGCTGAATATGCCTGGAAGTTCTGCGGCGTCAGCGCGAATGATGGCAACTTGATCTCGTTGGTCTCCATCGGCGGCCCTTCCATGGCCTGCCCAGGCGATGTCTTCATCGTGCGCATCACCATCACGGAGACATCGAGCAGTCCTTGGCCGATCGCGTTGATCTCGACCCCGCCCAGCATCTGCACCGGCATCAGCTGGCCTGGGCAAGAGGATTCGTATTGGAAGTCGATGCCTGCAGCGTTGTCGTTGTAGACGCCGGGCGTGATCGCCTGTACGGTGCCATCCGGCGACGACGAGGCCAGCAGAACCTGCGATTGGCGAAACGCTCCGAAGGGCGATGCATTCACGGGAAGCTGGCGCTCGCAGCGGATGGCCAGATTCGCAGCCAGATCATCGATCGACCACTTGCGCGCCGGCGCTGGTGCTGTCTCTGTGCCTTCGTACGCGGTGAACTTGATTGGCGAGGCCGTGCCCTCGCGATAGTTCATCGTGAGCACCTGGTTCGGCGTCACAGCACCGCCGATCGGCAGCCCGATGCGCACTTCCTTCTGCTCTTCGTCGATGCAGACCCAGATCGTCTGCTGGGCGTCCCAGTTCACCTGGCCCCAGTACACCGGCAGCTCGTCCGTGATGCGATGAGGCACGCCGCTTCCATCGAGCACGTAAATGCCGCTGCGGTGCACGTAGAACAGGAACTCCGTACAGACGTCGACAGCGCGCGGTCCGCATGGTCCGGAGCCATGCCAGCGCTGCTGCACGCTCCAGCTGCTGGGGTCAGTCGCCAGCGGCGTGATCACGTACCCGGCACGCTCTTTCAACGAATAGAGCGTGCCCTGAAACTCGCGAGAGCAGACCGTACGCTGTCCATCGCCATTGCCCACCTGCAGTGCGCCGGTGTCGCCGTAGAAGCTCTCCGAATCCGCTGCCAGCGAGATCAGGTGCGCACTGCCCAGCCCATCCACTCCGGTCAGGATCACGCGATCGTACGTTGGGGAGTAATAGGCATCGACTGCGGGCGGCACCGCTTCGACGCGGAATCGATCAGTGAGCGTCGTCGAGGTGTTGGCCTGCAGGAACTGGTCGGTAAAGTCGATTGTGACCGTGGTCGTCACATTGTCCGGCACGATCGTCGATGACATCGCAATGCCGGCCGAGACGGTTGCGTTCGCGATATAAAAGAAAGGTCCGGCCACGCTCCCGTTCGCAATCGAAGGCCCGATGGCGCGCGCCGTCACATTCGGCGGTCCAATCGGGAGGTTGCTGATCTGGATTTTGTTGCCAGCCGTCGGAATCTGGATAGAGAGGATCGCGCCCTGGCGAATCCCGCTCAGGTTGCCTGTTTCATTCTCGAAGCTGAGCGCGATATAGCGCGTCGTTCCCGCAGGATTCAGGTCGACATTGCCGCCGGCCACCGCAGTGACCACCGGCGTGCTTTCCTGCCAGATGACCGATCCGTCATTCACGGTGCCGCCAGCTATCAGCGGCCACACCGGTTCAGCGTTTCCGGTAGTGCCAGCCTGGATGCAGCGATAGAGGTGCCCGTTCCCGGCAGTTGCCGCCGGCGTGCAGTACTCGCCAACGACGCAGCCCAGGTTCTTCGTCCAGTTGAAGCCTAGCGGCTTCTGTCCGTAGGGGAAGAAGGATCCGCTGCTTAGCGAGTAGATGCCCATGGGACCGAGCGGCTTCTTCAGATCGCTGAAGGCCAGCACCGCGCGGTTGTAAACCTCGGTGCCCACCATGTGCGCGCCCGCTGGCGGCGTGATGTTAACGCCTGCGACCGGCACCAGACGCCCGCTTCCCACGGGATTCTCGACAAACACGGTGCCCGTGGTGTCGAAGATCATCGGCCGCTGGAAGAGCACTTCGCCGGGATTCTCCGGCGTGTAGATCAGCGACAGCAGTCCGGTGATGGGCTTGTTATTGGGACCCTTCATCGCCTGCTGAATGCCCCAGCGTGTGCCGACAGATGTCATGTCGAACCGGGCATTCTTGCAGACAACAGCCGCTCCCATAGGCAGAGAGGTGGCGTCCTCTACATCGACGTAGCCGTTGAAGCGCTGAAATGGGGTGGGCTGGTATCCAGAAAAGTTTATGGTTTTCTTTCGCGCACTGTGAACGGGTGCTTGCCGCGGACATGCTCGTTATAGAACTTGCCCGCGCTGGGCGCCGCAATCAATCCGTCGAACTTTGCTTTCGGCACGCCGGTGTGGTGATACTCCCTGCCTGAAGAGAAGCGCAGAGCCAGCGTGCCGGTCGACTCGTCAAAGCCAGCATGGGTGATCATGCTGGACTTCACCGCTTGCATCTGCATTACATCGCCCGGCGAGTTGCGAGCAGCGTTGCTATGCCGGCGGCAGTAAGCCCGACGCTCGCGTACGTCACGGCGCCGAGCTGCGCGCCACCTGGAGCAAAGACCATGATCTTGTAGGTCTGTAGCGTGGCGCCGGGAATAATCTGGCAGTAATAACCGCCCATATTCTCCGAGAACACGCCGATGGACTTGGGCAACTCGAAGAAGCCTTCGATGTCGAAGCCATTGGGATTGGTGACAGCGGTGAGGTCGAGCGTGTCGCCGCCTACGACATAGCTGCCAGAGAAAGTCAGTGCCAGCCATACCAAAAAGCTGGTGAGTGTCTTGTGTTCTTCCTGAATGCTGGATGCGATTGCCATTTTTGACTCCTCGTCTCGTAGTTAGTAGTTGAATCGTCCGCGCGTCCCGTTGCGGCGCGTCATCCTGCCGATGCGCCGCACCTTGCCCTGTTCGGCGCGCGTCATCTGCTCTGCGATTTCGTCCATACCCTTCTGGGCATCGGCCGCGTAATCCTGAATCCACTGCTGGTTGCCGCGCACCTTCGCAATCAACGCCGCCACCCGGAACGCAACGACATAGCCGATGCGCTTGTGCAGCGTGAGCTGCATCCCGTCATCCCGCAGCTTTGGCACATCGAACTCGCCGCGGATCCGCAGATCGATGACCATGGTCGATGGCGTGAAGTAGATGATTTCTTCGCGCCACTCCCACGCCACCGGCGCTTGAAACGCGGGCAGGTCCGGCAGCATGTCCTTTGGGCCGGGCAGCAGCCGGTACATGAAGTCCGGCTGTCCCTGCGGCTTCCAATCGATGCGCTCCGGCAGCACCATCGTCTCGAGCGGTTTGCCCGCAGCCTGAAACGCGGAGAGGTCGGCGGTCGCAGCCGCAATATTCGGCACTACGACTACCTGCTCGTCAAAGGGACTCTTCGTCTCTTCGAGCTCGCTGGCCGCCGCCTCATATTCCTGCTGGACGAGCGGATCCAAGAAGGCATCGTCGGTATACGATGCCTGGACGTCATCCACCAGGCTGCGAATGCGGGCCTTGACCTCTCCGCGCGTCATGAACATCTAGGCTTTGCCTTCCCGCTGCGCCTTGATCCGATCACGGCGCTTCTGGATGTTCTGAATTTCCTTCCACTCGGCATCCGTGGCGTCGGCCATCGACCGATGCTCGATGTCGATCACGCCGGCGCGGAAGGCTTTCAGGCGGTCGAAGACGTAATCGCCGCAGTTCACGCAGACCGCAGCGCCGGGCAGCGGTGTGGCGCCGCATGCCGGGCACGGCTCTTCTTTCGACTCCTTCAGCGTGTCGTGACTGAGCACCCAGCGCGGCCGGTCTTCCGGCTTGAGGATGCCGCGAGTCACCGCCAGCCGCACATAGGCCCGGGAAACATCGGTGATGTTCTTGCGCATCTCCGGATCTTCGTAGAAGGTGTTGTTGTCCTCGATGACCTTCAGGATCTGCTGATTCTGGCGGCCGATCGTCTCGTCCCACATCTGCTTCAGGTTGCGCTTCTCGTAACCGAGATAGTTAGGCCCATCGCCGCCCGGCCGCTGCACCGGAACATCCACTTCGACGTTGAGGTCCTTGGGCACGCTCGAGCCCATGAAGATGAGCACGCCGCCGGTCTGGCGCTCATTCACGTACTCACGCATGTACTCGGTAGCCAGATGCGCAGGCACGTAGGGAACAGGATCGAACTGCTCGATGTTGTCCAGCCCACAGCCTTTGTCGACCGTCATCCAGCGTGCCTCGGTCAGCACGTGCGCGCGGTAAGGCTCGCCGACCGGGCATGCCGGGATCGCGCCCTTGAACAGCATGCCGCCGTTGACCTTCAGCATGAATGGGTTGAAGTTCACGATCACGCATGGTTTCACGCGGCCGAGCTCGTTCAGGATCTGCTCTTTCTCTGCGCGCTGCGCTGCTGTCCAGCGCTCGCCCTTGCTCTTTGCAGCGGATTTCGATGGACGAAACGGATTCGGGCCGAGCGTCTCTTCAAGTACCTGCCGCTGTTCTTCTGTGGTGACCAACGCTGCTGTTGACATCTGCATATCTCCTTCAGCCGTTCAAAAGGCCGATGTGTTCGGTGATGCCGCACCGCGCGGCCAACTCCTGGCGGTGGCGGCTCATGCCGAGAGCTCCGTTTGTGGCAATCGACTTCCAGTCGGTCGCCATCATGTACTGGTATTCATGTCGCCTGCGCTCCCACTGCTCCTGCTCTTCATCGAGCCGGCGCTGTGTGTACTCAATCGCGCGCGACTCCGGCGTTCCCGCCGATTTCATCTCGTCGCGCTGCCGAGCGTAGGAAGAAACCCATAACTGGAGCTGAGCGATCGATGGCACCCGTGGAAACGGTCCATAGATCAACTCGTAATCGCCCTCGTGGGGATATGGCCCGAGCATCGGCGTCTTCCCGTCGATGGCCACGTAGCCGTACCACTGGTGCGGAGACCCATATTTCGAAGCCGGAAACCACTTCTCGACCACCCAGCCCTGAATGCCGGGGTAACGTGGGTTGTCACGCGTCTCCGTGACGGTGCGGAGCGGCCGATTCTCGTAACGAATCGCTGCCCAGTTCGGCTGCTCGCCCAATTCCTCAAGCGTTTTCCCGGCAATCGAGACTGCGACCTCTTCGTCGGTCGCCTGGAAGTTGAATCCGCCCTTTTCCGCTGTCGTCAAGCCTTCTGGCCAGTCGCGATAGACACCGGCTTCACGCACGAAGACGTCTGAGGCGACAACGATGCGCCATTGCGGACGGCCATACGGATTCTTGCCGCCGTAGCGCGTCAGGAATCCCTGGATGTGGGTCGGAATCGGGTTTTTTTCGATGATGAAGGAACTCATAGGCTCTCTTGGTGAAAAAGCAGAGCCGGGCGGTGAAGCCCGGCTCTGGCAATCGGAGGTAGAACGCCCGGTTCTAGTTGAAGACCGGGATCTTGGCCGTGGTCACAGACGAGATAGCCTGCGGATTGTCGACCGCGTACTGCCGCGCGTCGTAGTAGGCGCACAACTCGTTCGCAGTCGGGTTGCCGGTGGAGGGATCCATGACCTGGAAGACCCACTGGCCGCTCTTGTTCTTGAACCACTGCGGCGTGTTGCCCCAGACGACCTTCAGCCACGCGCCCGGATCCATAAAGTCCCAGCGGGTGATGTCGGCATGGTTCGTGAGCAGCACTTCGCGGCCGCCGACCCGGAGATCGGAGCTGCGACGCGACAGGCCATCGAAGCCCGGCATCTTGCCGTCGGACATCGTGATCTGTTGTTTCGCGAAGCCCATCTCTTCGTAGGCCTGGCCCTGCGCGATGTGCGTGTGCCAGAACTGGTTGGCGATTGCTTCTGAGCCGAGCGACTGAATCACCCGGTTCATGGAGGCACGCAGTGCGGGCAGCGTGATCTGCGCACCGTTCGCGTTCACGCCGTTGGCGACGACGTAGGGATTCGCACGCGAGATGCCCAGGTATGTGCCCGAGGTCGCAGTGTTGTGGAAGTAGGGAATACCGAACACGAAGTTCGGTGTACCCGCCGCCACGCCGGCAACCATGATGAAGTCGCCCGCCACTGTACCCGCCGGAACCGCATCGACGGTGATCGACTGCACGCCGCCGAGCTTGTTCGCCACCGTCGACACCGTGCAAACACCACGCAGCGCGTAAGCCGGGCTCATCACCTGCACCTGCTGCTGCGGGCTGATCAGACGAGCGCCGAAGGCGCCGCCCAACAGCCCGGAGCCGGCCGGGTTGTTCGAAAGCAGGATCGGGTTCGCGCCGCCGCCCGCGTAGGCCGCGTCGACAGTCGCGATGTGACCGTCACCCGAGGTCTGCAGGAACTGGTCGCGCACAATCGCCATCTGCCGCGCGACGTCGGTGAGCGTGGTGTCGACCGGACTCTCCGTCACCACTGCCGAGCCGCTCGAGCCGATGATGTCGGCCAGGCGCGAGTACTCGACCGGAATGATCCAGGCGAGCGGCGTGACCGTGCCCTGATCCCACTGGCTCAGTCCGCCGGACGGGATGGTGCCGCCGTCCAGGTTGAACATGGCCACGTTGCCGGGGTTGGCGATCTTGAAGCGCACGCGGAAGCTGCGCAGCGAGACCTTGGTGACAGTGCCGCGCTCGCTGATCCTGCTGTCGAGCTCCGACTCCTCATTGATCAGCCGGCGAACGGTCTTGTTCACCGCCTCCAACTGAAGCTGCTGTGTGTTTGTAGCTGTTCCGATAGCCATCGTTTCCTCTCGAGAGATGGAGCGTTAGGTTCGCGGGAGGTTCACGCTAGGGGTTGGCCTGTCTGGAGACGGATGGACAAGAGCGCGATCGCATTCTTCGCGTCGCGGTCCACTGGCCGTCCCGGATTGGTCTTCTGCCAGTGCTCCGTCGCCTGCTTCCAGGCCGCTTCTTCTGAAGGCGGCGCGGTGTTGGGCGAGGCGGTGGCAGCAGAGCCTTTCGGCTCCGACCGTGAGGCGTTCTTCTGCGCGTCAATTTTCTTGAGTTTGTCTTCCTGGCTGCGCATCAGCTGCACGCCGGCCGCTTTCAGCTGTGCGCGCGCGATGTTGGGAAGATGGGTTTGGATCGCCTTGTCAACCAGGGCAAGGCGGCGGCTTTTGACTTCAGCGGTCATGGGCATGCGTTGCAACTCAGCCATGTCCGCTTTGAGCTTGGGATCCTTCGCGACAACCTTCATCAACTCGCTGCCGATCTTCTGCGGCAATGCCTCACGCAGGAACGGTGCGAGCGTTGCGCCCTGCTTTACGACGCTGTCGATGATGCGGTTGATCGCAGTCTCCACCCGCGTGGTGGATTCGGTGATGAGCGTCTTCTCAAACTGCTGCCGCTCCGTTACTTTTTCGTTTCGCGCGCGGTCGTTCATCTCCCGCTCGCGGCGGTCCAACGCTTCCTTCTGTTGCTGCAACTCCTGCGGCAGATTCTGCGTGCCGGCATTCTGCTCCGGCGCGTAGTAGTCCTTCAGCACATCGAACGCCGCGGCCGCAATCTGGTCCCGTTCCCGCGCCTCGTCATTCGGATACTGGTTTGCAGTCAGCCGCGCCTGCAGCTCCTCGCGGTCGTACTGCATGTTGAGGTCACGGGTGTTATCCATGAAGCCGTAGAAGTCGTCGCCGATCTTCGGCTGGTTGGTGATCGGATCGATGATCGGATTGCCCTGCTCATCGCGCTCGATCGCCAGCTGCGCCATCTTCGCGAGCGTCGCCTTGGTGCCCTCCGTCGTGGTCGAGCCGAGGAAGGTGTCGCGCACATCGATGAAGGTGGTCGCGTTCTCGTGCGCAAACTTCGCGCTCTGCACGTCGGGGAAGAACTCGCGGAACTGCTTTGCTTCCGCCGCCTCGCGCGCGTTGCTGTAGAGCAGCGTCTTCAGTTCAGGATCGGCCTCGAGCAGTTGCTTGAACTCGGGCTTCTCTTCAGCCAGCCGCGAGAGCTGCTCCGGGTCAACCGCCGGCGCGGGTTCATCGAGATCGAAGGTGTACTCATCTTCTGCCGGCTTCGCCGCAGCATCTTCAGGCTTCACATCGGTGGCAGCGTCTTCCGTCTTCGGCTCTTCGACCACCGGCGCGGCAGCAGAGGCGGCGGCAGGATCCGGGGCTGGCGTATCGCCTTCGGCAGGGATGCCTGCCAACTCCTGTTTCAGCAGCGCCTGGGCATATGCGTCCTGAGTCTGAAAGTCGGCACGCTTGATTTCGGCCGGTGCAGCCGCGACTGGCGAAGCACCGCCTGCTGGTGCGCTTGCGGACGCAGCGGGAGCAGAGGAGGGAGCCGCTGCAGGAGCAGGGGCGGATGAAGGTGCCGGTGAAGACGCGGGTGCGCTTGCCGCTGGTGCGGCTGCAGGAGCTTCTGGTGTCATGGGAGGTTACCTTTCAGCGGTTCGCGGACGCTCTGAACATCAACTGCGAGGCATTCAGGAACTCAGTGCTGGTTGCCGTTACGCCGAGCCAGCAAGCGCGGGAGTTGCGAGGATTACTTGGCGTTCTTGCAGGACTCGATTTCCTTATCGCCGGACTGCAGAGTGAGAGTCGTGGCGTTGTAAAGACAGTCCGTCTCGTTTGCCAGTTTGCACTGCACAATGGCAGCGCAGAGATCCGGCGCTATGTATTGTTTGCCCGTTGCGCCATAGACCGTCACCTTCGGCGGTGTGTATGCGCAGCCCGCCAGCAGCATTACCGGGATGAGCAGAGCGGATTTCAGGACTTTCGACATATGTCTTCCTTTCGGTTACAGAACTGCGAACTACATACTTGACTCCCTGTAAAACTGCCTAGTGGCTGCGCTCTACAGAGATACTCACGCAATCGCCAATCGCCGGAACGATGCCGTGCCCGGGATAGACCGTGACGTGCAAAGACGCTGGGAAGTGATCTCCGTTGTCGTCAACCCAGAAACCGGCTGCGCGCATTTCCAAAGATTCACCACCTACCATTTCGCCTTTGCCGTCCTTGTAGGCGAACGGTTGGACCTTGAGAGTTGTAACTCTTAATTCCGTTGTTATCTTTTCCATATTTCCTCCATTGATTCCGGCCTTGGCTCGGATCGGGTTATGGTCAAGCTCAACAGGGAGTCAAGTATGTAGTTCGGTTACAGAACGACGTTGACTGCCGGACTCGCTGCCGAGCCCGTGAGCGGATGAGGAAGCCGGATTTCTACCTTCTTCCCGCATCCGCTCTTCGAACATTTGGTTTCAATCCACACCTGGCCGCCGTTCGCCTCAATACGCATCAGCTTGCGGCGGCAGGCCGGACATTCCACCCACTGCATAGCTGCCTTAGTCGACCTTCGCCGGCTCGACCGGTGCCGCAGGTTCTACAGGTTCTACGGGTGCCACAGGCTCGACCGGTGCGACAGGCACAGGCTCGACCGGCGCAGGCTCCGCTACCTTCGCCGCGGCCGCTTCCGCCTGCAGCGCTTCAATCTGTTTCAGCGCTTCCGCAAGCTTCTCCTCGAGCGTCGGCGTGGTCGGCACTGGATAGTCGAACTGCTTATCGCTGTATCCGACAGCCGTCAGGTCTTCGCTCGGCAGATACGGCACATCGTGCACTACCAGAACGGAGTCCAGGAGGTCGCCGCGCATCGGGCCGTTCTGCGGAGTCGCGGGGTTGAGATAGGCCAGCGTCAGCGTGGGCTCGCCGTTGGGACCGAGCTTTACTCCGCTGTCGTAGCGGGCGCCCAGCACCAGCGCGAAGTGTTCCGCGTTGCGTGGTCCATCGTGAAAGATCGTTACGTCGCCATACTTCTTGAAGGTCTGAGCTGCCATGGTTTCCTCTCCTATTTGCCGGCCAAAGATTGGCCGACTTTGATCAGTTGACCGGCCGCACTCACCTGGCCGGCAATCACTCCCTTGGTCTGCGCCGGATCGAGATCCATCAGGTCGTTGAGCCGTCCGACGACCTTCGATATCTCATCTGGCGGGATCTCGGGCTTCGGTGGCGCCTGCGGCTGCGGCGGCATCCCGGCCTGTGCGATCTGTGCCTTGTTCTGCTCTTGCTCAGCCTGGAATTGCGTCTGCATCGCAATCGCGGCCGTCAGGTAAGCGAGAATGTTTGCCCAGCCCTGCGGAGCGCGCTGCTTCAGATCGCAGTTCTCCTGGCAGTACTGCCGCACCGTCTTGCGCAGTTCATCGAAGTCATCGATCTCGCGGTCCGGCGTCACCGAGGGCTGCATTTGTCCGGTAGGCTGTCCATCCGGTCCCAGCGTCGGCATAGGCTCGGCCTTCGCCAGCTGCTCGAGATCCTGCAGCACCTTCGAACGCATCGCCGATCCGGGAATCACCATGCCGGGCACGCCGAGAGCGCTCGCGGCCTGCTCCTGATTGGTCGGCTCATCAAGTACCGCAACGGCAAACGGGTTCCCCTTCGCGGCCTGCTCCATGAGCTCGGACCAGCGGCCGCGCAACTCTGCGGCTGAGAGCGGAAAGGCCTGGTCGGTGTCCGGATACGCGGCCACGTCACCTTGCAGGTCATCGAGCCGCACGTAGTTGTTGCGGTACTCCGATCCCTTCTGCTGGATGACTTGCTTCAGGTCTTCGGTCAGATTGTTCTTTGCGCAGAGCACCGCGAGTCCGGCCGCTTCCGCATTCTCTTCGCGCAGGTTGTCCCAGTAGATATTCAGCTTGCCCAGCGCCACCTGCAGCTGCTGCTCCTGGCCGCCCATCGTCTCGATGTGAGGATCGCCGGCACCGCCATAGACCTGCGGTGGAACGCCCGCGAACATCTGGGCGTTGTAGATCATCTTTTCGAGATAGGCGGCCATCTCGGCTTCGAGTTGGAACTTGAATTGATAGAGCGCCTGCTCGAGGTTCGCGCCCTGCTTCAGCTTGACGCCATTGATGACGCCAGGCAGCAGCGGCTTGCCGTTGAGGCTCTTTGCATCGATCTTGTTGGTATCGCCCAGCGTCACGCCGGCAGAGCAGCGCTCCATGAAGTCATCGAGGATCGCGCAGGCGTTGTTATAGCGCTTCTGGAATGGCGTGATGATGTCGCCCGGCGCCGGCGGATACAGGCCGAGGCCTTCGTGCGTGCCCGCCCAGGTCCACTCGGAGGTGAGCTTTGCTTCGCGCGCTTCGAGAAACGTGTCTCCCGTGGTGACGAGTAGCACGCCTTTCGGAAACGACTTCGTCATGCGAGTGGCGAATTCCTCATCGTCCTCGAGGCCGAAGGCGAAAGGCTGAATCCAGGTGCGATCGAGCGTCGGCCGCACTTCCTGCATCTGGCCGCCATAGCTGCCCGATGGAGACTTCACCATCTGCCGCGCAGTGCGATCCATGCTGTCGCCCTGCCCGGTCAGATCGCTGCTCGTCGGCAGGATCTGCGAGTACATCTGCGGATACGAAGCGCGCAGCGCGCCGAGATGCACTTCAACCGATAGGCTCAGCAGCGGCGTCTGGCGCAGGCTGCGGGCCTGCGGATCACAGTCCACCTCGAGCGGCGAGTAGATAGTCTGCGCGACCATCCCGTTCGGCAGTTCTTCTTCCCCGACCTGGCCCACAGACTGGCCGGTCTCCGCGGGGTAATACGACTCCGGTCCAAGCGGAGCGCCGCACTTCGGGCACGCCTGCGATATCATTCCCGCCATCGAGTCGGCCGGGACATCGGCGCCGCAGTTGAAGCAGTGGTAGCGCTCATCCTGAAGCGTCGTCGGCACCATGCCGTAGACCGGCTCTTTGCGGGTGCCCGAGCGATCGCTGTCCACCACGTAACGCGTGTGGCGGAAGATCGCGCCGCAGTTGAACATGTAGAACAGCTGCTGCTTCAAGAGCGACATCGCCTTGTTCTGGCGCTGAATGATCTCGATCAGCGTCTCGGCAGCCTTTGCCGTGGTGACGTCGGTCAGGTCCTCGGCATCTTCGGGCAGCACCGTCGCCTTCGGCAGCTGCGGGCTGAGCGCGGCGATGAAGCCGGTGCAGAGCATCTGGTAGAAGTTGTTGCAGTACTGATAGAGATCGTCGTCGTCCGAATCCTCGGCGTGGGCATTGTTCGCCGCCCAGTTCATCGTGTCGAAGTACTGGAAATTCAGGGGATCGAAGCTGATGTACTGATTGCCCTTGAAGAACTCCATGTTCTCCATGCAGCGCATCACGATCGACATGCGGTCCTGCTGCCACTGCGTCTTGTAGCGGCGGACCAAGTCCATCAGTCGCGTTTGGTCCTCCGGAGCCAGACCGCCGGAATTCTGCGGCTCATCGGCCGTGCCACGCATGGGATCGGAGGGCGTATGCTCTTCGACTGGCTTCGCGGGCTGCTGCCCAAGTTGCTGCGCAGACATCTGCTTCTGGGTCACCGCGTCATCCGTGGGTGGCTGCATGGGCACTGTGCTCATTTAGGCGGACTGCCTCCGGCCGGCCTGTTCAGCCGCGTCCAGCTCGTCATCGACTTCCTTGCGGATATGCGGCGCGCGGCCATCTTCTGCAGCCTGCCGCTCAAGGTTCTTGCGGAACTCCCGGGTCACGAAAGAGGCCATGCGCGAAGGCCGGCGACGAAAGGCGCGGATGCGCTCCTCCACCGTCATCTCCGGCTCTGGCGTGTTCTCTTCTTCCTGAGCGGCACCGGCTGCCGGCACACTGAAGAAGGCTCCACCCAGCCCGGCGGTCGCCAGACGATCGAGATAGGCGCGGCGCTCGAGGTCTACGCGCTCGAGTTGCGCGCGCAGCAGCGAGACCACTTCATCGTGATGGGAGCGTGTGACTATGGGGAATTTCATGATGGGTTGATCGCAAATGCGAAGGGCGCCCCTCTCAGGCGCCCTGCATGCTCTGGCGGTTCTCCGCGACTCCTTTCCTCTCCGAATTCGCTTCCTACTTCGTGAGCAGCGCGCATACCGCCGACACGCTTGGGTCTGTCCAGTTATCTTCCGGCGTGGGGTAGCTCTCGGCCGGCCGCTGCAATGGCTGCGAAGACGCCAAACTCATCACGTACTGCAGACCGGAGCAGTAGAGCTCGCTCCTCGGTTCGATAAGCGGCAAGCACTTCAGGAGCTTGCGCGCGGCGACCGAGACTTCCTGCTGCCAGTCATATTTGTCATCCACCAGGCTCAGGCCCTGATTCACTTCGCGTTCCATCTCTGTCGTCTTCAGGCCGCGCCGTCCAATGACGATGTCACCGTGATAGCTATCGATGTAATCGGACAGCAGGCCTACATGCACGCCGCGGTCAATCGTGGCTTCGAGCGTGAGCCACTGTGTGCACCAGTCGCCGGGAAGCCATGCCTTCAGCACATGGCTGAAAGGCGAGTGCGTCGCGCCTTCGATAACCTGCGAAACGCGGAAGCGCCCCTGGCAGAAAATGAGGTCGCCCGGCTGAAGGCGACTGTAGAACTCCAGCCGAGTTACCTTTTCGATCTCCGACCCCGCTATGGAGTCGATGTGCTGTGCCATTTGGGCTAGGCGGACGGCGGCGACAGCGGTGTCGCAGAGGGCAAGAGCGCCTGTACGTTGGCCACCGTGATCGGCTGACCGCTGGCATTCCCCCAGGCCGTCAGAGCGCTCGCAACCAGCTGCTCCACAATCGGCAGCACTGCCTGCGCAATCTCATCCGGCAGTGCAATGGCCGGGTCGAGGCCCTCCGCAGTCTTCAAGCCCTGCTCGGCAATCGCCACCACTGCGTTCATGTCGTTGATGAATTCCTGAATATTCACTGTTTGCCTCCACACGCGCCAGCGGGGTTAGAGATGAGCGATTGCACCTGAACCACCAGCGGTGCGAGCGCCACCAGATCGGCAGTGACGACAGCCTCTTGCGCAGTCAGGCTGCCCTTCGATGCCTTGAGACCTTCATAGGTCAACAGGGCATTCACCGCTGCGGTTTGCGCTGCCTTCCCGTCGTTGATGATCGAGTAGGCGCATGTCGTCTGCGCAATCGTCTTCGATTCGTAGTCCGACTGCGCGGTGTCGAGCACGGCTTTCGAAGCGGAGAGCGTATTGAACGTGTTCCGCTCCCACGAATTACAGCCGGTTATGGCCAGAGCGAGTAGTACTGCCGAGAGGATGCGTTTCATTGTCCGTCCTTTTTTGTTGTTGCCTGATCCGCTACCTGTTTCTTCACTTCAGGCGCAATGTAAGCCGGGGGGACCTCGCGGCCTAGCCACGGAATCTTCTTCGTTCCGAGGTCCAACAGCGAGTCAGAGAAGAAGCCGACGATAAAGCTGGTGACCTTGGTGACGGGAAGGGCCATATCGAAGTTCAGGCCGAATTTGGCGAGGAGAGATACGAAGAAATCGGGAGTGGTTGAGTAGAGGATCCACGCCGCTACAACAATCACCAGCCGAACGATCACGTTGATGTAAAAGACCCGGAGCCATGCCCGCTTGGTGGCAAATAGGGTCTTCTGCACGTCATCGTTGGCCACCTTGAGAACGTGGCACAAGAAGCCGGCCACAAACAGGGTTACGCCTACGATGCTTTTCCAATCGATTGCCGTCATGCCGCCTCCGTTGCAGAGTCCTGCGCCCGCGCCAGCCACGCGTTCGGACCATGCAGATACTTCTGGTCTGCCGGGTCCACATCCGCGCGATGCCGGTAATGCGCCTCGGCGTCAATCGAGATCGCGTGGAATGCTGCGCCAGCGTGCTTGTTCCAGGCCGCAATCGTCTGCGGTCCCGCCTGGCCATCCACCGTGACGTCCACCGCTTCCTGGGCCCAGCGAATCACTGCGAGCATGCCGAGATCCACGCCGAGCGACAGCATCTTGTTCGCGAGCTCTTGCGAGAGGATCTTGCCTCCCTGCATCGCATGCCACTCACCACGCTCGTAAGTCTCTTTGGCCAACAGCACTGCGTCGTCTTTGGGCATGAGGTCGTAGAAGCCGGTCTGCGTCAGGTCCGGGTGATAGCGCTCGGCGATTCCGAAGCGCGTGCGGCCGCCATCGTCCTTGGTCACACGTCCGGTAAGGCCGTCGTCTTCCCACTTCATCAGGTAGGCGAAGGCGACGTTGAAATCTGCCATGGTCAGCGTTTCGCGAGCACCTTCAGGAGCTCGAAGAGGATGGCGACTGCGATTGGGACCATGAACATGAGGGCTCCAATGACCGCGATCGCTCCGTAAACCCACTTGTTGATGGCCGGCGTGTCCTGGACGGTCTGCTTGATGACCTGAACTTCACCCTTCAGGGCGTCCACCTTCTTATTGATTTCGTGCAGCAATCCGGATTCCCCAGAGTTATCGCCGACGATCGAAGTCAGTTTTGTCTCCACGACGGTGACGCGGCCCTCGAGCGTCGAGTAGCTATTGATCAACGCGTGCCGGCGATCTACATTCTCTTTGTGCTTCTGATCGAAATCGGCTTTTAGTTCATCCCATCGCTCTTTCGCCGTCCTTTGGCCCGTCGCGATGAGCTGCGCGATCTGCGGCAGCGTGGTCGCCTTGCCTCGGCTCACAGACGCGTCACCGAGCAATGCTTGATGGCCATCCTCATCGCACTCTTCCGGTGAGCACCGCGACCGCCGGCGCGTCCTTCAGCGCATCTTTCAGCGTGCCGGTTGTGTAGTAAACCATCACCGGAGAGCCGGGATACCCCGCTGTTGGCTTGGGTAGCTCGAGCTTCGCCGACGTGCCATTGAGTGTTGGTGCGAGCGGGTTGACGCCACCGCTGACAAAGAATGGGCCAGCAGTGTTCGAAGCTGCGCCGACGTTCCCGTCCTGGCTGGTCTGCACCGTGTAGCAAGCGTTCAGACCGGCAGCCGTGGTGTCGGTGTAGCCAAGTGCCGCCACCGGCGTCGATGAGTTGAGCGGCGTGTAATTCGGTGTCGTGAGGTTCGGCGTCGGGCAGGTTCCCGAAGCGACCGTGGTTCGGCTCACGATGTAGGTGCATGGGTCGGTGACACTGCACGGCGTCTTCCACGTGCCTGCCGGTGGATTGGTTGGCACCACGGGCGCGGACCACGCGAGAGCTACGTTGTGTGCGGTGGGTGGAACCTGAGCGTGGGCACAGCCGCCGAACAATGCGACGAGCAACGGCAAGGAGCAGGACAGAATCTTGCGCATTTCAGATCTCCTCATAAGATCGTGGCCCGCAAAGAAAATGCCGCTCCGGAGAGCGGCTCGTTTGGAATTCTCGTTTGCTCATGGTGCCGTCAGGTAAATCGAATACTTGCCGGTCTGGTTCGTCCAGCCTGAGGCTGTGACGGGAGGGATGCCGCTGATATTGTCGAAGGCGGCCGTGCCGGTCGTGCTGTCCCAGTAGCCGTAGAGGGCGCCGGTGGTTCCAAACAGCGATAGAAAGTAGGTGGTGCCGGACACGACCGGTGCAGATATCGTGCCGGTGACCCAGCCCGCCGTTACTCCGCAGGTGACCGTTCCGTAGGCGACGCGCGACTGCCCGTTGAGGGAACCCGCAGAAGTGTTGTAGATGGCTACATATTGGTTGGCGGAGCCGGACCCTAAGCAATAGACATGGGCCGTCGTATACGTCCCGCTGGCCGGAGCCACGAAATAGCTGCCTAAGCTATAGAAGGATGTCAGGGTACTGTTTTGCGTCGGCCCCTGAACCGCATTCCCGAAGTTCGGTAGAGAAGCAGCTGGCGGCTGGCATGGGCGGCGCCTGCCGGTTGGGAGGATTCCTCCGCTACATCCGGTCTGCTGCGCAAAAGAAGTGGCCGCCATGATGACGGCCACCCAGGCAGCTAACAGCACTCGATGTCTTCGCATCAATCGAACTCGGTAACCCGCACCACGGTCGCGGTGGCGCTCAGTGATCGCAGATTGCACAACAGCGTCGCGACTTCCGAATACCCTCCAGAGGTCTGCGGCCCTTTACCAATCACCGAGCCATAGCCTCCGGCCTGCGGAATCGGCTCGCCCAGGATCAGCGGCTCTTGAGCGCCGGGCAGCTGGTAGATGGTCGTGAATGGCGGCGTCTGCCCATCGTCGAATTGATAGGAGAGACCTTGCGCGACTCCGGCATTTGCCGAGCCGTCTTCAACGATCTCGACCCGCCGCGTGATCTTGGTGGCACGGATCGCGGTAAAGGCTCCGCCCGAGCCGTTGATGTTGTAAAGGGTAGTCCGCATAGTCGATTACTCCTTCCAGGCGGCGAGTTCGAGCAGATCGCAGATGATTACGTAATCCGTCGACGCCGTCTCGCCGCTGTCCCACTGAAGCTGCATGTTCAGTTCGTCCTTGCCCCAGACGGCGTTATCTGCATCCGTCACTGTCTTGTTGATGGGGTAGTAGACGCCATCGATTTCCACGCCGAAATAGGTGATCTGCTTGGTGGCAGGATCGAAGCCGACAAACTCCGCGCTCTCGTACCAAACCCGAGTCATGCGCGTGGTCGGATTGACCTTGATGTTGGTCCCGGTCCACTTGTGGTCGATGGTGATGTCTTCGACTCCGCTATAGCCGTCCTGCTGCATCGCCATGTCGTATGGAATGCCAGAGGCCTGGCCGGTGATCTCGAGGTCAGTCTCGCAATTTGTCGGGATGGCCTTCAGATACATCTCGCGCTTGCGATAGGCGAAGCGATTGAAGGCGTTCGCGCCGCTCGGCAGTGCGGCCGTGTGATAGATCACGCCAGCTTTGCCCGTTGTCGTAAACGCGAACTGCCGACAGCCGATGCGGCCGTCCGGAGACGTCGCCGGGTAATTCGTTGTGCAAGCGGGAACGGTGCCCGGGGTGCCGAGGTCGTGATTCATCTTCCAGGGGTTGGGCGGCGTGAGCATGTTCTGCTTCTTGGCATCCGCCGGGATAACTGGCGCAGTAGGAGGAGGTGGAGGCGGCGGGGGTGGAGGCGGTGGAGGAGGGGGGACGACGATCGGCGTTGTAACCGTTTCGACAATGTTCGCAAGATCGGCAGCAAGGGTGCGCGTCGATCCATCTGCCTCGACCAGTGAGAGCGTCCACTTACCAGCAAGTTGCGTCATGATTTCCTCGGTTTAATACGCCACACATCTGAAGCTGATGACATCCGTCGCGCCTGCCCCTGCAGGGATGGGAATCGAAGCGGTAGTGATGGTCGAGGTTGACTCGCCGCCGATCAGGACAGTCGGAGCAGTGCGATCGTGAGCCTGGCAAGTCCAGCCGTTGAGTGCGGCGGTGCCGGCCGCGCCGTTAAACGTAACCACTGCGGTGCAGGAATTGGCTCCCAAGGTAAAGGTGCCCGCCGTCGCGCCGCCGGCGGTGGAGGAGATGGCGCAGCCGCTCGTGGTGAACTTGGTGCCCACCACGAGCGTCACAGGCGACCAGACCTGGCCGGTGTTGGTCCGCCCGGCAGTGGGAGCCGTGGTGCCGTCCCCGCCTGCGGCTATCGTGGTTGGCCCATCCCACAAAGAGGGGGTTCTGGGATATTTGCCGATCGCTACGCCGTTGCCTTCGGTGTTGCTCACCAAATACAGGTCGAGGACGGCTTGCGGCACCGTAGCGGTGAATATCTCGCCCGGGGTCTGCGTGGTCAGGTTGACCGTGGTGCATTGCAGATCGGAGACGCTAAAAGACCCATCCGGGTAGGTCGCCAATTGTTCGAAGCACGCCTGGCCAGCCCCAGCTGCGGGCCCATGAAGCTGCATCGCGGCCAGTATGCTGAAAGCGGGGGCCGGCCTCGGCTGGATGTTGCCGTACACTTCGATCAGCGATGGGGCGGCAGGCGTCGGGTTTCCGGAGTAGTTTACGTGCGTCGGCGTCTGATTGGCCGGCCCCGCGATCTGTCTCCAGAGGCCATTGGCATACACGTATTCGAGCAGGGGGGAGTAGCTATTCGCGGTGGTGACTGTATTGTCCAACCCGTTCTGGTTCTGAATATTCGCGTTGTTCTGGACAATCCCGGCACCTTGCACATATAGGTGCTGGCCGTTGATGCCGTTCTTGAAATTGGTCACCGTCTGGCTGCTGACTAGGGTGATCGAGGTTATGCCGCTGACGTTCGGGGTAGTGTTGCTGGCCGCCTCCACGTTGCGGTCCGGGAAGTACACCATGGGGCTGATTTTGCTCGCGCCATTCTCGACCATGAGCAGATCGTTGGCGGTGGTGTTGTCCGCGCTCCCCTGGTATGAACCGAACAGGTACTGGCTTGACACGCCAGCGCCCGAGTTGTTCTGGTCGTTGACCCACGCCTGCACCTTCGCCTGAGCGAAGATACCGACGTTATTCTGCACAGCGTACCCATCCATCACGAGACGGGAGCCATTGGGCACCGTCGTACTGAAGCAGCCGGTAGCTACGCCTGCGAGATAGTTCGTCAACAATGAAGTATCAGTGCAGGCTGAATCGACCACCGTGTCCACCAGCGTAGCCGTGGCCCCGCCGGAAACCTCGCGTATGGCCTCGCGAGAGGTGAAGTCGATGCGTACCTTGTGAATCTTCTGGGAGGATCCGCCGACGATCAGTCCCTGGCTCGACACCTGGAGGAACAGGCGGTTCGCGTCCTCCCCGTTTCCGCTGATCACCATGGCGGCGCAACTGGGGTAGCAGGAGCCGGGGGCGTGGCCGGGGTTGAACGCCTGTCCATCAGTCGCGTAGATGTTGTCGTCGCCACCATCTCCGGACTGGTCCTGGACCGATCCGCAGACCTGGCCCCCTAGGGTGAAACCGCTGACCGGGCGTATACCGCCGTTGTAGGTGGCGCAACCCTTAACCTGCGACCCGGGCTGCCCGATGTTGTACATGAAGACCGAGGTGCCGTTGGACATCACCGTCGGGCTGCCGAATGCGTTGCCCGTCCCCCGGATGTTGGTGACCAAGCAGGACGCGCAATTCATCAGGATACCGATGTCGGTGTCCGTGTTCACCGGACCCATGCCGGATATAACAAGGTCGTGGATGTAGGTTCCGCCAGCGCCGGATGGTTGCGGGTTGTAAGTTGTCCCGTTCGAGCAGGTGATCGTGTCCCCGGCGTTGTGGTGCGCAATCATGTACTTCGTACTGTCGTTATGCTGCAGCGTCGGCCCGGTGGTCGGCCCGTCCCCGCCAATGGCCTCATCGCCCCAGAGCAGAACCTGGCCGATGTTGATGGTGATGCCGCTGGGCAGCGGAATCGAGACGGCGTGGTATTGGGTAAGCCCCATCAGGATCTGGCATTCGCCGTAATCCGCCACCTTCTGAAGCACCTGGCTCGGCGTGGAACCCGAGCTCCCCGCGATCGCCGCCGCCAGTCCCCCGAGATACTGCGTGTCCATCGGGTCGTAGACGGCGCGCGGCACAGACGATAGCGCGTTGATCACGACATTGGCTTTGTCGGTGAGCGTGTCCGTAGTGGGGTCGTACAGCAGTTGCGTGGAACCTTGGAAGCCGGTTGCGCCGCTGTTCGCGAACTGCAGCGATAACGCAGGCGATCCGGGATTGCCGCCGCCAATCGATACCTTCGCGTAATGCGATCCGTTCCACTGGTACCAGTCATATGGCGACTTGGTGTCGTCGACCAGATTCAGCAGCGTGCTGCCCTGAACAGTGCTGGTGATGATCGCGCTCGTTCCGCCCTGGTCGTACCAAGCCTTGGTCAGCACGATCATGTTGGCCTGCGTGCTCGGCAGGTTTGCGTTGAGCGCTTCCTGCAGACCGCCCGTTGCCGAGCCCAGCGAGAACGAGTGATGCACGTTCACCGGCGTCACCGTGATACTGCATCCCTGGTTGGTTGCGCTTACTGCGCTGGGCGTCACAACCTCATTCAGCGCGGGGTTCGCATCGAAGATCTCGATCGGCGTGCCCACCTGGAAAGCCTGGAAGCTCGCATTGCCAGCAATCTGCGTGCAGGCCGCGGCCACGAAGCTGAAGGCGTTTCCCGTAGTCGGCTGCGGAACTGCTGGCACGCGCCACTTGCCATATTGCGCGGCAATGATCTGGCCTTCGATGTTCTGCGCACGGACCGCTGGCGAGCAGCAAGATAGAAGCATTGCCATCACCAGCAGGAGTCTTGTCTTCAAATGGGTCCGTATACCGCCAGGCTGGAGGTCAGCTTCTCGAGTTCGCGGTGCCACTCGTCATGGCGCGCGCGATCTCCACGCTGTACAGAAGCGCCGCATGTGCGACAGCTATAGAACGACGTTGTCTCGCCGCCGTTTGAGAAGTTGGGGAAACGATCTGCGACGCTCATTGCTAAAGCGACTCGATCACGAAGCGAAGATTGTAGACAGCCGTTCCGGCGTATGACGTCGCATCCGCCTGGATTGGGTTTCCACCCTTGACGTAGATGGATCTTGCCTGGTCAACCTGCGACTGCTGGCTAACCCCGGCTTCATCTGTCCAGTAGAAATGCGGCTGCGCGCCGCCCGTGCCCGAGATGTGCGTGTAGTAAGCATTGACCCGATACCACCCGTCCGCCGCTGGGGTGAAAAGAGAAGTAGTGGGGATGTTGGCCGATTCATTGAGAAAGTCTACGGCAGCGACGATTTGTGGCACCAATGCGGACATATGCTGCGATCTCCCTAGTTGTGTCTTGCGAGAACGTAGATCGTATTCGTGGTGGCGACGGAGCACCCGAACGTGCAGGTGATGTTGTAAGGGATGGTGGTCGTAGTCAAAGGACCTGCAACCTCGACGGATAGAAATGGTCCCGGGCCAGAGCCACCACTTGGAACGAACGCCGTCGCGTTGATTGTCAACACCGGCGAATAGCTGGTGTCCGCCATCGCGGTCGGCAGCGTAATAGTTCCGGCGCAGTTGGCATCAGTGCTCGCCGCAGTAGTGCATCCCGAAACGGAGAAGCTCTCCGTCTGATTTGTCGGTGGGAACGCTGGCCCAACGGTGAGTCCGCCGCTGCCATCCCATGCTGCGGCGTTTGTGGTGGCGCCAATCGTTCCCGTCTCGGTCGGCACCACTGTGCCCGCTCCCGAAGTCGCCAGCGACACATCCGTCCTGCCCGCGCCGGGGTTGTCGGCAGCGTTCAGCGGTGCCAGGAAGTTCACGATCGGCCGCTGTGTGAGCGCGCCGCCATGCTGTTGGATCGTCTGGTAGTACACCGCAGCCAGCAGCAGGCAGGTCGACGACGTGTTGAACGCTGTGCCGTCCGAGGTCAGGCACTGATGCAGCGTTCCGCCGTTGCCGTTCACCAGGTATCCGCCGCTTGCGTTGGCGGCGCCGCCCTCTACATCGAGCGGAAAGGCCGGATTGTTCGTTCCGATGCCCAGCGCGCCGACGCCGAAGATGTTGTAGCCGCTCATCCCGAGCGGACCGGAGATCGATTGCGGACCGTGATTCAGCGGCTGCGCAAAGATCGGCTGCGGATAGATCACCGTGCCATCCCACAGCGGCGCGCCGTTGCTGATGTTCACCGTGCCGGCCAGCCCGCCATTCAGCTGCCACTGCTGCGGGAACCCGGGATACGCATCGCCGCCGCGCGAAGTCAGCGACACCTTGTATCCGGAGTACGGAATGATCGTGTCGTTGAACGCGATCGAGCAGATGGTTGAATTCAGCGTCGGCTCGGCCACTCCGCTCACTAGCGCCACCGACTGCGTGTACGCCATCGTCCCTGAGCTCTGGCCCTGCAGCGTCTCCGTACCCGATGCGGTGCCCACATAGGCCTTGACGCCGAGCACGTAGCCCGACGGATACGGGTCCTGATAAGTGACCGTGAACGCTCCGCCCGTCGGCAGCGCGATGATCACTTCAGGCGTCGGCAGCGTCTCGTGGCCATCGCTGGTGCGCGCGGTCAGCTGCACGTAGTAATTGCCGGCAGGCAATCCGCCGATGGTCGTCGTGCTCACCGATGGCGCCAGCAGCGGATTCGCGACTCCGACCACGCTGCCGTCCGTCGAGGTGTAGCACGAGCTGGTGATCGGAACCACGGCGCCGGTGCCTACGATCAGCCCTGCTTGGGACAGCGTGAAGCCGATGGTGCCGTTCTTGATAGGCGTGCCGTTCGCCGACTGCAGCGTGCCGGTCACAGTGCCCGCAGAGGCAGCAAGCGTGCCGGACAGGACAGCGATCAGGGCGCAGCAGAGCTTTTGAAGATGTCTCATGATTCGTGGTGAAACCGGATATACAGCCAGATCGCTCCGAGAAAGGACAGGATGATGCTGGACTCGACCGCTATGATCGCCATGCAATCAGACAAGCTCGGCCGCCTTCAGATGGTTTTCGAAGCGCTCGATCGCCCAGCGCAGCTGAGCGTCCGCGGCGATCTCTTCGCAGTGCTCTTCGACATGCGTAACCACGCGCTTGTCCCGGCAGAGGAAGCCGAGAATGAAGATGCGCCGCACCAGGCCATCCATCACTGCCTGGCACGGGTTTGGTGTCAGCAGCATCATGCCCTCGGGCAGCAGCCGCGGTGCAGCATCGGCCAGCGACGGCATCCAGCGCTTTGCATCAATCCGCTCTTCCATCAACCGCCAATCGGATCGGGGCATCTCGCTATCGCGTGGGTGGCAGCAGCACGTTCATCTGGCCTTCGAGTGTGTCGAGCCGATCGTTGAAGTGGAGCAGGATGCGGCGAATGACCCATGCGATGGCAACCAGGCCGAGACCGGCCAAGCCGAGTACGACAATCACGCACTCGCCTCGGACGGCACGAGCTCGCGGACCGGCCCAGGCTTCACCCGGCGATCCTGCCGGCGGCCGGGAATGAACAGCGCGGCAAATCGGTCTGTCAGCTGCAGTGAGCAGTTGAGCGTTTCGCCTGCGGCGTTGCGCACGTAGGTCTTCGCCCAGGTCCTTGCCTGCAGCATCTTGATGCGACGCTTGTGCTTGCCCACCCAGGTCGCCTGTCCAAGCTTCACGAGCTCATCCGCACGGCGGCGGCTGTAGTGATGGTGTCGCCCGGAATTGCAGCGATACTCCACGCCGTGGTGTTCCAGCTGATTGGCTTCGTCGTGCTGCAGGACGCAAATGCGCATGTTTTAGGGATAGCTCGGGTGTAATGTCCGGGGCACTCGACCGAGGTACTAAAGCGCTCGGCGCGCAGGGTGGCTGTGAGTCGCCCGGGTGCTCAAGCAGCCTGCCTTTTGCTAATTCATGGATCGCTTACGCTGCGCAGACTGTAACAAGCACCCGCAGAGGTGCATAGAATTTTCCCGCTGCGTGTCGCGAGGCACGCAGTCGTGCAACATCCATGCGGCTTCGATAAGAATCGTGCGATGCGAACGGAAGCAGATGGAGTGTCGCGGAAGCTGCGTGACGGCTGTGGATATTGTCCGCGTTACGATGGCGGCATGGCGCGGAAAGCACCGGAGTTCGATCTCAGCACCAGGTGCACCGAGTGCGGGTATGCGATCGAGCCTCGAGAGAGATTGAAGACCGGCTGGGACACAATGCGCTGCCCTCAATGCGGAAAGGATTTCATTCCTGAACGGAAGGGGAATGGGTCGCTCATCCCCGTCTCACGTCGTCCCGGTTCGGTTCTGGCCGGCGAGTCGATACGGGATTGAACAAAGCGTCCGCTACTTCCCTAGCCGCGCGACGCTCTTTCGTGGACGCTGGAGCCAGGAGCGCTTCAATGCTCATGGTTAAAGGATTTCCATTCGGTAGCCAGGGAATGCAGTCTCCTAGTAAGGGTATGGCCTTCTCCAGTTCGGTTCTGTAAATACGCAGCGCATCCTGAGCCCGGTCCCGCTCCTCGGTCACTGACTCAAGATACGTTTCGAGCACCATTAGTGAAAAGCCGGCCTCCATCCAATCCCATTGGTCATGGAAGCGTGTCTGTAGATCGTTGAAGATCTCACGCAGCTTGGCGGCTGCGTCCTTGTCCGTCATCGGCTTCAATTCCCGGAAACCCTGCTGCGTTTGCGGGGCGGGGGATGGTTCACAGGTGTGCTGTGCATGCACTTGCGACTCGCAATGCGCGCACCAGTAGCCAGGCAGAGGCCCGGCTTGAGGGGTTGGGTCAGTCGGCATGGGTGGACCCCGCTTCTCGCTCAATCTCCATTGCTGCATCACTCCAAGCGTCCATCGGCGTTCTACCACAGCCCATCACTACATCCTCGCCATCCGCGTCCAGGTCTATGACTTCGTACCACGTTCCATTCATCGATACGTCCTCCAGGTGGCATCTAGGCCGCTTCTTCATCACATAATCCTTACCGCGGTACTCGCTCATGCCTGTTCCCCGTCCCTCTCCCAGATAAAGCAGCGGGGCGGCAAGCCGTTGTGCTCACCGCCCCGCTCTTGCCCTAGCTAGCCGCCGGCGCTGGTTCACTGGTGGATGGTGGTGGTACCGGCGTGATCGCTGCATCTTCCGACGCGAGCACTGCCGAGAGTGCTGCGTTCACTGCCTGCAAGTGCGTGAGTTGTGCACTTACATCCACCGGGTTGCCGGACTGCAGCTTACCGATGATGGTTGCGGTGTCGGCCTGAATTGCGGCTACGGAGGTGTCGCTCTTTGCGAGTTCCGCGTCGAGATCTGCGAGTGTGGCTGCCATTTGTTTCTCCTGTTGGTTGGCGGTGCGTTGATTCCGAAGGATTTCCTGAAGCAAATCCTCAATACGGGCAAAAGGACAAAATCTGCGCAGTCTGCTCATAGCGCTCGAACCTCGCTGTTTGGGGTTGGGTCGGGATACCGCACGGCGAAGAAGATTGCCTCGCCGTGCCGCTCATAGCTCACTGGCGGCGTGTGGTTCTTCAGCGGCCGCGTCAGGTTCTTGGCAAAGCGCCTCGCCTCCGCGGCGGAAGGGAAGCGCATCTTCAGTGAATCGCCAGGCGTGAGCTCTTTCAGCCGCGCGCACAACTCGGTGTAAGGCTTAGGCCCGCTTTTGCGCCACGGCACAGCAGTCCGCGGGATTACCTCGAAGCTTGGCAGGCCGAGAGCTCTGCGCACGGCAGACACGTTGGCTGGGTCACGGAGAACTGAATCGAGCATTAGTTCGCGGACCGATGGGCGCGATTCAATCGTGAGGATGTCCGGCGGTGCTGCGTGTGCTGCCGGTGTTGGCTCGTCGACACGTCCCTTCGCCATCTCCGCAGCCCGGCGCTCAGAGCATCTGCCGCGGTGCGTCGGCTTGCTGCAAAACGGGCATGTCGATGCCACTCGCGGCGCTCGCTTCTGTATCCGCTCCGCAAGCCTTTCCCCGCGCAGGGGAGCAGGCTTCACCGGCGCAGGCTCGGCAATCGCTTCCGGCTCAGCGTCCACTGGCTCTGCATCTTTCGCTTCCTCGAGTGCCTGAGTCTTCGCGCGTTCCGCCGCGCACACCCCGCGATGCCGGTTCCTGCCGCAGTCGTGTTGGCAGCTCATGTCGCGCAGGGGAGCAGAGGGCAGCGCAGGCGGCAACTCCGGACCGTCCAGGTCTGGCCTCCACGATCTGGCCTTCATCGGTCCGCACAGATCGCCGGTCAGACAGGTCTTGCACGCCGGCTGATCGTGCTCGTCATAGTCGTGCGCCTGGCAGAAGTGCCCCGCGGCCTTGCACGGACGGCAGCCTGTTCCCGCTGCGAATTCACTCTCGGCCCTCAATGCAACCTGCGTCATGGCTCTCGCCCTCACTTCCCCTGATGAGTCAGCCTGTACCGCACCCGGATCGGCATCCTTTGCACTCGCTTGGATCGGAGCCTCAGCCCTGCAGCACGGGCCCGCTTCAGCAGCGCATTGGTAGCGCGTCTCGCGTCCGTGCGCGTGGGAAAGGTAATCAGCAGGTCCTCGCATCCGGAGCCGCCTTTCAACTTCGCCCACGCTTCGTCGTAGCGATACTCCGGCAGCATGTCTTCGCCCGCTGTCGGCACCACGGCGATCTCGAACGCACCCGACTCTGCAGCGCGCGACGCCTTCTCATCGCACTCCCAGCAAACCCAGTCATTGCCCGCCAGCACGGCCGCTGGGGCCGTTCTGCAGTCCGCGCAGATTGCGCCCACCGGAGGAGACGTCATGCCGGCAGTTCCTCATGGCCTAGTTCCGGCGCCGTTGCACTCTCGGCGCCGGTCGGCGTAGCTTCTGGAGTTTTGTGCTCATCCCTCAGCAGGTTGCCGCCGACTAGCTCTGCTTCCGGGTGCATCGCCATGGCTGCCGCCAGTGCCTTCTGTGCCAGCACATTGGCCGCGCGCTCGGTGCGAAACGGCTGCGAGGTGCTTCGCCTGCCATCTCCGGTTTCCATCACGGTGACGAAACGGTTCCCGTGCTTCTCCACCCAGATGTTCACAAAGCCGTCAGTCATAGAGGCCTCTCTCTGTTACCTGATCCTCGAAGCACAGCTTGTCCGTGTTGAAAACCGCGGGCACGTTGCCCGTCCGTCCGTGACGCTTCTTCGCCACGATGAATGCCGTATCTGGGCTGATCTCCTGCGATTGCTCGTCACGCACGCGATGGATCAGGTACACGTTGTGCGCGTGGTACTGGATATCCCCGGACTGCCGTAGATCGATCAGCGTGGGAGGCACATTCTCGCCGCCGGCCTTCTCTGTGAGGGAAGACAGCAGCGCCACGGCGATCTGCTCAGCTTTCGCGAGCTTCGCCAGCCGCTTTGCCGTGTCTCCGATTTCCATCCAGTGATCCTTCTTTGGGCCGGGAAAGTTCAGCAGTTGCAGATAGTCCACCGCCAGAATCGCGGTGTTGTTGCGCCGCTTCACGGTCTTGGCGCGTGCCAGCATCTGATCGGGGGTCATCGACGGATCATCGTCAATCCGCAGCGGCCACTGGCTCACCGTGAGCATCGCCGCGCGAACCTGCCGCAGTTCATCGGCCGACATCCACTCCGGGTTGACAACGCGCGTGTAGGGCACTCCCGCGAGTGGAGCGTAGAGGCCGTTCAGGAACTCGGTGGCCGTCATCTCAGGCGTGACTACATGGCAAAACCGGCCCAGCGGGCAATTCGTGAGTACCGTTTGCCGAATAGCCGAAGACTTCCCGCGGGATGGCCGACCTGCAATCACGGTCATCTGCCCCACTGGAAGGCCGCCGGTGAATAGATCGAGTGGTCCAATCCCGGTCCGATATGCCGGCGTGATCTCCCCGCGGCGGACGGCGTCAATCCGCTCCATCGCCTCCACGCTCTGCTGCTCGAGCGAGATCTCCTGCGAGGGGAACTTGGCAATCACATCCAGGAGCTCGCGGTCGAGATGGGACACCAGATCCTCTGCGTGGTCGCTCTGGTCGGCAGCGGTTACCATGCCGGTGTTGCAAATGGTGATGACGCCGCGCAGCTTCGCCTTCTCCTGCACAATGTCCACGTACTCGCGAATTGAGATCCGCCGCGGAAGTCCTTCGGTGAGCGACGCGATGTAAGCCACACCGCCGACGCACTCAACCTCCTTCTTCTTCGCGAGCTCCTCTACCAGCGTCACCAGGTCAACGGCACGGCCGCGTTCCATCAGCGACGACATGCGGGCAAATATCCGCGAGTGCGAGTCGAGGCTGAAATCCGACTGATCGAGCTTTTCCGTAGCCTCATGGAAATGCCCGTTCTCGAGTAGGATCGCGCCGAGGATGCTTCTTTCGGCGTCTATGCTCGCGGGCATGCCGCGCTCCAGCATCAGCTCGGGTAAGGCGCTCATTGCATCACCCCAGGCTTCACGAATTTCAATTGCGGTACAGGCTTGCGACCGTCCGCTGCGCCGTTATCTCCAGGGCGCTGCCATTCCCGCTCGTCATCGTCGAAGCTTCCACGGTTGAACCATGTCGTTGGGTGGGGCGTGTACTCGCCGTTCTGACCGGCAGGTGATTTCGCGAATGCTTGTGCGCGGCGGTAGAGATACTCCTGCGCCTCGCGCTCAGTGCGCCCGCTGGCCTGCAACATAGCGATGGCTTTGCCGATCGCCTTCAGCGCGTCCTTCTTCGCAACCTTTCGGGGATACTGCTGATAGATCGCTTCGATGGCGTTGCGCGTCTGCGCTTTCACCACGACTGGTCCAGAGGTGAGCGGCAATTGAGCAAGAGTCTGTTCCTCCTGCTCCTGCTCCTGCTCCTGCTCCTGATAAGGCATAGGCTTCGCGAAGGCTTCCGGTAAGGCTTTCGCAAAGGCTTCCGACATGCCTTTCGCAAAGTCTCTAACCTGCTCAATCAACTCGGCTTTCAGTGCGCACTCGGGCAGGAGATCGAGCGATTCCACCCACGCTTTCACCACGTTTGGAGACTCCGGACGGTTATAGCGGAGGAAGTTCGGAAGCACGATCAGGCAGGCCTTTTCATCGTGCTTCGCCATACCCTTCCGCAAGGCTTCCCGGAAGGCTTGCCGAAAGGCTTCCGTAGTCCATCCCAACTCTTCCGCGAGACCCGGGACCGTCGAGCGCATGCCGCCGAGCGCGGTCATGCCCGGATGCGTGAGTAGCATCAGAAACGCAAGCTTTCCGTTGTCTGTCATGGAGCGGAACTTGGCATCGTTCCAGATACGCGGGTCTACCTTGCGATAGCGGCTCATCCGTTAGGGCGCCTTTGCTAGATCGCCCAGTAGGGCATCCTTGACCCTGTTGGCAAGGCGAATCGCCTTCTGGGCTTTCCTCCAGCCGATGGAGGATTCACGTGCGCGCTCATTTAGTAGCGCGTAAACCAGCGCTAATTCATCCCGGTTGAGCTCGATTTGCATACGCCTGAACCTTCCCCAAGCCATACGCCGGAAAATTAGGGGAAGGCGGGACCGGGGCGTATGTCCGGTCCCACCACACCGTCCGGAGCTACCGTTCGGAGGCCTCCGCGCCGCAGAGACTTCCGTAACATGTCACATGTATGTATGTCACGCAAGCGACATTAGGTGGATTAGGCAACCGATTAGTGGAAATCTTGATTCTTAGCCGCGATTTTCTTCAGAAAGGGAAGGTGCTCGCCCTCGCGGAGCCCGAGGAATTGCTCGAGGATCACCGCCTGCTCGGCTAAGACCGCCGCCGTCTCCGCAGTGAGAATCCGCTCCCGATACTCGACCGTGCGGCCTGAGAAGCTGCGCCGCAGGGCATCCTGGCTCGGCAGCGCGAGCAGCGTCTCCCGCCGCACAAGGTAGTAACCGTCATAGCGATTTTTCGGCTGTCCATAGCGCAGCCGCTGTAGATAGCCAGCCCCATCCAGCGCCAGCAGCGCTTCCTGAGCGCGCTGTAGATGGACGCGTATCGCCTTGGCCACGGCGCGGCCGGACGCGTAGGTGATGTCGCGCTCATTCGCCGCCATGGCCATGTACAGCAGAGCCCAGTAGCGCACCCCGCGCAGCGGCGCACGATCGATCACCAGATAGGCCATCTGCTCGGACACTCAAGAGTCCTTTTCCACAGAAAAAACCAAAGTAAGCAACCGTCGTGCGATTCCCGCTTGACGGTCCTACATATCATACGTATCTTCCAGACATGTCATACATGAGCATGACAGGCGACGAGGCAATCACAGCCATGGAACAGCGGCAACAGATCGATTCAGTGCTCACTTTCTCCTTCCGGGCCAATCGCTTGGCGAAGGCAATCGCGGACAAGACAGCAAGCCGGTCCTTCAACAAGGCGTCGCGCGAGCTCTGGCAAGTGGTCTACCGGAACGCCTTCCACGCCGTGCGTCAGGAGGGCCCGATGGTGCGGCGCGGGGTTGCCATCGCCGCCAGTATCGGCATCGCCATCATCACCTTTGCGCTCGGGCTCGCGGTCCGGGGGTTGTACCGATGAACGGCCGCTACGTGGTCATGCCCGACGCCACCAACCCATTCTTCGTGTGGGATCGACTGCTCGAAAAGAAGACGAGCTCCCACCACACGTACGAGAGCGCCACCACGCGCGCCTACATCCTGAATCGCTTCAGCACCGGGAGCCGTATATGAGCAACATGCCCGCTGGCGTCCTCGCCATTCTTCCCAATTCCATCACCGGCCGCGGCCTTCTCCAGCGCGTGGAGCGCTGCGCCGTCTGCGAACGCGACGTCGAATACAACCGTGACTGCGGCAAGTGGTACTTCGAGGACAGCCTGCTGGTCGAGTGCGTTCCCACTTGGGTCGGCAAGGCCTTTCTGTGCTCGGACCGCTGCCAGTCGCAGCACTACTGGAATCTCGGCACAGAGAAGGATCGCGAGCTGCTTTCAGCCCTAGCGCGCTTCTGCCACGCATGGCAGGAGAACGAGATCGCTCCGGAGAGCCACGACTGGTGCCTGCAGCACCTACACGCAGGCCTCGCGGTCACGCACTTCACGCTGCGCACACTCCACCAAGGCGTCGAAGAGTTGCTGCGCGATCTAGCCGGACAGGGCTATCTCGACGGCAAAGATGATCCGCCGCAGTGGTTCATGGATGCGACCGACGTGCTGGCTCCTGATGTCGAGATGGTGCGCAAAGGCCTCGGCGTCGCCTGCGTGAACCACGAGAAGGACGGCGCCGCGTGAGCCACACACGTGGACCGAACCCCGATCAACTGCTCGAAAGAACGGCTCAGTTGATCGCCCACCGCGTCTGCTGTGGAACTGAAGCTGATCCCTTGCAGGGGAAGCTACACGGATACTGCGTCGTTTGCGGTGTGCCGTGGCCGTGCTCTTATGCCAGCCAGCCTCCTGCGGCGCCGGATGGGTTGGACCTCGCAAAGATGGTCGCCAAGTACTTCGGCGAAAGTCCGATCGATGAATTACTCGACGCAGACATCGCTCTTCGCGATGCCGCCCGCGCAATCATCGCGAAGGCGGAGGCCAAGTAGTGATTGCTGTTTTTTTTTGTCCTGCAATTCTCTCTGCCGAGGTGGAAAGGTGATGACTCGTGCTTTGCCTAAGCCTCTTCATCCTGTGGGTCGCGCTCATGTGGCTGATCGCGAAAACCTTTGCATTTGTAACGCGCGGAGACCTTGAATGAGCTCGACCGTCCTCAACCCCGCACATGTACCCATAGTGCGCATTCACACGCGCGAGTGTGAGAAGCCCTACGCGGACCACAGCTGCTGCCCCGGCATCATCCGCCAGACAGGCGTCACCTTCGTGTGTCAGTGCGAGTGCCATCGCCGGCTGCCGCTCTTCGAGGGAGCGCCGGCATGAGCTTGCTCGCCCATAGCTTCACCGCGCCATTCAGTCAGGTATCGCTGTGCCTCAACTGTGACTGCGTGAGTGATTGCATCGGCGATCGCTGCCCGCGCTGCAGCTATCGCGGAATGATGAATCTTAAAAAAGCTTTCACCGCCATTCACCATCAGCATTTGTTCGACAGCGAACATGGCGTCGAATGCGAGCGCGATGGCACCTATTTGCTCTGCCGTTGCGGCGAGCGTCTGCAAATCCGAACGAAAGAAGGGATCACCCTGTGAGTACAGCACTGCAACTCCAAGACCGGCGCGAACCAGCGCAGCAGCAGCCGCGCCAGACGCTCGAACCCACCACGCTCAAAGAGGCGTGGGAATTCTCCGAGATCGTCGCAAAGAGCGAGCTCGCTCCGAAGGACTATCGCGGCAAGCCTGCAAACGTGCTGGTCGCCATCCAGTTCGGCAAAGAACTCGGCGTGCCGCCCATGCAGGCGCTGCAGGGCATCGCCGTCGTCAACGGCCGCCCGGCAGTATGGGGCGATCTGATGTGGGCGCTGGTGACTAACCACCCCGACTTCGAGGACTCCGAGGAAGTCGTCACGGAAGATCGCGCCACGGTCACGCTCACGCGCCGCGGCCGTAAGCCGGTCACGGACACCTTCACGTTAGCCGATGCAAAGCTAGCTGGCCTGCTCGGCAACGCGGTCTGGAAGACATACCCCAAGCGCATGCTGCTGTGGCGCGCCCGCACCTTCGCCGCGCGTACCCTCTTTCCCGACGCGCTCAAGGGCATGATTAGCGTCGAAGAAGCCGGCGACTACGACGGCGGCACTACCATCTCCGGCACACTCGGTTCCTCAAACTCTCCCGCCACCTCACCAACCACGACTGCGGCGCCTGACCCTGTCATCACCCAGGATCAGGCCCGCGATTTCGGAAAGGCCTGGAAGTCTTCCGGCTACACCATGGAAGAAGCCAAGGCGTGGCTCAAGTCCACGCTCAACCTCGAATCATCGCTGAAGATCCCGGCCAGCCGGTATTCCGAAGCGATGACGTGGGCGGCCACCGCGAAGGGCCACCCAACAGCGGCGGTATCGGGGGATTCCGCCGCTGTGCCCACTCAACAGGCTACGCAGGAGATCTCTCCCGAAGAGAAGAACTGCCGAGAGGCATTCGGCCTTCTCGATTGGAATCTCGCCGAGCAGGCCGATGCCTGCCAACGCCACAACGGCAACTGGACGGCGTTGCTCGCAGAGCTCAGCGGGAAGCTTAACGAGCGGGACGCGCAGTGACGACACTCCTTGCGCGGTTGATCTGCGGCGAGGATCAACTACGCGACCTTGGCGCGGAGATCCGACAGGTCGATGGCCACATGGTCTATCCGGTCTACGACAAGGATGGCTTGTCCGGCAACTTGATGCTGTTCGTTGGGCGACTTGGGGCCGACAAAAACCGCATGTCGGAATGGATGCAAGTTGCGATCACTTCCGATTATTCACCCGATGCGGTCTGGGAAAAAGTTATCGAAGCTGCGAAGGCCTGCACTGCATGATCGAAATAGAATCCATCACCGAACTCGACACCTTCTCCTTCGACCAGGATGAGCACGAGTATCGCAACGCCGCCGGCACCTTGCGCCCGAGTGTCACGCAATGCATGCACCGCGCAGGTCTGTACGACTTCAGCCGCGTGGCGCCAGAGGTCCTCGAGCGCAAGCGGCGCATCGGCCATTCCGTCCATCGCGCAACCGCCGAGTTCGACCGCGAAGGCTGGCTCGATGAGACCTGGCTCGCGGAAGACGAGTTGCCTTACTACCGCGCCTGGCTGAAGTTCCGCGCCGACTTTCACGAGATCGAGTGGGATCAGATCGAGATTCCCATGCTGCGCACGATCTGCGGTGTCGAAGTAGGCGGCACGCCGGATCGCCGTGGATGGATCGCCGGCGCCAAGCTGATCGCCGATATCAAATGCACCGCAGCCGTTTCGCCGGCATGGCGCATTCAAACCGCCAGCTATGAGCTCATGGCCTTCAACTCCACACGCTGTGGTCATGCTGTGCGTCTGGCCGTGCAGTTGCGGCCTGACGAAACCTACCGCGCCATCTGGCATGACGATCCCACCGATGCATCCGCTGCAATCGCCTGCCTGCAGATCGAGGCATGGAAGAAAAATGCAGGGTTGAAATAGGAGAACTTATGCAGCTAACACCAGTGACCAGCAGCCGTTTCGCCGCCATCGGCTTCGATGAAGATGCCTTTCAACTCTTCGTGCAATACCACCCCACGGAGAAAGAGCCGAAAGGCACCGTATGGCGTTACGACAACGTAAGCCCGGAGCTCTTTGACGACTTCCGCAACGCGGACTCCATCGGCAAGTTCTTCGGGATGCGCATTCAGGGCAACCCCGAGCACACTGCCACCAAGATCAAGCTCGATGGCACAGACGAAGCCCAGGAGCCGATCGAGGAAGCTGCGCCGCCCGAGGTTGCCTTCGAGAATCCGGAAGACGCGATCGCCACCGCCATGGTGGTCGCCAACCAGGCGAAGCAGCTGCAGATCTCGACGCCCGATGCCTACGAGCTGGCGGGCAGGGAACTGGTGACTCTGGCTCGGGAGATGGCGCGCCGCAAGGCTTTCTTCCAGCCCATGAAAGAGGCCGCATTCAAGACGCATCGCGAGATCTGCGCACGCGAGGCCGAGGCGCTCAAGCCATTGCAGGAAGCCGAGCGCATGCTTACCGCTGGCATCACCAGCTACCGCGCTGCGGAAGAGCGGCGCCGCCGCGAAGAGCAGGAGCGCATCGACAAGGCGCAGCGCGAGCGAGCTCAAGCCGATGCCGACCAGCGTGCCGTAGAGATTGCGGAAGAGAAGGCGCGTTCGCATGAAGCACGCGGCAATCAGGAAGCGGCCGCGCAGGTCCGCGCGAATCCCGTACCGGTAGCGCCAGCCTATGTGCCGCCAGCCGTGCTGCAGAAGGATGTGCCCAAGGTCGAAGGTCTCAGCTTTACGGATAACTGGGATTTCGAGATCGAAGACGAGACGCAGGTCCCACTCTCGCATGACTACTACACGCTCGACGAACGCAAGATCCGCGCCAAGGTGAAGCTGATGAAGCAGCACTGCAAAATTCCCGGCGTGCGCGTCTTCCCCGTCGAGCGGGCCAGAAAGCGGGCCTCGGCATGAAGGTGCTGCGGTTTCTTTGGTACGGCCCTGCCGAACAGGACGGCGTAGACAATTTCGGCAAGTGGCTGTGGCGCTTCCTTGTTTTCGTTTACCTGCCGATACAGGCCATTTGCATCCTCGGAATGCTCGGCGTCTGGAGATATTTCGCATGAGCAGAACCGTCGCACAGCGCCTCGCGGGTCGATGCTGTCAGTTCATTTATTTCTCGGATGGGATCGTGCACCCTTCCAGACGCAGAGAGCGGAAGGGATGGGCCATCCGATGGCGCGCTGCCGGTCACCTGATGGATGCGCAAAGGCGCAACCTCAATCCAGAAACGCCCGGCTGGTTGTGGCGCGGCGACGATAAGGCGGTGCAGTTCCTAATGTTTGGCGAGTCGTGCCTCGACACGCTGCCAAACGAGTTCATTTCCGAAGAGGTGGGCGCATGATCACGCGCTGGCTAACCCGCATCATGATCGGCATCTCCTGCGTGGCGACGCTCGGCATCCTCGGCACGCTGATCGACCACTTCCCGCGCACCTTCATCGGGCTCGGCATCTGCGCGCTGGCCGCCATCTCCTATGTCGAGCTCGGCTCTGCGGCAGCGCGGAGAGGCTACTGATGGCGCAGACACATCTCGGTGCGATGAAATTCGCGGCATCCCGCGCAGGGATGACTCTCGAACAATTCCTCTCTATACAGCGAGAAGGAAGTAAGTTCTGTTACGAATGCGCATCAGTCAAGCCTCAGGCAGAATTCGGCAGGGACTGCACTCGCTACGACGGGCACTCCGCAGTCTGCCTGGCTTGCCGAAAGGCTTTGTATCGGCGCACCTATCGACCAAAGGGTCGTAAATCAAAACGCGGGGCATTCTACGCAGAAACGCGCTGCGGTGATATCCGCCAAGCACGAAGGCGCGTCAACCATCACGTCGAGGTAGGCCTTCTCCCCCGGCCTAATTCGCTGCCATGCATGGATTGCGCCCACGTCTACACGCCTGGCCGACGGCGCCACGAGTACGACCATCATCTTGGCTATGGCGCGGAGCATCAGCTTGATGTTCAGCCTGTATGCACCAAATGCCACGCTGCGCGGGAACAGCGAAGAAGGGCAGGCTTCAATGGCTAAGCAAGGGGCGCGCGTACGCCAGTACCCGGTGGCTCGTCAGTGAGCAATCACCGCAGGTTTCCAAACGTGGCGCGCCGCGGTAAAGGCTTAGAGAGGCCGCAGCCAGCGGACCATCCTGACGTTCAAGAGATCATCGTTCGAGAGCTCGACGAGGCGGGGATTACCGAACGCATGCGACTCAACAATTCCAGCCATCCAGAAGTCCCGTCGGGGATCCTCTGCGGCATCCATTGTTGGAGCTTCACCAGGAATTGGTACTACTGGGTTGCCAGCGGTCCGGGCATACCGCCAGAGCATGCCATACCTTTCGATAAAGAATGGGGACGCGAGGTACGCGCCGATGGCGATTGTGCATGCCGCGGTGCTGAGTTTTGGGGTAGGGGATTCGGCATTGGCAGTTATCACATCGACACGCAGGAAGGACTCAACGCATTCGTGCAGTTGCTGGCGCGCGTGCATAAGCCAGTGCCGGAGGTGCGCCAGTGAGGATACTTCTCTGCCAGATTGACGGCAGCATTCCAAACCTGGCACTGATGCGCATCTCCGCGCATCACAAGACTCTCGGGGATGATGTTGAGTTACGTCACGGCGCCGGCTTCCGCCGCCATCTTTGGGGATCACAGCCCGACCGCGTCTACGCCTCGGCGATCTTCCTGAAGTCGCGACCAACGGTGAAGCTACTGCTGAACGAATATCCCGGCTCAATTATCGGTGGCACAGGATGGGATATCGGCAAGACAGTAGAGTCTATCGGCATTACATCCGACCGACTCGACTACGCACTGTATCCCCGCTTTCGGCAGTCAATTGGTTTCACCCAGCGCGGCTGCAGACTCCGCTGTTCCTTCTGCGTGGTGCCACAAAAAGAGGGCGCGATGCGCCCGGAGGCGACTATCCAAGACATCTGGCGCGGGGATCCGTGGCCACGTGAATTGCTGCTGCTCGACAACGATTTCTTCGGACAGCCTAACTGGAGAGAGCGCGTGCGCGAAATACGTGACGGGAGCTTTAAGGTCAGCTTCAACCAGGGCATCAATGCACGGTTCCTCACGGACGAAGCTGCCGAAGCCATCGCCTCGCTGGATTACCGCGCTGACGACATGAAGGTGAAGCGGGTTTACACCGCGTGGGACAACCTCAAAGACGAGCACCGGCTATTTGATGGACTGAATCGCCTCGTGCGCTATGGCGTCAAACCAGACCACATCATGGTGTACATGCTCTGCGGCTATTGGCCAGGCGAGACACAGGCCGACCGTGAGCACCGGCGCAAGGCTCTGCGCGACTTCGGCGCGCGCCCCTATCCGATGCCTTACGTCCGCACACTCGAGTTAGTCGGCTTTCAGCGGTGGATCGTTGGCGCTTACGACAAGCGCTACACGTGGCAAGAGTGGGAAGCCGCTGGCTATAGGCCAGAACGGCTCGGCCATGTCACTCCACCGGAAGCCGACATGACGTTGGCGCTCAAGGCCTCCGCGTGAGGCCGAAGAAGAAAGTCTTCCTCTATCACCCGCGCAGCCGCGACGCAGCGCTGTTGCGCTTTGTGCTGCAGATCAGGATGCACGTCATCGTCCACATGGCCGACTCCGTGGAAGATCTCTATGTCCGAAGCGCCGGGATGGATGCGCTGATTCACTGCCGCGGCACCGCGACCGAGATCGTGCGCTATGACGAGACCTCGCAATTCTTCCCGCGAGACTTTCCTGTAGTCGATCTGCTCGAAGCACTCCGCCTCAGCTTAGCTAGAAGGCGCGGGCCAACGACCAGCCGCATCGTCGAGCGATATAAAGCCAAACGCGCCTACATGCGTCATCGGGTGGCAGCATGAGCACGCCGGCCACACAGCAGCACCACCCATTCTGCGACAGCAAAGATGCCGCCACGTGTCCCTGTTACATGCGGCGGAGCCCGATTCCTGCTCCGAACGAAGATCCGGAGCGCGAAGCGATTGCCCTGCTGCACACCTGCCCGGATTGTCACGCGCCGATGAACGTAGGCTGCATCGCGCCGATGTGGACCTTTGCAACCGGGAAGTGGGAGCCGTACTTCGTGGCGCGCCACGCACACTCGCGCAGAGTAAAGATCGCGCGCAAATCCCGCATCATGGAACAGGCTGCCCAGGAGAAGACCGATTGAAACAACTGCACGTATCTGAAAGCGTTGCATTCCCGCTGGACGTCATGACGCTCGCCACTGCTGTGCTCGCAAACAGGGGCGCAGGCAAGAGCTATTTCGCCTCGGTGCTCGCCGAAGAGCTGCTCACCGCCGGCCAGCAGGTCATCATTCTCGACCCCGTCGGCGTGCTGTGGGGACTGAAGAGCGGCTACTCCATCGCTGTCTTCGGTGGCGATCATGCTGATGTGCCGCTGCAGCCGCATTCCGGAGACGCGCTCGCCAAAGCTGTCGTCGAGCATGGCTTCTCGGCCATCTTCGACCTGTCAGAGATGGGCAACCAGGAAGCGCTCGGCTTCGCTGCCGCATTTCTCGCCGAGCTCTATCGCAGGAATAAGCAGTCCTGTTACGTCATCGTCGACGAAGCCGACATCTTCGCGCCGCAGAGCTCTACCAAGGGGAATGGGCCGAACGCGCTACGCGCCATGCAGTTCCTGGTGCGCCGCGGCCGTGCTCGAGGCCTCGGCTGCGCACTGATCACGCAGCGGCCGCAGGCCATCGCGAAGGACGTCCTCACGCAATGCGAAGTCCTGGTCGCGCTGCGCGTTTCACACCCGCGCGACATCGATGCAATCAAAGAGTGGGTCAATACGCAGGCATCGGCGGCCGAGTCGAAAGAGGTCGTCCAGTCGCTGCCCAGCCTGCCGACTGGCGAAGCCTGGTTCTGGGCGCCGAGCCTCAAACTCTTCCAGCGGGCCAAGGTGCGGACGCGGCAGACCTTCGATTCCAGCGCCACGCCCAAGCCCGGGCAGGCGCGCGTACAGCCCAAGCATCTCGAAGCCGTAGACATCGCCAAGCTGGGCACTCAGATAGCCGCCACGGTCGAGGAGCAGAAGGCGAACGATCCGGCGGCACTGAAGGCGCGGATCCGCGAGCTGGAGAGAGTTCTCGCTCACAAGGCAGCGGAGCAGCCATCTACCGTAGATGTCGACGCCCTGCGTGCGGAGAATCAGCGCCTGCGCAATCAAAACGGCAATCTGATAGATCGCATGACGAGCGGATGGAAACTCACGGGGCGCCTCCACCATCTCGCTGGAGTCAACCTGGCCGAGCAGATCGATGGCCTGCAAACCACATGCGAAACTATGGCAACCCAGTTCGCCGCTATCCTCGATGAATTGAATCCGAGCCGTGATACCGCTGTGACGCTCGAAGCGCCAGCAACCAAGGCCTCGACTGAAAAATCCGCGATTGCGCCGCCAGTACCGGTGAAACGGACCGAGGGCGCCGCCGAGCTGAACGGTCCAAAGCAACAGATCCTCAACGCCATCGCCACCTTCAAGCACGCGGGTGTTCCAGCGCGGCCAGCGTACATCGCAGGCTTCTGCGGCACTACGGCGCGAGCTCGCGGCTTTGAAGAGAACATGCGCCAACTTCGCAAAGACGGCATGGTCACCATGAATTACGGTGTCCTTGACTCCAACGGCTACGGCCATCCCGGCGACATCGGCGGCGGCATGGAAGCGCTTCGCAAAGTGCTCTCCGATCCGCAGTTCAAGATGCTCGAAGCAGTGCGGAGATCGCGCGAGATGGCAGCAGACACGCTCGCAGAGCTCATGGGCACGACGGTCCGCGCCAGGGGCTTCGAAGAGAATCTGAGGCGTCTGCGCGCCGATGAGCTCTTCGTCGGGAGTAAGGACAATCTGCAGGTCGCGGAGTGGCTGCGATGATGCCCTGCGAGTGGTTGTCCGGGCCCGGAGGTTCAGTAATACACATCAACTACGGCCGCGGCGGACGGAAGAAGCAGTGTCCGTTCTGCAAGAAGGGGCACGTCGAAAAGCTCTGCGACTTTCCTATCGGCCACGGCAAAACCTGCGATGCCGGAATGTGCTCGCACTGCGCGACCACGCTTGGTCGCCAGACAACGGATATAGGCAGCGGCTTCAAGCGCCTGAATGATACCAAGGACGTCTGCCCGATCCACAACAAAGGGCAGCCTGTGCCGGAGGCGTCATGAGTTCGGATCTCGTCATCGAGGAATGTCCTCCGGAGTGGGGAACAGAACCCGCGTCCCCGGAAATCAATCCCGCGCATATCTTCAAGAGCTGCGTATGCGGATGCGGTCGGGTGAAACGTTCCGGCGGCCCGCTGTGCGGAGTTTGTTGGCTGAAGGCTCCAGCGGACCTGCGTAGAGACGTTTGGAAGCGAGACCACCTCCCAACGCAGATTGCGGCGCTCACGGAAGTGCGGCGCATGCTGGGGCATACGCATGCGCCGGTGAGGCCGCACTACACGCCCAGGTTCCCGGTCGCAGAGCCGGTCGAGGCGCGAATCAGTACTGCCCGGGCGACAACCGAGGCCGCCGCGGAGGAAGTTCCAATGCCAGAATTGCCAGAACTTCAATCTCCTCCGGCCGAATGGACACAGCTCCAAACTCCTCCATCGCTCCCACAGCGTTACATCGTCCGGCTAACGGAGGCTCAGATGGACCGCTTCCTGACGGCAGCGAGCGCCGACTGGAAACAGCGGATGGTGCAGTCTTTGCTCGATGAGGAAGGCGATGACTGACATCATCAAGACGTGGCCAGCATTCATGGACCCGAAGACCGTTGCGCGGATATTCTCCCGCGAAGGATCGTTCGCGCGCTACTACTTCACAATCGGCCGCGGCAAGCCGAAACAGAAGATCGAGCGGATGTGGTTCACCTACAGAGGCCGCATCTTGGGGAGTCTCTTCGTGGAAGCAATTGTCTGCAATGACGGCAGCCTTCCCAGGTTAAATCGTCTCGACGGCCAGCCGTCCGAGTGGCAGATCGCCAAGGATGCGTGGGTCGCGGTGTGTGTGCCGGGATGCGAGCGGCCGGTGGAGCGCATCTTCATGAGCGGATTCCGTGGATTCCGCTACTTCGACTATGAGGCTTATCGGGCTACCGCGGAGGCGAAATGCAGGATATGAGCGGGAAGGAGCAAGGATGCTAAGACTTGTCTGCACTGAAGTCGATGGTAATGACGCCGCGCACGTCGGCGGGCCGGTTCACACGCGATACAGGACGTTCGACGTAGAGCTTCCTGAACTGGAGGAATGGCTGCGTTCTCGTGGCCCAAACGAGTTCACATCGCGGAGTGTTACAGGTGTAGAAATGTTGCCTATTCAGATATCGATCGATGGTGCCAAGAAATAGATGCGCCACTGCGACAAGTGCGGGCAGCCGTTACCAGTCAAGCGCGGGCGCATCTGCGCAGACTGCGGGCTGCCCATCAAACGCCATGACCGCTGGCATTTCGAGGGATCGCAGGTTAAACATAATGACTGTGCCCGGCCGAGTTACACGCCACCTCTGCCGTGGCAGATGACTATCGAGGCAGAAGCTTAGGCTCTCTGGGCTTCGTGCTCAGCGTTCACAATCACCAGACCAGGAGCGGGCGCCACAGAAGCGACCCAACCCTTTTCGTTGGTAAAAATGAAGATTCCCATAGTGTGGTTGTAGTCAAAATCATTCGCTTCGATACGGTAGGTTGAAGATACTCCAGGTACGTAGACCTTAAATACTGCCATCTTTGATTGCCCCTTTCGTTCTAACCAGACATATTGTCAGGTTGTTTGTACTCCGAACATCTCATCCGGCCACTCGTACAAACCGACCAGGCCGTTCATCGCGCGGATGATCTTCTTCTTCGCGCCCTGGCGCCGCGTATGGTAATCCACCGAATCTGTGATGTTGTAGCGCGCGCGGCCATCCTTGCTCAGCCACCCACCCGCCGTGATCTCCCGCGAGAGCTCATCGCCGGACATGGGGCGACCGTGGATGGTCAGCGCTGCGACGATGGCATCGATCGCCAGCCTGTATCCCGAATATTCTCCCGCGCTGCTGGTCGCGATATTCGAGATCGCCATATCCAGCGACTCAAGCTCCGTCACCAGGCGCGCCGCATCCGGTCCCATAGTGCGCAACGCAGCCAAACATCTGTTCCTCTGCTGGATGAGCAGTTCTCTCGTACCGAGCACAACAGCAGCCATCATTACACGAAGCCCTTCATCGGAAAGCTCCTACAGGTCCACAATGTCATCCAAGAGTATGACAAGTACTCTACAGAACTTCTGCTACCCGTTCAATCATTTCCGGGCTATGCACTGACACCAGGGTTTGCAGCGAAAGACACATCCGCCAATACTCGGCAGCAATCAGGCGCAGGTAGGGACGCGGCATCCAGGGGACAAGCCGGCGGAACATCGCCTCGCATGCGGCGAGCAGAGTGGACATCGCAATCGTCTCCACTCGCTTCAGATTGATCTGGTATTCCTCCGGATCTTTCGTTGTGTAGTCGAGCGATGCACACAGCGCGAGCAGTGCGAAGGCATCTCGCGGCAGCTGGAACAGGCCGCGCATCCCGCCGATGGCTCGCCACAGTTGGTCATCTCTTGCCGGGGAGCTCTCGTCCTCGGCCACATAGGGCAGTAGGGTCACTTGATGCGGATGGAGTTTCTGAAAAGCCTTTTCCGGGCTTTCGAGTATCCGGAAGCGGATCGTGGCGAGGAACCCTAGCAAAAGCAGCAAAGAAGCGACGGCTACGGCGGCGCAAAACAGGTCTACAAACACGTGCGATGTACCTCTTTTCGTGTGGTTTCCAGCTGGCGGAGTGAGCTTTCAAACGCGGCCTCAAGAGCCGGTGTCAGAAGAAGGAGTGGAGATTCCCGCAAGGCGAAGGCCCAGATGGCAATGGAGACAATCCACGCGCTGTAGCTGAGCGCATCCAGGGTCGCCGTGTTTGCGGAGGTGAGAAGCCAGGAATAGGACGTGCCGGCAACTGCCTGCACCACGAATCCCAGCGAGATGCCGATGATCTGGCGCCGCCACTTCAGCCCAACCAGGTCCGCAGAAACGGTCAGGCCGAGGAAGAGCAGGCACCAGGCCAGCCAGATGGTGCGATCGATCACGGTGACTATGCGCATCACCGGATGAACGAAGAGCGGCGTCCGGGCATGGTGGGATATCGCGACCGCACCCAGAGCCGCGCTCACGGCGATCACGGCGAAGGCCCAGCGCAGCCATGGCCGGTCCGAGCATCCGGTGATGCGGCTGACAATCTCCCACAGCAGCCAGATCTGGAGACCGGCGACAGCGAGCGCGCAATACCAGAAGCTATAGAAATATGCCGTGGGGATGAATCCGGAGGTGCGTCCGGTTACGGCATCTGTCAGCAGCAAGACGACTGAAACAGTCCCGCCCAAGGCGGAGACGATGAGCGTGGTACACAAGGCCAGCCATAGGCGAGAGACGCCCCGGCGCACCGTCCACACCAACAGCCATATCTGCGCGGCCGGAATGAGCGCGGCAAAGAGCAGGTCTTCCCAGGTGAGCTTAGGCACAACCCACCTCGGAAGAATCGGTTATTTGCTTATAGCGCAGTGGCGTGCGGGGCAAATGGGCGTCGGTCCGACCGCCAGCCCTACCTGCTGCGAATGGTGTGCCATACCTGCGGAAACGAAGACGGCACAGAGAATGGCGAACAGAATCGAGAGAATACGCATGGCAAAAGTCCTCCTGGAGATCAACTCCTGAAAGACCATAGCCCGTGATGCTTTTGATTTGAGTGGAAATCAGCACGTCCACCTCGGCAGGCACCGAGTCTCTTACGAAAGGGGTTATACACATGGCATATTTGGGTGTGCCGCCATGACCTTCGTGCCTGATTTCCCGTTCAGGAGGGCTGATTACCGAATCAGGAAATCTCAACATGACCAGGCCCGTCCTTCTTTCGAGCAACCGCTTGCAAGCGTACCAATATTGCATACATACGTATCTATGGTGTAGCAAAATTCTTCCACAGATGTGTAAAGCACACACGGGCGTCCCTATCCTTTGGTCATGCCTCCGGTTCCCGCTTCGGTCCCAATAGCGTTTCGACTGCCCGCGAAAGAGGCAAAAGTTCTGGCCAAGGTCAAAGCAGAGACCGGGCTGGACACACGCGCCGCCTACACCATGGCCATGCGGGAGTTCGCCAAGAAGCTGGGCATCAAAATCGAGCACTAGCGTGTGGCAGATTTGTGGCAGACAGCCCCGGAAACCTCGGGGAATCCAAGGAAACGGCGGGTACATAACAGGCCTTCCATCCGTGCGGGCAGCATGGGTTAAATCGTTGAATGGAAAGCGGCAATTCATGGTGCGCCATCGGGCCCACAGCCTGACTACGAATCAGTAGGCCGGGAGTTCGAATCTCTCTGGGCGCACCATTCAAACTACCGCAGGACAATTACTTAGCTTCAGCGGCGACAGGCCAGCAAAACCCCGCTGTGTCACAAATGTGGCAACTCAGTGTGCCATACCTATGCATGACTGTCATCCGGTTTTGTTT
>JBJMGC010000099.1:0-20266 GCA_045808105.1 Acidobacteriaceae bacterium | reverse complement strand
GTAGGCAAGCAGCCTTTCGGTCTGGCGCTTGACCAATCGAAGAAGTTTCTTTTTTCGGTGAATCTTGGCGGCACTCCGGACGTGCAGCTCTTCTCGTTCGATGCGACGACGCCGGGCAAGCTCAATCCGGGCGCAATGGCAACAAATGCCACGACGCCTGCTGCGATCGCCAGCACGCACTGACCTTGCGCTTCACGCGACGGACCTTCGCGCGACGAACAAGATTGAAGTCGTGACACTGTTGAGCCATCTCCCTCACGCTTTCTAGCCACAGGGCTCGCCAGCTACCGCGCGCGCCTGTATATCTGAAAGAGATCGTGGTCGAGCAATCAGAGCGGATTCCCCAAAGATGTATGCCCCACCAGCGGAGGCGCATGCGGCTTTTCCGTCGTGAAAAGCCGGTCTGCTTGGAGATGCATGGGACATAGCAGTGGGAATTCCGCTTTACGGAGCAGGCGCATTCTGCTTCTCGCTTCGCGCGTAGTCGTGGCATGCGCGCTTGCGCTCATTTGCGGTGTGGAATTTTCCGGCTGCCGTCACGCTGCATCCGGCACGGCTGATGTCGTATATGTCGCAGCGAAAGATGCATGGCTGCGCGATCGAATTGCGCCGGTATCGAGCAAGGTTGCGCCGGTCACGAATGGCGAAAAGCTGAAGGTGCTCAATCGTGAGCGCCGGTTCCTGCAGGTGGAAACGCCGGACAACAAGACCGGCTGGATTGAAGAACACTTTGTCATCGATCAGCCTACCTACAACGCCTTCCAATCATTGAACCGCGATCATGCGAAGGACCCGGTCGTTGCCACGGGTGTGCTGCGGGACGAGCTCTTCGCGCATCTTTCGCCGGGGCGGGATACCGAGCGCTTTTTTCTACTGCCGGAAGGCGACAAGCTGCAACTGCTGGAGCGGGCGAGCATTAAGAAGCTCACGCCTGAGGAGACTTATCGTGAGCAGCAGCGCAGAGCAGCAGAGCAGCGAGCAGGCGCTGCCGCGGACAGGTTGATGGAGCTCATCCAGAAGGGCAAGGGCCCGACTCCGAAGGGGCCAATCGAGCTGGGTAAATTTGCGGCGCCACCGTCAGCGCCGGGCAGCGCCTTTGTTCCCACACCCGCACCCGTGGATCCCAACGCGCCTCCGCCGCAGTACGAGGACTGGTGGCTGGTGCGCGACGCTCATGGCCGCGTGGGCTGGCTGCTGGCACGCCGCCTGGATGTGGATGTGCCGGATGAGGTGGTGCGGTACGCGGAGGGACAGAGGATTGTCGGCGCATACCTGCTGGCCAAAATTCCGGATTCTTCATCGCCCTTCCCGGACGGACAGGCGCCGGAGTACGTGATGGTGCTGAGTCCTTACCAGGACGGACTGCCTTACGCCTACTCCCGCGTTCGCCTGCTGGTGTGGAATGATCGCAAGCACCGCTATGAAGGCGGTTTGCGCATGAACGATGTTGCCGGATACCTGCCGGTCGTCGTCGGACACGAGGTGCTCGATGCGAAAGGTCCGCGGGTGCCCACCTTCACGCTGAAGCTGGCTGCGGCCGGCGCGCAGCCGGCGCTCGATCCGGAATCAGGCAGACTGCTGCCGGTGCCGACGATAGAGATCAAGTACCGGCTGGATGGCGAGACGGTGAGGCGAATCGGACAAGGCAGTGAACCGATGCCCAAGCTGGCCTCGAGTGCTCCCGCCGGGGCACAAATGCGCAAGGCGGAGCGCGCTGCCCGGCGGCATCATCGCTGATTGGATTGTTAAACTCGCGGCGCTATTTCAGTAGCCGGATCTGCCCACTGGCGAGTTCGTAGACGGCGCTCACTACCTCGACGCGTTTCTCGTCGACCGCCTTCGCGATCACTGGATGTGCCTGCCGTAACCGTTGGGCGTTGTGCCGCACATTGGCCTCAATCGCGTGATCCAACTGGTCCGTTTGTCCCTGCCGCATCGCTTCGACTACTCCGGGCGAAACGGCATCCAGCATCATCTGCAGGTGTCCGGGGAGAGGTTTGCGGTCCTTCTGATACTGCAGTACCGCCTTTACGGCGCCGCAGTTTGTATGGCCAAGGACCATGATCAGCGGGGCGCCGAGTACTTCGGTTCCGTACTCCAGGCTCGCTAGGATGTCTACGTTCATGTAGTTGCCGGCAACGCGGCAAACGAAGAGCTGGCCCGGTCCCTGATCGAAGATCAGCTCGGGAGCAACCCGCGAATCTGCACAGCTAAGAATCGCCGCGATTGGGTACTGCGCCTGTGCCCGCGCGGCGCGGCCCGCGCTAAAGTCTTTCGCGTCAATCTGGTTCCCCACATATCGAGCGTTGCCGTCCATCAAGCGCTGAAGAGCCGCCGAGGGCGGCATATTATTCGGCATCGCCTGCAGCCCACGGGGCATCGCGGCCCACGCAGTTGCCGCAAGCGCTCCCTGCAGCAGTGTCCTGCGGTTCAGTCTTGGCTTCATTTCGCCGGGCCGCATTTCGATCATGGTCGGTCTCCTCGGATGAAAGTCATGGCGGGAGAAGATTAGACCGGCGGTGGCCAATTGTCTGAATTACTTCGATGATTTCTGAAGAAAGTCGCGAATGGCTGCCACGACTCGCTCCTGCTCTTCCTCGCGCAATTGCGGGAAGATGGGAAGGGCGAGCACCTCGCGGGCCGCGCGTTCGCTCTCCGGGAAGTCGCCTTCGCGATAGCCAAGTGAACCCAGGGCCTTCTGCTGATGGAGCGCGAGGGGGTAGTAAACCTCCGACCCGATACCGTGCTGGGTAAGCCAGGCACGCAGCTCATCGCGGCGTGCAGCCCGGACGACGTACTGGTGGAAGACGTGATGGGCACGGGGATCGACCCAGGGGAGCACGAGGCCGTGTTCCGGATAGGCGCCCGGCTCGACGACTCCGGTTGCGGCGAACAGCTCGTTATAACGCGCAGCAAGGACGCGCCGGCGCTCATTCCACTCTTCCACGTGACGCAGTTTCACAAGCAGGACCGCGGCCTGCAGAGTATCCAGGCGGCTGTTTCCGCCGAGCTCTTCGTGGTAATAGCGGATCTCCATCCCATGGGCGCGAAGGCTGCGGACGCGCCGCGCGATGGCCTCGCTTGACGTGGTGACCATGCCGGCCTCTCCGGCGGCGCTGAGGTTTTTGGTCGGATAAAAGCTGAATGCAGCGGACGCTCCCAGAGCACCGGCTGGAATGTTTCCCCAGCGGGCTCCGAAGGCTTGAGCGGCGTCTTCGACAAGCATGCAATTGCAGGCCCCGGCAGCCTTGGTCAGAGCTGTCCAGTCGGCGCATTGGCCGTAAAGATGCACCGGCAGGATAGCGCGGGTGGCCGGGTGCTTCTGGAGTGCCGCGGCCGCTGCTGCCGGGTCGAGATTGCAGGTGCGCGGATCGATGTCCGCCAGCACCGGAGTGGCGCCCAGCCGCAGGATGGAGCTGGCGGTCGCGAAGAAAGAGAAGGCTGTGGTCAGGACCTGATCGCCCGGCTGAACGCCGGTTGCGGCCAGGGCGAGCCAGAGCGCGTCCGTGCCCGAGCCGCATCCGATAGCGTGCGTCACTCCGCAGTGCCGGGCAGCGGCTTGCTCGAACTCGGCCACCTCGGGACCGAGGACGAAGCGCTGGCTGCGGAAGACCGCCTCGACTGCCGCCATGACCTCGGGCGCGATCTGCGCATATTCCCGCGCGAAATCGAGTAGGGGAACGGCGTGGTGGGCCAGCTCGTTGCGACCCTGCGAAGATGGCTCGGACGTGGTAACGTTGTGCTCCGGGATCACCAGAGAAGCCTATCGCAACCCCGGGCTTATTTTCTGCATCCGACACACGTGTCTGACCGGAGTTCCGCCTACCTGATTTTTTGGTGACGGCGTTCCGGCAGGTACTGACTTTTTGATGGCAAATGTCACACTGCCATGCAACGAGCGCAAAATTGCTTCACTTTGCAAGCGCTGCACGGTATCGGTTGAACGAAAATACAAGTCGCCGCCAGGCATCGGAGATCGGCACCATGGATAGTAAGCCGGCACAAAACATTCAAGACACATTTCTGAATACGGTCCGCAAGGACAAGACCCCTATCACCATTTACCTGGTCAGTGGTGTGAAGCTGACTGGCAGGATCCGCTCGTTTGACAAGTACTCGGTTCTGCTCGAAAACAACAGTCAGGAGCAGTTGATTTTCAAACATGCGATCTCGACTGTGGTCAGCAATCGCTCTGTGATGCACGATCACCGGCTCGGTCATCCCCCGGCTGCTGTGCCGCACGGGCAGCCCACGCCGCTGCGGCAGGAGGCCGAATCGTAACGCGTAGAATTGCTCTCCCCCTTCTATGAGCAGAGCTGTACCGTCGCAACCAGTGCGGACCAACCGGTGTGTGCTGGTCTCAGTGGAATTTTCCGGGCGGCGGCGCGCCGCATCGCGGGCCGCTGCTGCCGCTCGTGCGGCCGCTCAGCCGATCGACCCTCTGGAACATCTTTCGGCTTCGCCCGGCACGTCTGGAGACGGCCAACGCGCTCCGCGTCCTGCGGCATCCGCTTTCGACTTCGAAGCTGGCCGCCAGGAATTTCGTGAGCTGGTGGTGAGCGCCGGCGGCGATGTGGTTGCAGAAGTCGCGCAGCGGCGGCTGGAACCGGACGCCGCCACCCTGATCGGCAAAGGCAAAATTGTAGAAGTCGCAGGGGTGGCGTCCTCGGCCGAAGCCGATGTGATTCTGTTCGATCAGGATCTATCACCGACACAGTTGCGAAATCTGGAGAATGACCTTCCGGCGCGTGTGGTGGATCGCACGCAGCTCATCCTGGACATCTTTGCCCGCCACGCGCGCACCCGTGAGGGCCACCTGCAAGTGGAACTGGCGCAGCTTGAATACATGCTGCCGCGGCTGGCTGGACGCGGCGCGGCGATGTCGCAGCTCGGCGGTGGCATCGGAACACGCGGCCCTGGCGAGACGAAGCTGGAAACGGACCGCCGACGCATCCAGCGGCGATTGGTGCAGTTGCGGAGCGACCTTGAAGCGGTGCGCCGCGTACGCGGTCAGCAGCGGCAACGCCGCGAAGCTGTGCCGGTTCCCACGATCGCCTTGGTCGGCTACACCAACGCGGGCAAGAGCACGTTGTTCAACCGGCTGACGCGCGCAGATGTGCTCGAGTCCGCGCGCATGTTCGCTACGCTCGATCCCAAGCTGAAGGGCTTGATGCTGCCCTCGCGGCGCAAGATTTTGCTCTCCGATACGGTCGGATTCATCCGCGACCTGCCACATACGCTAGTCACCTCGTTTCGCGCCACGCTCGAAGAGGTGCAGAAGGCCGAAGTGCTGATCCACGTGGAGGACGCAGCCAGTCCGATGCGCGAGGAGCACCATCGCGAGGTCGATCGCGTGCTCGCGGAGCTGGATGTAAAGGGCACGAAGCAGATTCAGGTGCTGAACAAGAGCGACCTGCTGCCGGAAGCGGAACGCGCGGGGCTCTCGGGACGCTCGGACCTGATTGTGCTCTCAGCCAGGACCGGCGAGGGCGTAGAGGAATTGCTGACGAGGATGGATGCGGCACTTTCTGCCGACCCTTTGGTGATGCAGTCGATGACGGTGCCGCAGAGCGAAGGCGGAGTACTGGCTGCTCTGGGCGCGGGGGCTCGTATCTCCCAGCGCGTTTTCGCGGGCAGCGATGTCACCATGGTGGTGGAAGGGCCGGCATCGCTTCTCGGGCGCTACCGGCGGTTCTGGAATGGCGATGGCGCGGATGCGGTGAAACGAGATGATGAATTGAGCGATTGAGCTGAGCTGCAGGGGAAGGGAAGCGGTGGAACGTCCCTTCGACCCTGCGTTCAGCAGACCCGGATCGGGTCGAGATACATACCAGTGTACCCCCATTCCGGCAGCGGTCAACAACTTGTTCAGAGTTATTCTCAATCAGATGAAAGTGCTTCATCCGGCGTGTTTCCCGCGGTTTGACACCCCAAAATCGCCTCTGTTAGAACCATAGTTTCCAGACGTATTTGCCGCCATCTTCCATCCTGATGGATGGCACCCTCGGGGACTGCATTGGACCTTATCCTCCAACAACTGGCCGATCTCTTTCTGCGCTCGATCCCTACAGTTGTGCTGTTTTTGTTGCTGGTGATCTCTTACCGGCTGCTGGTACATCGACCGTTGCTGAAGGTGCTGGCGGAGCGGCGGGAGCGCACGACCGGCGCGGTGGCGCGCGCAGAAGCGGCTATCCGCGCGGCGGATGCGCGATCGCAAGAGTATGAAGCCAAATTGCGCGCGGCGCGGGCGGAGATCTTTCACGCACGGGAGTTGCGTATGCAAGCCTTGCAGCGGGAGCGCGACCGGGTGCTGGAAGAGGCACGGCATGCGTCGCACGAGACGGTGCGTGGTGCGCGCGAGAGGCTCGATGCCGAAGCGGCAGAGGCACGCGCTGCGCTGGACAGCAGGGCAGACGCCCTAGCGGCGGAGATTCTGCGGGTAATCGTGCCGTCCGCCACCAGTGTGGCCGCAGCCGGGTCTGGAAGCCGCTCCGGGGGTGCCTACTGATGAAGTGGCGAGTGATGGAAATACCTCCCATACGGCTGGTTGCTGCGACGATTCTGCTCGCGGGTTCGCTAGCGCCCGCGTTCGCGCAGCCGGGTGCTCCGAAACCGGCGCTGTCCACGACCGCGCACTCCGCCGCATCTTCCAAGCCGTCGGCGCAGCAGCAGAACAGCAGCGATTTCATGGACAGCCGGACGGCGAATTCGCAAAATCTGGCCAAGGCCGAGCAGGAGGATGAGGAGTACGTCTTCCGGCATTCGGACTCGGTTCGGGCCTTCGCGAAGCTGTTCCATCTGTCTCCGGAAAACGCGTCCATGTTTTTCTGGGCGTTCAACGCGGTCCTGCTGTTTGTCTTCGTCGGGTATTTCCTGGTAACCGGCCTGCCGAAGGCATTCCGCAGCAGGCGCCAGCAGCTAGACCGGCAGATTGTGGAGGCTCGTACCGCGACCGAGAAGGCCGAGGCACGGCTGCGCGCGGTGGAAGAGCGGCTGGGCCGGCTGGACAGCGAGATCGCCGCAGTGCGCCAGCAGGCGGAGCGCGACAGCGCCAATGACGAGGTCCGGATCAAGCAGGCGATGGAAGACGAGAAGCACAAGATCGTGGCCTCGGCAGAGCAGGAGATTGCCGCCGCAGGGGCCGCAGCTGAGCGGCGGCTGCGCAAGTTCGCCGCGGAGCTGGCGGTTGATCGCGCAACGTCGCGCCTGCACCTGACCGAGGGAGACGATCGCACACTGATCCAGGAGTTTGCCTCGAGCCTTGGCTCCAATGGCAGCCAGGGGGGCCGGAACTGATGGCGGATTTTGCGGCGCGCTACGCACGGGCTTTCGCCGATGTCGTTCTTGGCGAGCGCATCCCTGCCGACCAGGTGAATGCGCAGCTGAACGATTTCCTCGCTACGCTGGAGGGAAGCGCGGACCTGCGCCAGGCGCTGTTCAATCCGGCGCTGGCAGCCGAGGTACGGGTGCGCGTGATCGATGCGCTGGCGCCCCGTCTCCAGCTATCGCGCGAGGTGCGCAACTTTCTCGCTGTGCTGCTGCGGCATGACCGTATCAGCGCCATCGAAGAGATCGTTGCGGAGTATCGAGCCGAGATGGACCGACGTCAGGGCATCTCAAACGTAGACGTGATCTCCGCGCGCCGTTTGGATGAGGACGAGCGCTCGCAGATGGAGCAGCAAGTGGCGCGATTGGCAGGAACCCGGGTGCGCGCCCGCTTTCAAGAGGATAATGGGCTCATTGGCGGCGCGGTGGTGCGCATCGGCAGCACCATCTATGACGGTTCGGTGCGCGGGCGCCTGGATCGCATGAAGCAGGAGCTGATCGCCGGGTAAGACGAACGAACACTGGCGCAGCGGTCACGACAAGCCCCCACGAGCAGCACGCAGTCACAAAGACACGAAGTTCCGAGATAGACAGAGAGACGACACGAGCATGGCCAAGATCAAGGCAGACGAAATCACACAACTGCTGCGCGAGCAGATCCAGAACTACGACTCCGAAGTGCACGTCGACGAGGTGGGCACCATCATTTCCCTCGGCGACGGAATTGCGCGCATCCATGGCCTGGAGAAGGTCATGGCCGGCGAGCTGATCGAGTTTCCGCATGGCGTGGCGGGTCTGGCTATGAACCTGGATGAGAGCGAAGTTGGCTCCGTGCTGCTGGGCGACTACACCGAGCTGCGCGAGGGGGATCAGGTGAAGCGCTCCGGGCAGATCATGAGCGTGGGCGTGGGCCAGTCGCTGGTGGGCCGGGTGGTGAACGCGCTTGGTCATCCGATCGACGACAAGGGTCCGCTGGCGAATACTCAGGCTTATCCGGTGGAGCGGTTGGCTCCGGGCGTGGTGGACCGGCAGCCGGTGCGCGAGCCGATGTCGACTGGTCTGAAGGCGATCGACAGCATGATTCCGATTGGCCGCGGCCAGCGCGAGCTGATCATCGGCGACCGGCAGACGGGCAAGACGGCGGTGGCGCTCGACACCATCATTAACAACGCGAAGAACAACCTGATCTGCGTCTACTGTGCCATCGGCCAGAAGCGTTCTTCAGTGGCGCAGGTGGTGAAGACGCTGGAAGAGTATGGCGCGATGGATTACACCATCGTGGTTGCCGCGACTGCCTCCGAGCCGGCGCCGATGCAATATCTGGCACCTTATGCCGCGACGGCAATCGGCGAATACTTCCGCGACAATGGCAAGCACGCGCTGGTGATCTACGACGATCTGTCGAAGCATGCGACCGCGTATCGGGAGATATCTTTGCTGCTGCGCCGTCCGCCGGGCCGAGAGGCATATCCCGGCGACGTGTTTTATCTGCACTCGCGGCTGCTGGAGCGCTCGTCGAAGCTGAGCGATGCCAAGGGCGGTGGATCGCTGACCGCACTGCCCATCATCGAGACCCAGGCAGGCGACGTCTCGGCCTATATCCCGACCAACGTGATCTCCATCACCGATGGGCAGATCTATCTGGAAACCGATCTGTTTAACTCCGGCGTGCGGCCGGCGGTGAACGTTGGACTGTCGGTAAGCCGCGTCGGCGGCGCCGCGCAGATCAAGGCCATGCGGCAGGTGGCCGGCACGCTGAAGCTGGATCTGGCGCAATATCGCGAGTTAGCGGCCTTCGCGCAGTTTGGCTCCGATCTCGACAAGGTGACCCAGAACCAGCTCAACCGCGGCGTGCGCCTGACTGAGCTGCTCAAGCAGCCGCAGTTCTCACCGCTGCCGACGGAGAAGCAGGTGGTGATCATCTTTGCCGGCACCAACGGCTACCTAGACGACCTGAAGGTGGAGGACATCCGCGGCTTCGAAGAGGGTCTGTACAAGTATCTCGACTCCGGTCAATCGCAGTTGCTGAAGGACATCATCGAGAAAAAGACGCTCGATGACGACCTGAAGAACCGCATCAAGGCCGCGCTGAAGGAGTACAAGGAGAACTACGTCGCGGAGCATCAGGAAGCGAAGCTGAAGGAGTCCGCCGTCCAGCCGCTGAGCGAAGAGGATAAGAAGAAGGCGACGGCCGATCAACAGCAGAAGGAAGTAGCGGCAAAGGCCTAACCAACAATGGCAAACGTCCTCGATCTAAAACGGCGCATCCGCAGTGTGAAGAACACGCGCCAGATCACCAAGGCCATGAAGATGGTCTCAGCAGCGAAGCTGCGCCGCGCGCAGGAGCGTGCGGTAACGGCGCGGCCCTATGCGCAGATGATGGCCAGCGTGATCCGTTCGCTGATGCGCCGCATCGATGTCTACAACCCGGAAACGGGCGAAGTGCGTCACCCGCTGCTGGCGCCGCGCGAAGAGAAAAATGTGCTGCTGGTCGTGGTATCCGGCGACAAAGGTTTCGCCGGCGCTTTCAACTCGAACATCATCAAGGCGGCCATGCGCTTCATCACCGCGCAGAATGGCGAGCAGGGCCGCAACGTCGATATCGAAACCATCGGCCGTAAGGCGCGTGATCTTTTCCGCCGCCGGTATCCGGCAGCCAAGGTGACTCGGGATGCTGCCGAGGGCGAGCAGCCTGCCAACGAGCAACTGGAAGGCCTGTCGCTCGAAAGTGAGCTGGAAGAGAAACCACTGGTGCGTCGTCGCGGGGAACGTTCCGCAGCTATCGAAGTGACCGGCGACCATCCGGGGATGCTGGAGAAGCTGCGCTTCGATGCGGTGGCCGAGATCGGACAGGACATTGTGGACCGCTATGTCAGCGGCGAGATTGATGCGGCCTATGTAGTGTTCAACGAGTTCCGCTCGGTCATTTCGCAACGTGTTGTGGTGGAGCGGCTGGTGCCGTTGGCTGAGCCTGGAGAGCACGCAATCGCGCAGGCTGAGGAGCTCTCAAAAGAGGAGCGGGAGCGCGCGGGCGAAGCGGCACGGAGCGCGGGCGTGAGTCTGGAGGAGCCGGACACCCACGAGGCCGATGAGGAGGCGCAAAAGTTCGGCACTGCCGATGTGGATTACATCTACGAGCAGTCGCCGGAAGACATGTTGCGCAGCCTGCTGCCGCGCTTTGTCGCGACGCAGCTCTATCGCGGCATGCTGGAGTCGGTCGCTTCCGAGCACGCCGCTCGCATGACGGCGATGGATTCGGCGTCCAACAACGCCTCAGACATGATCGACTCGCTCACGCTGACCATGAACCGCGTGCGCCAGGCCGCCATCACCAAGGAAATTATCGAGATTGTGAGCGGCGCCGCCGCTTTATAAGGACGAACAGAGTGCATCGCATGGCGATGCGGTGAAGACAGGAAGATATGGCACAGATGAATGAGACACATCGCGACGCCGTGCAGGGCATGGGCGAAGGGCAAGACGAAGGCGCGCAGTATCGGGGAGCGAATAGCGCGTCGGGCAAGCAGAATGTCGGCAAGGTGGTGCAGATCTCCGGCCCCGCCGTCGACGTGCAGTTCGATGAAAAGACCATGCCGTCGATTTATCAGGCGCTGCGCGTGGTGAGCGATGGCTTCAACGTTCCATCGGAGATCAACGTCATCCTCGAAGTCCAGCAGCATATCGGCGAAGGCCGTGTGCGCTGCGTCGCGATGGAATCGACGGAGGGCATGGTGCGCGGCATGAAGGTGATCGACACGGGCGGCCCGATCACTGTGCCGGTGGGCATTCCCACGTTGGGCCGTGTGCTCAATGTGATCGGCCTCCCCGTTGACGAGCTTGGGCCGGTCCACGCCAAAGAGATGCGGCCGATCCACCGCCAGGCTCCGTCGTTCGAAGAGCAGGCCACTTCGGAGGAGATGTTCGAGACCGGCGTGAAGGTCATCGATCTGATCCAGCCATTCCTCAAGGGTGGCAAGATCGGCCTGTTCGGCGGCGCCGGCGTGGGCAAGACGGTCGTCATTCAGGAACTGATCAACAACGTTGCGTCGAAGCACGGCGGCGTCTCGGTATTCGCAGGTGTAGGCGAGCGTACGCGCGAGGGTACAGACCTGCTGCTCGAGTTCCAGGAGTCCGGTGTTATCGACACCAAGAACCGCGAGAAGTCAAAAGCTGCGCTGGTCTATGGCCAGATGACGGAGCCGCCCGGCGCGCGTTTGCGCGTGGCGCTGACCGGACTCACGATCGCAGAGTACTTCCGCGACGAGCAAGGGGCGGACACGCTGCTGTTCATAGACAACATCTTCCGCTTCACCCAGGCTGGTTCCGAGGTATCGACACTGCTGGGCCGCATGCCTTCGGCGGTGGGCTATCAGCCGAACCTGGCTACTGAGATGGGCGAGCTCCAGGAGCGCATCACTTCCACGAAGCGTGGCTCGGTCACCTCCGTGCAGGCTATCTATGTGCCCGCCGACGATTTGACCGATCCGGCTCCAGCCACCACCTTTGCCCACCTTGACGCCACGACCGTGCTCTCGCGTCCGCTGTCGGAGCTGGGCATCTATCCTGCGGTCGATCCGCTGGCGTCCAGTTCGCGCATCTTGACGGCGCGGGTGGTCGGCCAGGAGCACTACGATGTCGCCCAAGGTGTGAAGCGCATCCTGCAGCGCTACAAGGACCTGCAGGACATCATCGCCATCCTGGGCATCGACGAGCTTTCTGAGGAGGACAAGCTGACGGTGCAGCGTGCGCGCAAAGTGCAGCGCTTCCTCTCGCAGCCGTTCCATGTGGCCGAGGTCTTCACCGGAGCGCCGGGCAAGTACGTCAAGGTCGCCGATACGGTGCGCTCGTTCAAGGAGATCATCGAAGGCAAGCATGACAGCATTCCCGAGCAGGCCTTCTACATGAAGGGCACGATCGAGGATGTGCTGGAAGCGGCGCAGAAGCTGCAGGAAGTGAACGCCTAGACCGATGGCCGATCAGGTACAAGCCGGAAAGCTGCAGGTGCGGCTGGTCACGCCGGACCGGGAGCTGGTCGACACGGCTGCCGATTCCGTGGAGCTGCCGGGCCGCACCGGCTATCTCGAGGTGCTCTACGGCGCTGCACCGCTGCTGACCGAGCTAGGAACGGGTCTGATGAGCATCCACGGCGGCGGCGACGGCAACGATCGCTACTACGTGGCGTGGGGCTTTGCTGAGGTGCTGCCCAACCGGGTGACCGTCCTGGCTGAGAGTGCGATAAAGCCGGAGGAGATCGACGCGTCGGGAGCACAGCGCGAATACGAGCGGGGCCAGAAGATGTGGGACAAGGCCGGCGAAGATCCCGCGCAGTATGAGCGTGCCAACGAACTGATGCACGACGCGCAGTCACGGATGGACGCCAAAGGCGGCGTGCACTAATTCGCTCCAGCGCGTCATGCTTGAGAAAGGCCGGCATCGCCGGCCTTTTTTGTTGTCTACAATGCATCGCGAGGCTGGATCGCTGGTCTACTTGCTCCGGTCGTATTCGTTCCTCAGGAGTGCGCAATGAAATTGACCCAATGGCTGCTCTTTCTAGGGCTGCTGGCACCGATGGCCGGCGCTGGCGCACAGCCCACCAATTCATCACCGCCTGCTCTGCCGCGGACGCTCGAGCCTTCGTTTGAACTGCGTAATCTGGGTACTCTCCGGAACCTGCTGGTCCAGTATCACGATTGCACCGGCGGCTATGGATGCTACGCCAATGATCTGCGGGCACAGACTGACCGCGCGCAGGCCGTGCTGGCAGAAAGGGTGCGAGCGCGCAAGGCCAATGAGCGTCTCGGTATCGTCTTCGATATTGACGAGACCGTGCTTTCGAACTGGAAGGAGCTGATGAAACTAAATCTCGGGTTTTACCAGCCACTGGAGGACGAGTGGGAGCGTTCTGAGCAGGCCGAGGCGATCCCGGGGTCGGTGGGGCTGTACAAGCAGGCAGTGGCGTCCGGTGTGACGGTGTTCTTCATTACCGGACGGCCGGAAGCCATGCGTGAGGTAACCGCGGCTAATCTACGAGATCAAGGCATGATGGAGTGGAAGACGCTCGTACTGCGCTCGAAGGAAGAGCAGAACGAGACTGCGGTCGTATACAAATCAAGTGAGCGCCGGAAGATCATCGCGCAGGGATACACGATCATCATGAGCGTTGGCGATCAGTGGAGCGACCTGGACGGCGAGCCTCGCGCCGAAGTCTCCGTGAAACTACCGAACCCGTTCTATTTCATTCCTTAAAATCAGCGTTCGGCCATTTTTCTTTTTCAGCTGACAACCATCCGTCATGACGACAATCGTCATGCTTGCTCAGTCTCGAGACCCTACGTCATGCGATTGTCTTCACCAAGGTTGCGCGCATAGCGTCCCTTATACCTGCGAGCGGGCTGTTAACCGATTGGTTACTCAAACATGTAACCGCGATGGAATTCCCACAGGCCGTCCCTATTGTTTGTAGGAACGTCCTTGCTTCTTTGCGCCCGGAGAGCTTACAACGTTGCGTTCGTCGGACCTGACAATCCGCCGGACATGAGCGAGATTCTTCGCAATCTAACAAGGAGCATTCCCCTTGAGAAAATCTGTTCTCAGCAGGCTGTCCGCCGGCATCGCCATTGCGGCCTGCCTTCCCCTCGCGTCGCTGGCTCAGCCCTCCAGCGACGCCGCCAAGACTCAAGCGCCCAAAGGCAAATACACCGTGCTGGCACCGCGACTCTATTCCGAGCAGGTGATGCCTCGCGCGTCGAGCCAGTCACTGCAAACGTGGAATGGCTCGTACAGCTACAACGGCACAAACTACACCTACAACATGGTTGGCGCCGCGCCCTCCACAAACAGCTCAGTCTCCATCCCGGTCTACATCATTCCGGTGAAGATCATCGTGGGGAGAAAGGGCAGACAGTCCACATTCGATCCCGCCCATGTCCTGTCGAATGGGAATTCCGTAACGCAGAACACGGTCAACTCGCCTCTCTTTACATCGAGTCTTGATTACAAGCTGGGCTCGATCGATGTGGGCACTACGCAATACATTGACGCATATCAGCGCGCGAACTTCTGGGGAACCGTCAGCAGCCACACCAGCTCGCATCTGCTGCTCGGCAATCCCACGGTTTTACCTGAACAAACGTTCACTGTTCCTAGCAACTACGGCAAGACCGGCTCGCCGTTCGGTTTCACCGCAGGGCTGGTGGACATCAACTGGTTTGACGCTCAGTTGCCGAACATCATCGCGGCCGAGGGCATCCAGCCCAACGCGCTTCCAATCTTCCTCACCTATGACGTCTATCTGACTCAGGGTGGTAGCTGCTGCATTGGTGGCTATCATTCGGCGGAAGGCAGCTCCATCAATCCGCAGGCGTATGCGCACGCCACCTACGTTGATCATCCAGGCGATTTTTCGCAGGATGTTTCGGCGCTGTCACACGAGATTGGCGAATGGGCAGACGATCCGCTGGTCGCCGACCCGAATGGCAATCAAACCCCGTGCGGCATCCTGGAGAACGGCGATCCGCTCGAAAACACAGCGAATTATGGCGATTTCGCCTATACCCAGAACGGCTTCACCTACCACCTGCAGGATCTGGCGATGCTGCCGTACTTCGGCGCACCTGCGAGCACCTCGGCGAACGGCTGGTTCAGCTTCCACAACGCATCTCTTGGCGTCTGTTCAAACGGGTCCTGACGCTTTCCGAAATACTCTGCATTCATCAAGCCCGCCGGCTACTCTGGCGGGCTTTGACTTGTCGACACCGTGGTATCGTTCACTGCATTACCTCTCGTCCCTTCGGAGACACAATTGATATTTCGATCTATCCGCCTGTTGACGGCGTTCGCAGTAGTGGGGCTGTATGCAGCATCGCTTCCGATTATCAGGGCTCAAGAAAAGGCTGATGCTCCGCAGGAAGATTATGTGAAGGCGCATTACACGAAATACGAATACCGCATTCCCATGCGGGATGGTGCGCGGCTCTTCACGTCCGTGTATGTGCCGAAGGACCAGTCGCACGCGTGGCCCATCATGATGGACCGCACGCCCTACTCGGTCGCGCCCTACGGCGAGGACCAGTACAAGAAGCAACTTGGGCCCTCCGACGAGTTCGAGAAGGCCGGCTACATCTTCGTCTATCAGGATGTCCGCGGGCGTTACATGTCTGAGGGCAAGTTCATCGAAATGCGGCCGCACATCGATGACAAAAAATCCAAGACCGACGTCGATGACAGCTCGGACATGAGCGATTCAGTGGACTGGCTGCTGGCACACGTGCCGAACAACAATGGCAAGGTTGGCATATGGGGCATCTCGTATCCGGGCTTCTATACCTCGGCCAGCATCATCGACTCGAATCCGGCGATCAAAGCGGCCAGCCCGCAGGCGCCGATGACCAATCTCTTTGAGGGCGACGATGCGTATCACGGCGGCGCTTTCATGCTGGCGGCGAATTTCGGCTTCTACACTTTTTTCAAGCCGTTTGACCAGCCGATGACGCCGGCGCAGGTGCCGCACGACCGCTTCGAAATGGGTACGCCGAATTCGTACGAGTTCTATCTGAAGGCGACGCCGACATCACTGCTGGATACGCGTGACCTGAAGGGCTCGAACCCGCTCTTCTCCGATCAGCTTTATCACAATACGTTTGACAACTATTGGAAGCCACGCGATCTGTCGCAGCATATGCATGGCGTGCATTGCGCCGTGATGACCGTGGGCGGCTGGTATGACGCCGAGGACCTGAGCGGGCCATGGCGGACCTGGCGTGCCATCGAGAAGGCAAACCCCGGCACTCCGAACACGATTGTGGAGGGGCCCTGGGTGCACGGCGGCTGGGCACGCAACGATGGCGATTCTCTCGGGGACATTCCCTTTAATGCGAAGACCAGCGAGTTCTTCCGCAAGGAGATCCAGTTTCCGTTTTTTGAGTACTACCTGAAAGGCAAGGGCGAGGTGCCGCCCGAGGCTTATATGTTTGAGACCGGAACGAATGTATGGCGCAAGTATCCGAGCTGGCCGCCTCCGCGCGCGCAGTCGAAAATGCTCTACTTTCACTCCGACGGCAAGCTCTCGTTCGAAGCGCCTGGCAGCGAGGGCGGGAAAAGCTATGACGAGTACGTGAGCGATCCGATGCACCCCGTGCCTTTCGTTCCGTATGTCACGGACACCGTGCCGCAACGCTACATGGTGGAGGATCAGCGCTTCGCCTCCACGCGGCCGGATGTGCTGGTGTACGAAACCGATCCGCTGACGGAAGATGTCACCATCGCCGGGCCGATCACGCCAAAGCTGAAGATCGCTTCCAGTGGCACGGACTCCGATTTCGATGTGAAGCTGATTGACGTCTACCCCAATGACTACCCCGATCCGGAAGGCACAACCGCGGGGAATAAGCGTGTCCTCGGCCCGCCGCCACTCCATATGGGCGGCTACCAGGAGATGCTCCGCGGAGAGCCGATGCGCGCCAAGTTCCGCAACAGTTGGGAGAAGCCGGAGCCATTGACATCGGGCAAGGTCACCGATCTGGAGTTCGAGATGCCGGACCTGGACCACACCTTCCGCAAGGGCCATCGCATCATGGTGCAGGTACAGAGCTCGTGGTTTCCGCTGACCGACCGCAACCCGCAGACATTTACCGACATCCCACATGCCAAGCTCGAGGACTTCAAAAAAGCCACCGAGCAGGTGTATCACTCCGCTGCGGAACCGAGCGGGGTGCAGGTCATGGTCGTCCCTCAGCCGTAGCTCACGATAGGCAGGAAAGGCGGCAGTGAACGTAATTCGCTGGCTGCCGCTGTTGTCAAACTAAGTAGCAGGGTGCACAAAACCGGATCAACCGGTAGCATGGACGATTGCGGGGCCGGTATGCTGCTCCGACCGCTGCTTCCAGGGGATAAGCTCGCGCGCATAATGCAGACTCGGACCGAAGAGCAGCAGGTGAGGGGAGCAGCGCTGACCGCTGCCGGCATCACGGACCGCGGGCGCATGCGCCGCGCGAACGAAGACTTCTTCATGATGCGGCCCGAGGCTGGCGCATTTGTTGTCTGCGACGGTATGGGCGGCGCTGCCGCGGGCGAAACTGCAAGTCATTTGGCGGCGGAAACCGCGGCTGCCGCATTGGCCAAGGCCAGTGCCGGGGCAGCCGCCGTTCGCGAGGCAGTCCAGTTGGCCAATAGCGCGGTCTTTGAGCGGGCACGGCAAGACCGCCGGCTGGAAGGCATGGGAACGACGCTGGTGGCGCTTTCCGTGAGCACCGACACCGCATGGGTTGGACACGTTGGCGACAGCCGCTGCTACCGGTGGCGCGCCGGCACGTTGCAGCGCCTGACGCAGGACCACTCCCTGGTGGAAGAACAAATTCGTATTGGCCGCATGACGCATGAGCAGGCCCGCCGCTCACCCATGCAAAACGTGATCACGCGAGCGATCGGGACCCGCGCCGAAGTGGTCGCCGATATCCAGGAGCTGGAATTACAACGGGACGATCTTTTCCTGATCGCCTCCGACGGGCTGACCCGCGAGCTCACCGATGCTGCGATTGCCGGAATCTTGGCCGCTGCGGATCGAGATTTGCAGGCCACCTGCACCGCGCTGATCGCAGCTGCCAATGCCGCCGGTGGACGCGACAACATCACTTGCGTGCTGGTGCGTGCAGGCTCCTAGCCTTCAAGGTGCCGAGGATCCGTTGACCGTTCGAAGCTTCCGATTCTGCGCAATGCAGTCGGTGTAAGTTGCAAGAAAGCGTGTGCGCAGGCTGCGATATTGCTCGATCGTCGTGAAGCGGCGCCTCAGCGGCTCCTGATTGAGCAGATAGATGCTGGTGGCGATGTGGCGCGCATTATCGAAGAGCAGGTAAAAGCCAAGCGTGCCGCCCTTGAGTCCGGTGCGGTCGAGGCCATGTATCTCGAGATCATGCATGGTGCTCGGCAGGCCTGTATTGGGCATGGTGTCGTGATCCGCTGCGAGCATGGCAGCAATCTCATCGAGCAGGTTCTGCTTTGCTGTGGTCCAGGTAGTCTCCGGCAGCACCTCCGGCTTTACATTGGCGAAGACATCGCCGCCAACTCCGTAGGCGAACATGATGCGGCGTCCAGCCAGCATTTGAATGACCTTCGGCCCTTCGGTGGTGTTGATGGTGCGCTGCTGCTGGCCGGCCGGAAGCGGATCGATCTTCACAATCTGCAGTCCATCATCGAAGCTGCAGGACTCGTAGTCATGCAGTGCAGTCGCGTCTGCTGCGGAGGCGGTCTGTGCGGCCTGGGAGGCGTTCTCTGCCACCATCGCAGGCGTAGAGAGCAGGATCGCAATCGCGAAAGGCAGCAGGCGCATGGCAGGCAAGGGCAGTATACCGGGCGGGCTGCGCGACAGCCGGACGAAGTCGCTCATTTAGAATCAGCGTGTGGCGAACGCAACCGCACTGACCTTTCAGGAACTCCTTTTCAACCTGCAGACCTTCTGGGCGGCTCGCGGATGCGTGCTGCAGCAGCCATACGATGTGGAGGTTGGCGCCGGCACCATGTCGCCGGAGACCTTTCTCCGCGTGCTCGGGCCGCGGCCCTTCCATGTGGCTTACGCGCAGCCCTCACGTCGTCCAGCGGATGGCCGCTACGGTGAGAATCCGAATCGTCTGTACAAGCACACACAGTTCCAGGTGATCCTGAAGCCGCCGCCGGAGCGCGTGCAAGAGTTGTATTTAGAGTCGCTGGCAGCGATGGGTATCGATCTGCGCGAACACGACCTAAAGTTCGAAGAAGACAACTGGGAGTGGCCGGCGGGCGGCGCGTGGGGTGTGGGCTGGCAGGTGATGCTGGATGGTCTGGAGATCACGCAGTTCACCTACTTCCAGCAATGCGGGGGGCAGGAACTGGATCCGATTTGCGCGGAGCTTACTTATGGGCTCGAGCGCATCGCCGCATTTCTGCAGGATGTGGATTCAATCTATGACATCGTGTGGGCGCGCGACCCGCTGACGCAGCGCGCGATCACCTATGGCGAGGTGCGGCTGCAGGAAGAGGTGCAGTTCTCCACCTATAACTTCGAGCATGCGGATGTCACGAAGCTCTGGGAGCACTTCCGGCTCTACGAGCAGGAGTGCCAAGCGCTGCTTGCGCTGGTGCGCGAGGACGAGGCGACCCGCAAAGAGCGAGAGCGCGTGCCTGTGCTTGCGGCTTACGATTTGTGCCTGAAGTGTTCGCACCTCTTCAACCTGCTGGATGCGCGAGGCGCCGTGAGTGTGACGGAGCGCGTCGGGATCATCGGACGCATCCGCAACCTGACCGTCGGGGTGGCGCGCGCCTACGCCGCGACACTCGCTACGCAAACTGCAGGGCATGCTGCCTGAGGCTGACGAGAGGAAACACGATGGCAGAGTTCCTGTTGGAGATTGGATTGGAAGAGATTCCTGCGCGCATGATTGCGAGCGCGGAGCAGGAGTTGGCTGCACGCCTGAAGAGCATGCTGGTGGCAGAGAACCTGCTGCCTGCCGAGGCCGATCTGCGCAGCTATGCCACGCCGCGACGGCTGGCGGTTACGATTTCCGGCGTGCTTGAGCGGCAGCAGGATGTGACCGAGCAGTTGACTGGTCCCGCGTGGAAGGTGGCCTTCAAGGACGGCCAGCCGACGCCGGCCACACATGCCTTTGCCAAGAAGGCTGGTGTGACAGTGGAAGCGCTGGCGAAGCACACGACCCCCAAAGGCGAATATGTGTCGGCCACGGTGACAAAGGCTGGCCGCACTGCGGCGGAGATCCTGAGCGAGAAGCTGCCCGCTGAGCTAGGGAAGATCTACTGGGCGAAGAACATGTATTGGCGGCCGAGCAAGCCGGAACGCTTTGTGCGGCCGGTGCGCTGGATGGTGGCGCTGCTCGACTCGGCTGTGGTCCCGGTGGAGTTCGGCGGAAAGGCAGCCAGCAATGTGACGTATGGGCATCGGGTGCTGCACGGGGAT
>JBJMGC010000098.1:0-14750 GCA_045808105.1 Acidobacteriaceae bacterium | reverse complement strand
GGCATGGCAGCAACCAGCGCAGCCAGATACCCAAGCGCCATGGACTTCTGGTGCGGCTTCCAGTCGTTTCGTCCCTCAGGCACACGATCCAGCACTTTGCGATTGAGCGTGGTCTCCTGCTGAAGCTGCTTCAGGAAAAACTCTTTCAATTCCATTTCTTCCTCCAGAGCGGTTCTGATTACGAAATCCAGAATAAAAATCTATATATGACAAGTGATGTCATGATTAAAAATAAAAATGGAATGAATGAGGTGACCCCCTGAAGTCCGATCGGCTACTCTCTGCCCTGCTCTTACTGCAGGCCCATGGCCGCATGACCGGCCGCGCGCTTGCCGAGCGCCTGGAGGTCTCCCAGCGAACCATGCATCGCGATATGGAAGCGCTCAGCGCCGCGGGAGTCCCGATTACGGCGCTCCGCGGGGCCCAGGGCGGCTGGCAACTGGAAAAGGGATGGCGGACCCAGGTTCCGAGGCTCGATGTCTCCGAATTGCGTGCGCTGCTGATGGCGCAGCCGCGCGCGTTGAGCGAGCCTCGTCTCGCAGCAGCAGCGGAGCGTGCGCTGGGCAAGTTGATGGCGTCGCTGCCGGGAAATATGCGCGAGCAGGCGGTCGCCATGCGCGAGCGATTGCATGTGGATGCGAACGACTGGCGGCCGGTAAGTGAAGACCTCTCCATGCTGCCGGCGGTGCAGGATGCGGTCGCGCGCGACTGCCGGCTGAGCTTCGATTACACGCGTGCCGATGGCGAGCGCGGCCCGCGCGTGGTCGATCCACTTGGCCTTGTGGTGAAAGGGATGAGCTGGTACCTGGTTGCGCGCACGCCGCGCGGCATGCGTACATATCGTGTTTCGCGCATGCGGGCGGTCACGCCGCTGGCGGTTCCCTTCGAGCGACCGGCGCGGTTCGATCTGGCGAAGCATTGGAAGAAGTCCGTCAGCGAACTAGAGGCCCAGCGGCGGCGCTACGAGGCCACGCTGCTGCTGTCTCCGCAGGCTGCGGAGTCGCTGATTCGCTGGTGTGTTGCAAAGCCCGCCGCCACGGCTGTCCCGCAGGATGCTCCGCCAAGATGGACAGCAATGCAAGTCGATTTTGAGAGCGAGGAGCAGGCACTTTTTCTCACGCTGGGGCTCGGGGCGCGTGTTCGTGTGATGGGACCACCGCTACTACGCGATCGAGTTGCGGCTGAGCTGCGCGCGATGGCGGATGCGGCGGGTCAGTCCTGATCTGTTTTTCTTTTCGATGATTTCGTTTCCGCGACGCGGAGCGCTTCCTCGACTGCCTTCTGTGCGCGTCGCTCGCGTGCCTCAGGACTCTGGTAGTAAAAGATGCCCAGCAGCTGCGCGCGTCGCTGCACCGGCGTCATCGCATCCCAGCCGGCCCGTGCCCCGGGCGCGCGTCTAAATGCGACTTGCAGGATGGGCGGCAGCGTCTGCTCGCCTTCCATCGCCAGCATCATGCGCTCAGCGATCTGCTCTGCGCGCCGCTGCCGGACCTCCGGGCTCTTCGGCTTGCGCACATCGTCTGCCATGTACTTGCGGTACGAATAGCTCAGCCCCTCAAACCATCGCGCCAGTGCGCGCTCCTGCTTCAACACCTTGGCCAATTCCGGCGGCACGGCGGCGGTGCGCTCTTCCAGATCCGGCTCGAGCGTGAACTCCGCCATCTCGCCGGCATGGGCCTGCGCGCCCTTCTGCATGGTCTTGTTCACCAGCACCACGTAGCCTTTTTCCGCGGAGCCGAAAAGTGAAGTGCGAAACGGAAAGCCGTTGATCGTGCCTTTCACGCGCATGCGATTGCGCGTCTTCCATACTTTTGCGGGCGCAAAAGGGACGGGAGCAATAACCCACTTCAGGTTGGTGCCGTCCGGTTTCAGCAGGGAACGAAAGCGCTGCCGCGTGCTCATGCGCGCAAGCCTAGCATGGGTTCAGCGGCTCACCGTGACCTTGACCGAAACAGTTACGGAGACGTCCTGTTCGCCGGCTTCTGCGGCCATGGGGGGCGTGGCCGCCTTCATTTCCAAGGATTGCATGCGCATCATCGGCATGGGTCGCATGATGCCGCTTGGCTCGACGTTTACTTCGCGCACGCCGATTACGCGCGTGCCTGCTGCTTCCGCGACTGCATCTCCCTGCGCGATGGCGGTGCGGGTCGCTTCCTGCGCCAGCTCTTTGCGAACTTTATCCTGCTCCTCTTCCTTCGGCCCATAGCTGGTCTGCTGGATGGTGTTCGCGCCATGGTCCAGCACGCCAGAGAGGATTGCGCCAACCTTTTCCGGCGTAGTGCGGAAGCTGACCGTGGTGCTGCCCGTGTAGCCGACGATCTTCTGCTGACCGCTCTTCTCCTCATGCGTCTGCGGCTGAAACGAAATCTGGTCCGTGGCCAGCCGCTCGGCGCCCTGTCCCCGCAGCCAATCGAGCAATGCCTGCGATCGCTGCGCCAGATCACGCGAGACCGATGCCGCATCCGCGCCCTGTGTCTGTATACCGACAGACACATCAGCAACGGTGTTGGGGATACGCCGATGCGCTGTGGCGCTGGTCGAGACGATGCCGGCATTCACTGGCAGTGTCAGCTCGTTGCCCTGCTGCGCGCTCGCAAGTGGGGCGCACAACACAGCAGTCGAGAAGGACACAACCGAGAAGAACACAGCAGGCAGCAGGGCAGCACGGGAATGGTTCATGCTTGGCACTTTACCCCATTGAGCGAAAAACTGACTCACTGATCCGCAGCCAGCGCTTCTTCGGCTAGGGGTACCGGTATCGATCTGTAAGCCGATTCGGGGATGCTGGCTAGAGTCGATTTCTGCAGGCGCGGCGTGAGGCCGTAGAACTGCTGAAAGCTCATGATGAGAGGGCGCCATTTGTCCGGATCGATGCGGTCCGGTTCACCGGGCACGAGGAGTGAATTGTCGGCATGCACGCGCACAATTTCGACTTCGAGAGCAATCAGGTTGCCGCGCACCGTTGCGTTCTCCTCCGCGATTTTGTGCGAACCGGCGAGCCGCGCTTCCAGTTGGATCGGGCACTCCAAAACCCGTGGAGGTTCGACCGTTTCGGATGGCACGGGCGTAAGGTCCGCGCGCTCAAATTTCTGTGCTTCGTGGCGGTATCCGCGCTTCTGCTTGAACTCGGGCACGGGATGGCTGGCCGTGGTCAGCGCGAGCCGGTCGACAAACGGCGCCATTGCCGCCGATGGCAGATTCAGCACACACTCGCCAGTGCGCAGGATGTTCTGCGGCGTGGCGGAGCGCGCGCCGAATCCCAGCATGCAGCGCCAGCCCAGCCACCATGCCGACGACATGGGCGCCAGATTCGCGCTGCCGTTCGGGTTCAGTGAGCTGACGAGCACCACGGGTGTGCCGAAGTAGAGAATTGCGGGATCAGTTGTGGTCAACATGGTTTGAGCGTAAGGTGTGCGCCGGCCGCCGGCACTCCGAAGCTTGCTGTGGAAGTAAGAGCGTGCATCTGAGTTAGCATGGGCGGCATGGCTCGCATCTCCCGTCGCGTGATCCTTGCTGCTGCCCCGCTTATTCCGTTGGCTCCTTACATCGCTCGCTCACTGTTCGGTCAGCATCGCGCCGGACGCAAATCCCAGCTCTATGTCGGCACCTACACGCACGATATGGGGCCGGCCGGCCAGGCGGACGGCATCTACCTGGCGGAATGGGATACTGCTGCCGGCGCGCTCACTCCACTGCGCCTTGCGATGAAGTCAGCGAATCCATCGTTTCTAGCTGTGCCGCCTCGCGAGGACGTGCTGTATGCGGTGAATGAAAATGAGGACGATCCGCAGCCTAACGGCGGCAAGGGCGGTTCGGTCACGGCGTTTCGGCGCGATTCCGCGGCAGGCGGCCTGACTGTGCAGACCACGAGACCTTCCGGCGGCACTGATCCATGCCACATTACGGTCGATCGCAGGAACCGCGCAGTATTCGTGGCCAATTACGGCAGCGGTTCACTCACGTCGTTCCGCGTGACGCCGGAGGGAATCGAAGGGCCCATCTCGCAATTCGACGCTCATGGCAGCGGGCCCAACCAAGAGCGGCAGAAAGGCCCGCACCTTCACTGCGTCACGCTCTCGCCGGACGAGCGTTTTCTCCTAGTCAACGATCTCGGCACGGACCACATCTGGATCTTCCATGTCGACCTCAAGACGGCAGAAGTCAAGGACACGGGTGCGCCGTGGCGAGCGAAGCCAGGCTCCGGGCCGCGGCACTCGCACTTTCATCCGAACGGCAGATGGGTCTACTCGATCAACGAGCTAACCTCCACGGTCGATGTGCTGGCGTGGGATGCGAAGAACGGCACGCTCAAGTGGCTTTCGGAAGTACCGATGCGCGGGTCATCCTTTCCCGCAGACAGCACTGGCGCAGAGTTGGCGATCGACCGCACGGGCCGGTTTCTCTATGCCTCTCACCGCGGCGAAAACACGCTGCTGGCCTTCTCAATCGATCCGGCAAGCGGCGCGCTCACATTCGTGCAGCGCGTCGGGAGTGGCGGCAAGAATCCGCGCGACTTTACGCTCGATCCGTCGGAGAAGTGGCTTGTCGTGGCCAATCAAGACACACAGAACGTTGTGGTGTTTGCGCGCGATCCTCACACTGGCAAGCTGACGCAAACCGAACGCACTGCTCACGTGGGTGCGCCTGTTGGAGTGCTGTTCGTTTAGCTTCTAGGAGAGATATTCCTTCAGGAACGGATCGTCGGAGTGCACCAGGTCGTGCGTCGATCCGTCGAAGACCAGTTTTCCTTCGTGCAACACCATGAAGCTGGTGTCGCGATCCGCTTCGCCGCTGGGCAGCGCTATCATCGTGTTCTTGTCGCGATCAAAGTAGTGGGTCGCCAGCATGAAGGCGTCCTGCAGCCGATGCGTGATCAGAATCGAGCTGGTGTGATAAACATCGCGTTGCTTCATGATCAGCGCGATGATGTTGGTCGAAGTAATTGGGTCGAGGCCGCCTGTGGGCGAGTCGTAGAGCAGCAGGCTGGGCTTTGAAATGATGGCCCGCGCGATGGCGACGCGGCGCCGCATCCCGCCGGAAAGCTCCGAAGGGAACTTCTCCATCGTCTTATCCAGCTCCACGAACTTCAGCGCCTCTTCGACACGCTGGTCAACTTCGTCCTCAGCCACATGGCGTTCCATCAACTGGAAACCCACGTTGTCGCGGATGTTCATCGAGTCAAACAGCGCGCCCTCCTGGAAGACCATGCCGACGGCCGAGCGGAGCTCGAAAATCTCGTATTCCTTCATCGCCGTGATCTCGTGGCCAAAGACAAAGATGCGGCCGCTATCCGGCTTGATGAGGCCGTTTGCCAGTTTCAGTAGCACGCTCTTGCCGCCACCGGCAGGTCCCAGCAGCAGGCGGGTCTCACCATGCTTCACTTGAAACGAGATGTTCTTGAGGACTTCGTTGCGGTCAAAGGCGATGGAGACGTTCTCAAACACTACGGGCAGTTCGCCCGGCTTCGGCTGAAAGCGGCTCGGTGCGGCCTCCTGGAGGACTGTGGGCATCGCTCAGCGTCCGAAGATACCGATCATGAAGCGGCTGATGATGAAGTCGATGACGATGATGAGCACCGACGCGACCACGACCGCCTGCGTAGTGGATCGGCCGACGCCCTGCGTGCCGCCGCGTGTGGACATGCCGAAATAGCAGCCGACCGAAGCGATGATGAAGCCGAAGAAGACCGGCTTGACAAGACCCTGCAGAACGTCGGGGTACTGCAAAGACTGGTATGCCGTATGGAAGTACTGTGAGCCACTCTGGCCTAGCAGATACACGGCGACGAATGCGCCGCCCAGCGTGCCGACTGTATCCGAAATGATGGTGAGGAAGAAGTTCATGACGACCGTGGCGACCATGCGCGGCACCACCAGCTTCTTCATGGGATCGGTGCCCAGAGCACGCATCGCATCGATCTGCTCGGTCACCACCATCGAACCCAGCTCCGATGCCATGCCGGAGGCATTGCGCCCAGAGACCATCAGCGAGGTCAGGACGGGGCCCAATTCCTTGATCATCGAAAGCGACACCAGTGTGCCGGTGAGGGCGGTCGCGCCGAAGGTCGCCAGGGATGAGGAAGACTGCAAGGCCAAGACGGCGCCCGTAAAGAACCCGGTCAGGATGACAATCGGGATCGATCCGACACCGATGATGTCGGCTTGGGTGAAGATATCGTTGACATAGCGTGGTTGCCGGAAGACATTTGAGATCGCACGGCCGGAAAGGGTTGCGTAGTCCTGGACGGATCGGACGCTCTTCTTGGCGAAGCCATCCAGCGTAGCGAAGGGCATGGGTGAATTGTAACGGTAGACAGCGACAGCGACGCCCCGGCGGTCAGCCGTCGCATGGGAAACATTCATTTGCAGCCCCAGCTTGGCGGTGTACCATCATTGCGTTATTCCGCGGTACCCGCAAAAGGAGTCAACGATGGCAGCGATCTACGACTTGAAACACGGGGCCAATGGAGAGAAGTACCGCTTCAATTTGAAAGCCGCAAATGGGGAAGTGGTCCTGGTGAGCGAGGCGTACGAGAGCAAGGAGAGTGCGCTCAATGGCATCGAATCCGTAAAGGAAAATGCCCGGCTCGATGATCGCTTTGAAAGGAAGAGCTCGAAGCGCTCCGAGCCCTACTTCGTACTCAAAGCGGCGAATGGAGAGATCATCGGCATCAGCGAGATGTATTCCTCCGAAGCCGCGTGCGAAAACGGCATCGCTTCCGTGAAGAAAAACGGTCCGCTCGCGCAGCTTCGCGATCACACGACACACTGAGCAGCCACTGTAACTAGCGGGTCTATTCTTTTTGTTTCTTCCGTATCTCGATGTTCAGCCGCTTGATTTTCTGATTGAGCGTCGATAGCGGGATGCGGAACTGCTCGGCTGCCTCGGTCTGGTTCCAGTTCGATCGCTCCAGCTTATCCATGATGATGCGGCGCTCTATATCTTCGAGGATGTCGAAGAGCGACGCATTGGCATCGTGCTCCAATAGCGAGGCCGCATAAGAACGGCCTGTGAGTTCGCCGGGAAGCACCTCAAGCGGAATCACGGCAGTGGGCGAGAGCGCCACACCGCGCGCGATGACGTGCTCCAGCTCTCGCACGTTGCCAGGCCAGTCGTAATCCATCATGGCTCGCATGACTTCCGGCGCCAGCCGCCTTGTTTCGAGCTGATTTTCTTCCGAGAAGTGATAGAGGAAATGCGTCGCCAGCAGCGGAATGTCCTCGCGGCGTGAGCGCAGTGGCGGCAGGTCGATGGTGACCACGTTGAGCCGGTAGTACAGATCCTCGCGGAACCGTCCGTCGCGTACCGCCTGGCGCAGATTCGAATTGGTTGCGGCCAGGATGCGGACATCGACCTGCACCTCCTGTACCGAACCCAACGGGCGGAAGCGGCGGTCCTGCAGCACACGCAGGATCTTCGCCTGCGTCTCCAGGCCCATGGTGCCGATCTCGTCCAGGAAGAGCGTGCCGCCGTTGGCAATCTCGAAGAGACCCTTCTGCGCCGCGTGTGCGGAGGTGAAGGCGCCCTTCACGTGTCCGAAGAGTTGCGATTCCAGCAGTTCGGTGGGCAGAGCGCCGGTGTTGATGGGCACAAAAGGTTTGTCGCGGCGCGGCGAGTTTGCATGGATGGCCTTGGCGATTACGTCCTTGCCGGTGCCCGTCTCGCCCTGGATCAGCACAGTGAAGCGCGATGGCGCCACCTGAGCTACCAGATCGAGGATTTTCAGCATCGGCTCGCTCTTGCCCACGATGTTCTCGAAGGTGTAGCGCTGCTTCAGCGCGCGCTTGAGCTGGACATTCTCCTCTTCGACGCGGTGCTGCGCGATCGCGGCGCGGATGTCCGCCAGCAGCTTTTCGTTCTCCCACGGCTTTTGGACGAAGTTGCGGGCGCCGGCGCGAATCGCGTCCACGACATTGGTCACGGTGCCGTAGGCGGTGATCATGATGATCGGCAGCTGGGGATGCCGGTCCAGAATGCGCGGCAGCAGGTCGATGCCGTTCTCGCCCGGTAACGCAAGATCGAGCAGCACCAGGTCGTAGGACTGGCGTTCGAGCTCGTCCAGCCCCTTCACTCCGTCCGGGGCAGTGCCTACGCTGTAGCCTTCCAGCACCAGCAATGTTTCGAGCGATTCGCGAATGGCCGCTTCGTCATCGATGATGAGGATGCGGCCGGTCTGGGTATCGCCAGCCGCCGCGTGCGGGGCTAGCATCGTGGTGCCTTCAGACATGCATTGCTTTCCTTACTGCGGGAAATTCGAGACGGAATGTCGTGCCTTGTCCGACCGCGCTCTCTACCTGGATGCGGCCGGAGTGCTCCTGGATGATGCCGTAGGTCACCGCCAGCCCCAGCCCGGTGCCGCGGCGCTGTCCTTCTGACGGCGCAGTCTTGGTGGTGAAGAAGGGATCGTAGATGCGCTGCATGTGCTCCGGCGCGATGCCGGCACCTGTATCTGAAATCAGCACGCCGACGCGGCCATTCACCTCGGTCGCTACCTGCAGCGAGCCACCGGCGGTCATCGCATCCTTGGCATTGAGAAAGAGATTCAGGAAGACCTGCTGCAGCTTGTCCGCGTTACCGATGATGCGCGGCAGCTCCGGCTTGAGGTTCACGTCCAGATGGACAGCAGCGGTCTTGAACTGGTGCTCCAGCAGCGTCAGCGTGTCGCGAATCACCGTGTTCAGATCGATCTCCGAGAACTCGGTGCTGCCCGTCCGTGAGAAGTTCAGCAGGCTGTTCACGATTCCGGATGCGCGGAAGGTCTGGCTGGTGATGCGATCGAGTAGTGGTGCGAGCCGTTCGTTGCCGCGCACCTCCTTGGCCAGCATCTGGGTGTAGCTGGAGATGACGGCCAGCGGTGTGTTGACCTCGTGCGCGACACCCGCCGCCAGCAGGCCGATCGAAGAAAGCTTTTCTGCCTGCGCGAGCTGCGATTCAAGCTGCATCCGGGTAGTGATGTCGTCCACCAGGATGATGCGGCCGACGACTGAAAAATTGCGCGAGACCAGCGGCGCGATGGCGATATTCGCAGTGCGGGTCTCGCCTGTGGGCATGGGCAGCGGGAACTTGTATAGGTTATGGACGCCCGGCTCATCCTTCAGGTGGCGGAACTCGGCCATAAACTCCGGCGGGAAGATGTTGCCGATGGGCTGATTCAGCACGTCCACGCGCGGCATGGCGAACATCACTTCCATCTGCGCGTTCCAGCTCTCGACCGTCTCATCAAGACCAATGGCGAGGATGCCGACATTGATCGATTCGACGATGTTCTCGTTGAATTCCTTGAGTCGCTCATACTCCGAGGCCTTCTGGGCAAGCGATGCATACAGCCGGGCGTTCTGGATGGCGATGCCGATGTAGGAGGCCAGCGATTCCAGCAACTCCATATCTTCGGAGGAGAGAAAGTCGCCCGAGGTAGTGCGGCCGAGGCCAACGATAGCGATCGTACGCTGTTGGACTCGACAGGGCAGGTAATAGTGCAGATCAAGTGCTGCTGCTGCGGCCCGCTCCGATTCACTCAGATACAGTGCTTGACTCGGATTCTCAAAGAAAAGATGGGAGCCGGTCTCGCCGTGCTCGGCGGGATGTGCTGGATCCGTGCGCCCCGAGTCTTGTCTCGCGGAGTCGAACTTGAGAAAATTCAGATCGAGAGCCTTCGCAGCGGGCCCGGTCACTGGCATTAGGCTCGCATCAAGGCCTTTCGCCGCGGCCAGCGTGTACCGTCCGCGGGGGCCGTCACCCCGTGGGCCATTTAAGAAGAGTGCGACACGGGAGACCAGCAAGGTGCGCGTCAGCCGGTCGTTTACGGATGCCAGCACCGCATCCAGGTCGGTCTCTGAACTCAATCCACGGCCGAATTCGATGAGCGTCTGGCGATAGTCGTAGCGCCGGCGATCGAAGACGCGATCGACGCGCGCTTGAATGGCGCGCTTCAGGGGATCGAACAGCTGCGCGGTGATGATGATGGTGGCAATCAGTCCCCAGGAGCCGAAGCTCGGCAGGTTCTTGTGAATGAGCTCTGCCGCGAGAGCGACAGCGCCGAAGTAGAGACCGATCAGCGAAGCGGTGGCCAAGGTGTAAGCGACGCCGCGCTTGAAGATCAGGTCCACATCCATGAGCCGGTAACGCACAATGGCCCAGGAGAAGGTCAATGGCAGGAAGACGAGGCAAAGGCCTGCGATCTTGTTCAGGATCGACGGCACTGGCCAGTCGGCAAGAAACGGGATCACGTTCAGGAGCGTGAACGGGATGACGGCGAGAAGCGTGCCGCGGGTGAGCCATTTCAGTTGCTGGCGGCGTAGCGGGTCTTGCGTGAAGCGGTAGTGGCTGAAGAAGACGATCGCGGCGAGCACGTAATACGCGGCCAGATAGCCCACGGCAACCTGGTCCAGCCGGTGAGAGAGCCGTTCAGTCGCGGACCAGTACAGGAAGGCGAAAGCCTGCACCGCGATGACCAGAACGGAAGGCAGGTAGACCAGTGCCATCAGCCAGCGGTGCAGGCGCACACTGCGACGGTCGCCGAGTCGATTCTCGGGAAAGGCGATGGCGAAGTGCAGGAACAGTGCGGGCTGCAGGGCGCCGGCGAGGATGTTGCCCCAGTAAATCGTCCAGTCGAAGGCGTTCAGCTTGCCGGTGCTGTGAAATGCGTAAAGGACGAAAGAGGCCAGGCAGAAGATGTAAAAGTGCGTCGCGTGCGGCGCAGTCCAGCGGCGGAAGAGCACGTAGAGGCCGATGAGCAGATAGACCAGCGCGACGAGCCGCAGTCCTTCGTACTGCGAACGATCGGTCGCAATCAGAATTACCGATGCATCGATGCGTACGCCGGAGCGCAACAGCGTGTAATCGATGCGGCGGTAAACGCCGGCGCGGAACCATTCCCGGACAAGGCTGGCGAGTCGCGGTGTGGGATGATCGCCGGCCGCCAGCAGAACGTCCGCTGGCTTGATGCCCGCGTGTTCTCCCGGGCTGCCTGCCGGGACGCGCTGGGCCTCCAGCCCGCCGTGCGCCTCCATCCACCAGATGCCATCCGTCGGCTTCTGGTACTCGGCATCCTTCACCAGATTCAGTGATGCAAAGACGATTGCCGCGAGCGTGAACAACGCCAGCAAGACCACCGTGAGCCGAGTTGAGATCGACTTCTGCATGTGCCTGGGAGCGAGAATCAGGGACCACTTCAGTCTAGTGCGAAGCACGCAGCTTGCCAGCCCATAAATTTGGACTGGCGGGACGAAATTTGGTCCCTAAGCTGCTCAAAAAACGGCATCTAGCAGCAATGAAGGCGGTTTCAGCCGCGTTCCGATCCCGTTTCGCTACTTGCAGAGTTCCGGGAAACCGTAGGCGACTATGGCATGGCATAGGAGGATGTATCGCATTCCGTATCGGGCAAGAGCGCCTGGTTCGCGTGGCTCAAACGCGGATCCTAGGACCAATCTCAGGCAAAATCGGGAGATTTTTCGGAGACATTCCCGAGATGGGTATTTTCAGGCCGTTGATGACCCCTGGGAGGTCCCACCTGCCCCGCAGATACATCTTTTTCAGAAAGAGAGCTTTCTATGTTTCAAGAGTTTGAATATTGTGCCAACACGATCTGTTTTTTCTACGACGTTCCGGAGGGCTCCGAATGTCGCTTGACGCCTGGATGACTGCCTTGGGAGATACACACGAAACGGAAGAATTCGTCCCCGTACAGGGCGCGCGCATGCGCTGCCTCATTACCGGCAACGGTCCATCGTTGCTTCTGCTGCATGGATTACTCGGCACCGCGGACGCCTGGGGGCCGGCAACCCAGCGGCTCGCTGGCAGCTCGACTGTCTACGCTCCGGATGCGCTCGGGATCGGCGGATCGGATCGAGTGCCGAACCTGGATGTTAGTCTTACCGCCACCGCTGATCGTTTGATCGAATTGATGGATGCCAAAGATATTGGCAAGGCCGATATCGTCGGCACTTCTCATGGTGGCTCTGTGGCTCTGATGCTGGCAGCGCGGTACCCGGAGCGAGTGCGGAGCCTGGTGCTCCACGCGCCTGCAAATCCTTTTTCCGACGTCGCTGACCCGCTGATTCACTTCTACCGCACAGCGTTGGGCCGTTGGTTCGCCGGCCGCCTGCCTACCGTGCCTGCCGGCGTTCAGTCGCTGGCCCTGGGACGGATGTATGGCGATGCCAGCCGTGTCCGTAATGGCTCGCTGGAACGCTATATCGCCTCGCTGCGCGTTCCTGGGACGGTCTCCTATGTCCTGAGCATCCTTGATCGCTGGGAGCTGGATATGGCCGCCCTCCAGGCAGCGCTGCCCGCAGTCCGCAGCGTGCCCGCTCTGCTGCTCTGGGGAGACCGGGACCGCGCCGTGAGTCTCCGCAGCGGCGAACGGCTGGCCGAATACTTCAATCGAGTCGCGTTGCTGGTGATTCCCGGCGCCGGTCACCTCCCCCATGAGGAGGTCCCCGTCGCTTTTGCTGGTGCAATCAACGGCTTCCTGGGCGGCTTAAAGCGTGGCGAGACACATCCCATTGTCCGCGGGCCTCGTGCAGCCACTCGCAGCGACGCCGCCTGACTGCGCACCTCCAGTGCGATTCAGGAGACAATGGCTACACCTCGCACGAGGCAGGAGGATGCATTGAAACAGTTTAGAAACCGGATGGGTACGCTCGTCGCAACCGCGGCACTGCTGATGGGCGGAGTCGCGCCTGTGGTGTTGGCGCAGACCGCTGGACAGGATCTCAAGAACGCCGGGCACGCCACAAAGGACGCCGCCAAGGATACCGGCCACGGCATTGCCAAGGGCACAAAGAAGGGCTACGAGAAGACCAAGGAAGGCACAGAAAAGGGCTACGACAAGACCAAGGCAGGTACGGAGAAGGGCTACCGCAAAACCAAAAGCGGCACCAAGCATGTGGTCCACAAAACCGCGCATGCTACGGAGCGCGGCGCGGACAAGGTCGAAGACAAGACCGAACAGCATCCGCAGTAGCCAATTCGACAAAGAAGGCGCGCAGCCAGATGGCTGCGCGCCGTTTCGTTTGTGCCCTCTTCAGAGAAAAACTGCACCAGTCACGCCAATCGAAATATTCCGACCCTCCTACTGGTCGTTACCTTGTGGATTCTCGACCGCGGTGAGGCTGCCGAACAGCCCGTGCTGCTCGCTGTCCGGTCCGGAGGCGAAATAGAGGGTGGTGGCTGGGCCGGCGCCCGCGTCGTTGCCGAAGGACAATCCCCACAGGCCGTCAATGGTGATCGGCTGGTTGCTCGCATCGAGAAGCTTTCCCTTGAAATGACCGGTCACGGGGTTAAAGGCCAGAATCTCTCCGCTGCCAAATTGCCCGATGAGAATGTCGTGGGTGAAGGCGCCGAAATCGCTCGATGCCTGCACCATGCCCCAGGGCGCGTTGAACCAGTTGCCATGTTGCAGGCGAAGCAGAAGCTTGCCGGCAGGCGAGAACACATCAACGTAACCTAAACCTGCTCCGTCAACCTCATCGTGCTTGGCAGCGTCCTGCTGCGCAAACGAGACGAAGATGTTGCCTCCGATATTCTGGACATTGAAAGGCGCAAAGCCGTGCGGCAACTGGTCGTCATCGAAGAGCTCTTCCGAGATGGGGATATGGTGGAAGTTGGAGTCATAGACCTGCACGCGGCCTTTGCGGAAGTCGGCCACATACAAGAAGCTCAGGGCTCCGAGAACAGGCACATTGACCGTGGCGATGGTTGCGCCCTTGAAGACTGATTTTTCTTTTTCATTTACTTTGATAACCGCCGTGGTCGGTTGTACGCCGGGATTCCATCCGGAAATGGTGCCGTCCTCAGTGACCCATAGAAAGATGGCGGGCTTCGTCGAAGCGAGTTCGAAACCGGGTGTTCCGTTGAAAACCATGCCTGTAGGAGTTCCAGTTTGGCTGCTGCTGCTTCCGGGAGGAATCGTGACCACAAGCTTCGCGATATTGCCGGTGCCGTCATAAAGGGTCGAAAGGCCGGTACCGTTATCCGCCACCCACCAGGGGCTGGTGGAACTACGCGCCAATCCCCAGGAATTGACCAGGTTGGGGTCTGTGATCTTGGCGGCACCGGGCGTATCGGCAACTAGGTTGGTCTGCGTGTAATGCTGCTGCGCGTAAGTGACCGCGGATGACGCTGCTGTGAGCGAAACTGCGACGAGGACGCGGAGGAAACTGCGTCTGGCTGGCTTGTACATGGCTTCTCCCCTTGCTTATCGGTGGGAACATCGGAGGGAAAATTCTGGCCCGCGTGCGCCAAAATGGGCGCTGGTAGGCCGGCTGCGAAGATAGAAGCCGCACACCAGATCGCTTGTCACCAAATTGTCAGCGCTTTGTTATTCCTTGGCACTGTAAGCAGGATCAACAAAGTTTCGGAGAATGCAGCAAGCATCCGGAGCGCTGCGGGCGATGCCGAGAACCCGATCGGAGGGCGTGGTGTTTTGCGTGTCCGCGGGTAGGGTTTTTGCCGCTAAGACCAGTTCAGCTCGCCAGATACACGCCGCGGCGGTGGAATCGCGGGTCGGTGAGCTGTTGCAGCATAAATTCGGTGACATCCGCGCGTGGGATACGGCGGCTACTGGAGGGAAGCGCATCCGGCAGCACGCGGTAGGTTCCGGTGGGCGGGTCATCGGTGAGGCGCGGCGGCCGCACGATGGTGTAGTCCAGGTCGCTGGCCGCCAGAAAACGCTCCTGCGCGCGCTGGTCAGCCATTGGATGACGCAGAAATGTCGCTCGTGCGACAGCGAAGAGGAAGCCCGCGAGGGG
>JBJMGC010000097.1:0-14142 GCA_045808105.1 Acidobacteriaceae bacterium | reverse complement strand
TGGACGCGCACGGGCTGCCGCAGCGCATCCGCGTGGTGCGCAAGCTGGGTATGGGGCTGGACGAGAAAGCAGTCGAAGCTGTGCGCCAATACAAGTTCAAACCTTCGATGTACCAGGGCAAACCGGTCCCCGTCGAAATCACCATCGAAGTCAACTTCCATATCTACTGAGCGGGTACGAATGAGTACGGTGCGAGCGGAGATCAAGCATCTCCGCTCGTTTGATTTCATCCGCTCGCCTTGCTATCCTCAGTGAGTCCCACCTGATGTGCGCCCATAGCTCAGCTGGATAGAGCGACTGACTACGAATCAGTAGGCCGGGAGTTCGAATCTCTCTGGGCGCACCATTCAAACTACCGCAGGACAATTACTTAGCTTCAGCGGCGACAGGCCAGCAAAACCCCGCTGTGTCACAAATGTGGCAACTCAGTGTGCCATACCTATGCATGACTGTCATCCGGTTTTGTTTCAAACTCAATGCAGCCAAACATCGGGAGTACTCGGATGGGCTGCAGATCATCCGGGCCCAGCGAAATGAGCGGGGATGCCCTGACGCCAAGGCGATGACACTCGCCGTAGTCGGCGCAGTCGGACCCATCAAAAGCCTCAAAGTGTTTACAGTCCTTGCAGTGACCGCCCATTTTTCGGGTCACAACCCCAAACGCTTCGCTCTCGAAATCGATCATCATCCGGTTTTCTCCACCACATGCATGGCGCGCCGGCGATTGCGCGCGTTGATGATCTCCGACGTATTCGCGAAACGGATGTGCGTGTACTTGAGCGTGGTCGTCGGGTCTGCGTGGCCCATCGTCTCCTGCACCAGCTTCAGGTCCTTGGTTTCCTCGTAAAGCTCTGTGGCGAAGGTATGGCGTCCGCAGTAGAGCACCAGGTCTTCCGGCAGCGGAGGCTTCTCCGCGGCACGCAGCTCGGCATTCGCAGCCGCCACACACGTCGTCCACTGCTTCGAGACCGTCTCACGATGGCCCGACTTGGCGCGCTTCGCAGGATAGAGCCAGTCATCCTCCATGCCCTTATGCTTCGCGAAAATACCCTTCATGCGCTCGCTGAACGGCACGTAGCGTGTACCCGTTTTCTTGCTGGTCTTCGACCGGGGAATCTCCACCAGATCGCGCTCCCACAGCAGATACGCGCGGCGGCAGCCCAGCGCTTCATCTGGCCGCATCCCTGAATCCTGGATGATCACGAGGATGTCGCTGAGAGGCCACTCTGCATGCTTCAGCAGCAGCGTCTCCATCCACGGCTCGACCAGCCGCTTCCGTCCTACTTCCTCAACGCAGCGGATCTTCGGAGTCGCGAGTAGCCGCTTCCGCTCGACCGCAGCGTTCAGCAGCCTGCGCAAGGTCCGCAGCGCGCAGTTCGCGTTTGACGGTCCACCGGGAAACGTCAGCACGGAGGCATCCTCGGCCGTAATGTCCGCCAGCCGGTAGCGCGCGATCTTCGTCGCAGACAGCAGCCGCCACCCATCGCGGTAGTAGATCTCTGTCTTCCGCGCCATCTGGTTGGCGGCGACCATTTCGGTGCAGTGGTTCAGGAAGAGCGGAGCCCATTCTTCCAGCCGCAGCGGCCGGCGCACCGTCACATGGCCGCCCTCGCGGATCCTGGCCATCTCTACCTGTTCATGCTGCGCGGCACGCGCCTTCACGCTCTCCTTCGTGCTGCCGCGATACCGCCTTCCATCCATCTGGAAAGCGTAGTGCCAGTACTTCCCACGCCTAATAAGTGTCATGCGCGATCCTCGAGCTTGCCCGCACGGATGGCTCGCGCCTGTGCTGAGCAATGTACCCCAGGACGTCCGCCTTGGCGTAGCGAACTTTCGCGCCGAGCTTGTGGAAAGCCGGACCGCGGCGCAGGCAGCGCCAGTTGCGCAGCGTCTTCACCGGAATCGTCGTGAGCTCCGAGACCTGAAACTCGTCGAGTAACTCCGGGTCGGCTGTCATCTGTAGATATGCCATGTAATCCTCAGGCTGCTGGGAATGAATGTGTTGACACTCAATAAGTTCGGAGATAGTGTCACTACATGTCACGCAAGGGTATGACAAGTAGCCGGGTGGCGCAAGAGGGAACTCGGAGGAAATCCGGGGTAATCCGCAAGCCCACGGCGCACCAGCGGAACTTCCTCAATACCATCCGGCGTCTGACGCGGAAGTCCGGTGGCCTTCCCCCCACGCTCATTGAGCTCGCCGAGGCGATCGGCGTCACCAAGGCGACCGTGCAGACGCATGTGCGCCGTATGCGGGAGCGCGGCTGGATTTTGCCCAGCAACGGCAAGTACCGCAACATCCGGGTCGCCTGATTCAGGAGGCAGACATGAGAGCCGAGCGCAACATCTTCGTCTGCCTGGTCGCCCTTTTCTGTCTGGCAGCCGGCTCCATCTTGTATCTGCGCCATGAGCAGCGGGTCGAGCTCGAGCGCTATCAACTCGGTTATGCGCAGGGCTTGGAAATCGGTGGTCTGCGGCAGCGAGAGGAGTTCAAAAAGAACTGGACTTGCTACCGGATCACGGATTCTGGCGATATCGCCGGCGTCGTCATCTGCGGCGTCATGGTGTCCGCGGATCGCGACGGCAATCCGGTAGAACCCTCCGCGGCCGACCAATCGGATTTGGAGCAGTAGAGCCGCCGATGCTGACCACTCAGCAATTCAACGAGAGATGCGCCTCGCTCTACCGGGGCATGAAGTCCACTTTCAAAGAGCGCAACTGGAAGAGCGGCAAGCGTGCCGGCACCGTCCGCGTCCCGGGCCGGGAACTCCCATTTGATCTCGAGGATCTTCGCCGTCATCTCGGCAAACGCATCGGCCTGAACGCCAAGCCGTGCACCTACTGCGGCACTCCTATCGACATCCGCAATCTCTCGCTCGATCACCAGGAGCCCGTCTCGCGCGGCGGATCACTCGCGCTCGACAACTTGATCGAATGCTGCGCTGACTGCAACCGGCTGAAGGGCGCGCTCACGGCGGAGGAGTTCGGATTGCTGCTCGAATTCCTCCGCACACTGCCGCCTGCTGCGCAGACCGATCTACGCCGCCGTCTGAATGCTGGCGCGATGGGCGTCCGCAACCGATTCTTTGCGCGCGACAAGGCTCCGAACACAGCTCAGACTGCCCGTGTTCCGCGCTATCGCACCCCGCAACTTGAAATAGATGAGGCCACATTTTGAGCACCCGTTTTCAGATCATCGAGAAGCTGCAGAAGCGTTTCAACGTAGCGGCGCGCACCATCGAGGAATTTCGGCTCAAGACGAAGCCGCTCTCACGTAAGAAGCTTCGCCAGCTGATGCCGCTCAATCGAAACCTCAGCGGGTACGCATTGGCCGCTCACGGACACAAGGCCGGCAAGCGGCGTCGGGTCCTTTCACCCACGGTCTACAAGTACAGCGCGCTCGATGGTTTCTACGTGGTGAAGCCGCGCCGGATCGTCAATTGAATTTAGGAGGCAGGGCAAATGGGCAAGTTACTCAAGGAAACAACCTTCTTCGGCGGGAATCGCCGCAAGACTGAGCTCGGCAGCTGGCAGACACTGCAGACCAAAGCTGGCGAGAAGCACATGAAATTCGCCTTTGAGATGGTCCTCTCCGGCGAAGCGGTAGTCGCGATGCCGGATTGGATCGCCGACGCCTTCGAAGCGATGGCAGCTGATGATTCGGCGCTGAAGCGGGCAACCATCGACCGCATGCTCGAAGGCATGACGCTCGACGTCTTCTCGACAGACAAGATCAAGCGGCGCGCGCTGTCGCTGACCGGCGTCACCATCAAAAACCTCTTCCTTACCCGCGAGGGCGAGGACGAGAAATCCGAAGTCTTTCTGCACTTCACCGTCTACTCGCCGGCGAATGTGCAGGCGCGCGACTGGGCGTGGGACACGCTGCGCATGACATTCTGGGCAGCCTTCGAGTACTCGCAGAGCGAGATGGACTTCAGCGGCTCCGCGGACAGCGATAAGGCCGAGGGTAACGAAGACGAAGACAACCAGAACACCATGGCCTCGGAGCGCGATGCCGAGTTCGCGACGCCGGGCACGCGCAAGAGCCGCAAGCCTGCGGCAGAAGCGGCGGTTCAGTAGCCGTCATGCACAAGGGGCCAGCCACAACCGACTATGAGGACTTCCTCCGCGCCAAGGTTGCGGTTGCGCCCCTCTCTGGCTTCGAGATCGATGCCAGTGCGATTCATCCCATCCTGAAGCCGCATCAGCGCGTCTCCGTGCAGTGGGCACTCCGCGGCGGCAGACGCGCCCTATTCCAATCTTTTGGACTCGGGAAAACTTTGCAGCAATTGGAGCTCATGCGCCTGGTTGCAGAGCACACCAGAGGCCGGACGCTCATCGTAGCGCCGCTCGGCGTGCGCCAGGAGTTTCGACGCGACGCGATCGAGAAACTCGGCTGGACAGAAGGCCCGAAGTTTATCCGCACGATCGAGGAAGCGGACCGGCCGGGCGTATACATCACGAACTATGAGCCGGTGCGCGATGGCAAGCTCGATCCCGCGGCGTTCGAAGGCTCAACGCTCGATGAGGCAAGCGTGCTGCGCGGCTTTGGCGGCACGAAGACCTTCCGCGAGTTCATGCGGCTCTTCGAGCAGGTGCCGTATCGCTTCGTGGCCACGGCAACACCGGCGCCGAATGAGTACATCGAGATCCTCGCGTATGCCGCCTATCTCGGCATCATGGACGTCGGCCAGGCGAAGACCCGCTTCTTTAAGCGCAACAGCGAGAAGGCAGACGAGCTCACCATCCATCCGCACAAAGAGCGTGAGTTCTGGTTGTGGGTGGCGAGTTGGGCGCTGTTCCTGCAGCGGCCCAGCGATCTCGGCTTTTCCGATGAAGGCTACGAATTGCCGCCGCTTATTGTCGAGTACCACGAGGTCAAGGTCGACCACTCGACTGCGCTGCCGGACAAAGCAGGCCAGGGCGCGATGTTCCGCGAGGCGACGCATGGCGTAGTCGAAGCGGCGCGTGAGAAGCGCGACACGCTACCGCAGCGGATCGCCGCAATGCTCGACATCGTCGACGAGTACGACGAGAACATCATCATCTGGCATGACCTTGAGGCCGAGCGCCACGCCATCGAGCATGAATTGCCCGGCGTGGCAGCGGTCTACGGCTCGCAGGACCTGGAAATCCGCGAGCAGATCGTCGCCGACTTCGCCGATGGCATGATCCCGTATTTGGCTGCGAAACCGGTGATGCTCGGGTCAGGATGCAATCTGCAGAGGCATTGCCATCGAGCCATTTTCCTCGGCATCGGCTTCAAATTCTCCGACTTCATCCAGGCGATTCACCGCATCTTCCGTTTCCTGCAGACCGAGCAGGTGACCATCCACATCATCTACGCGGAGAGCGAGCGCCAGGTACTGCTCACGCTCAAGGAAAAGTGGCTGGCCCACGAAGAGATGGTCCGCCGCATGAGCGAGATCATTCGTGAGTACGGTCTGGCCGAGGCCTCGATCGCCTCTGCGATGCAGCGCTCGATGGGCGTGGAGCGCACTGAAGTCGTCGGCGACAGCTACCGGCTCGCCAATAATGACACCGTGCTCGAGACGCGCCGCATGGAAGAGAACAGCGTCGGCCTGGTCCTCACGTCGATTCCATTCAGCACGCAATACGAGTACACGCCCAGTTACAACGACTTCGGCCATTCCGAATCGAATGAGCAGTTTTTCGAGCAGATGGACTACTTGACGCCGGAGCTGCTCAGAGTAGTCCAGCCGGGCCGGCTCGCAGTGATCCATGTCAAGGACCGCATTGTGCCGGGAGGCATGACCGGCCTCGGTTTCCAGACAGTCTATCCGTTCCACGTGCGCTGCATTGAGCATTACATGCGCCACGGCTTCGCCTACATGGGCATGAAGACGATCGTCACCGATGTGGTGCGGGAGAACAATCAGACCTATCGTCTGGGCTGGACAGAGCAGTGCAAAGACGGCTCGAAGATGGGCTGCGGGATGCCGGAATATCTGCTGCTCTTTCGTAAGCCGCCCACGGACAACACACGCTCCTACGCGGACCTGCCCGTGGTGAAGTCGAAGGCAGACTACTCGCGATCGCGCTGGCAGGTCGACGCGCACGGGTTTGCGAGGTCCTCTGGCAACCGGCTGCTCGATCCGGAAGAGGTTGCCGAGCTCACGCATGAGGCGATCTTCAAGCTCTTCCGCAACCATTCGCAGCAGAACGTCTACGACTTCGAAGAGCACGTCGCGATCGGCGAAGCGCTTGAGGATAAGCGGATCCTGCCGGTGACGTTCATGCTGCTGCAGCCGCCGAGCTGGCATCCGGACGTGTGGACCGATGTCACGCGCATGCTCACGCTGAATGGCGCACAGTCGGCGAAGGGCAAAGAGATGCATTTGTGCCCGATGCAGTTCGACGTAGCGGACCGCATCATCGCGCAGTACTCGATGTCAGGAGAGACGGTCTACGACCCGTTCATGGGCATCGGTACGGTGCCATACAGGGCCGTGCTTCAGGGAAGGTTCGGCGCTGGCGCAGAGCTGAATGAGCGCTACTTCCGCGATGCCGTCGGCTATTGCGAATCTGCCGTGCGCAAGCTGAATACGCCGTCGCTGTTCGATGCATTGAAAGAGGAAGCAATCGCATGATTACAGAGAGCGACGAGAAGTGGGATGAGCAGATTATCGTCTCCCCCGAGAATGCTGGCGGCGAGATGCTGAAGCGGGCGCGACGGGTGCACGTACTACGCATCTGTCTTGAGGCGCAGCGACACCAAGGATGGTCGGACCTGACCACGGCTCAACTTGCCAGCTGCTATCTGAGCGACTCCCTGGAGTATGTCTCGCGGCGACTGATCAATTCTAAGCACCGAGAGATCGTCGCGCCGATCGAGACTATTCGCGATGGCGCCGTAGTTCGCCACGCCTTTCTGGGGAACGCTGCGCGCGAGATGTATGACGCGCTCGTTGGCCTCAGCAATAGCGCCTGTGATGGGCGTGACATCCCCGAGTGGCTGCGTGAGCGGCTTCCGGGAATCCACGCAGCTATAGCGAAAGCGGAAGGTAGGGAATGATGGATAACGAAGAACAAAAAGAAATGTGGGCAATGGTCGAGCTATTCGGCCACCAGCGGATCGCGGGCAAGGTCACGCCATGCGAGCTCGGCGCAGGCGCACTGGTGCGGATCGACGTGCCAGCTGTGGGCGACCGAGCACCGCTCACGAAGTTCTACAACGTGAAGGCGATCTACGGGATCACGCCGGTGGATCAAGCCACATGCGAGCGCATGGCGCGAGACATCCGCGCGGAGCCGATCAACGAGTACTCCATTCAGGCCGAGATGCGGCGACTGAAGTCTGGCGGCGACGAAGAGGAGGTCGACCTTGGATAGGTGGCTATTGCCGCTCGCAGCCCTGCTGGCACTTGCGCTGCCCACGACGGCGCAGGTGCCCACCGGTGCCACGCCGATCACCATCAAACAGGTCAACACGCTCGCTGGCCTGACCACATGGACCTTCACGGATCCTTCAGGAAATACCTACTACCTACAGGCACCGGCTTACATCACCTTCTCCATCCCGGGCGGGATGACCGCAGTGCAAGGCGTGCCCGCGCCGGGACTATGGCTTGTTCCGGCAGCCGCGACCGCGCCTCCTGCATCTGGAGCCAGCCCGGACCTTACCGCGATCGCGAACAACGATGGCAACGCGATCTATGACGCGGCGCTGAACAAGTGGGCCATCGTCAACAACCAGGTGCTCGAGAACGGCAAGCCTGCTGGCTACACATCCGGCGTGATCAAGCTGGTCACCGTGAAGGGCATAATCTGGCAAGAGAACAGCGCGCTCGGCTGGTGGTACTGGAATGTGACTGCTGCCACGTGGGACGGCGGAGCGGCACCCATTTAGGGAGGATGCTTTGGACGAAAACGAGTTGTTGAATCAGCGGCTGGAAGCTACAGAAGGTTTGGGCGACACGCGGGGTAGTCAGGTTCGCGGTGACGCCCCGCCATCACCAGTCCACGCGCTCAATGAGTGGGCCACCGTGATGGACATCAAACAGTGGGCAGTTTACCCAAACGGCTGCTATCGAGCGATCGGGCCCGCGCGCCCGGAGATACCCACCGGCATATACAAAATCCAGACCGATGACAAAGGTGTGTTCTTTCAGCAGATGCAGATGGTCACCGATGATCTGATTGTGTTGCCGGACACCGCCAATGATCGCGTGCTGACGTGCATGCGCACCTTCTGGAAGATGGAGAAGCGCTATAAGGACCACGGATTGCTCTATAAGCGCGGCATTCTGTTGTGGGGTCCGCCCGGCTCTGGCAAGACGGCTACGCTGCAGCTGCTCACGCGCGAGCTGGTGTCGCAAGACGGACTTGTGATCATTTCGGATAACCCTGCTCTCACGGCCGTGGGTCTCGCGGTCCTGCGCCGGATCGAGCCAGACCGCCGGCTGATCGTGATGCTCGAAGACGTCGACGAGACGATCAACCGCTACAGCGAGCACGAGCTGCTCGGACTACTCGACGGCGAGCAGCAGGTAGACAACGTGGTGATGATCGCCACTACAAACTATCCGGAGCGCCTGGGTGCGCGAATCGTGAATCGGCCGAGCCGCTTTGACGAGCGCATCCTGGTGGACATGCCGAGTGCGCAAGCTCGGCGCGTGTATCTCCAGAAGGTGGCGCACACCCTCGGCGCAGAGATGCTCGAGCAATGGGTGGAAGATACCGACAAGCTATCCGTCGCTCACCTTCGCGAGCTCACCGCCGCGGTCCTCTGCCTAGATCAGCCGTACGAAGACGTGCTGGAGAGGCTCCGGTCCATGCGCATCCGGCCGCGTGAAATGGATGGCTTCAACAATGGTAGGGATTCTGGCTTCGCGCAGAATATGAATCCGCTAGCGGACGCTGGTCGCCGAAAGGCAAAGGCTAGTTGGAATTGAGCGACGCAGCAGACATCTATGGCCACCCGGTGGCGGATGCCGATAAGGCGCGGGAGAGCTTTATGGAGAGTGGAAGCAACACTGACAAACGCGCTTGCCCGCTGCGGGGCGTGCTGGAAACAAGAGTCGAGATGGACATTCATCAGCTTCAGGGTCGTGGCACGCAGTACGACTGCATCGCCTGCTCGCTGTCGAATGGGCATCCCGGCGATCATTGCGGTTCGCACCCCTCCAGAGGCCGCGCGCTCTTCTACTGGAACGATCAGGGCGTGATTCTGAGGGAGCTATGAGCCAAACACCGCCGCCTTCCGGTGAAACCCCGTAACGTTACGCTATACAGATTGTTCTTGACCAGTGTATAGCGTAGCGTTACGATGTACACATGATTAAGTCATTCCGGCACCGGGGTCTGGAGAAGTTCTTCACGACTGGCTCCAAGGCCGGAATCCAGCCTAAGCACGCAAAGAAGTTGCAGGAGCAACTCTCCGTCCTGAACGTTGCCAGCAAACCTGAGCAAATGGCCGTTCCGGGATGGGACTTTCACCCGCTGAAGGCAGATCTTGCGGATCACTTTTCAGTCTCCGTGAATGGAAACTGGAGACTCACGTTCAAATTCGAAGGCGAGGATGCGATCCTCGTGGACTATCAGGACTATCACTAGCCGAGGAAAGATGAGGTGCCGACCATGGCAACGATGCACAACCCAGCACATCCAGGAGCAATCCTGGCCAATTATGTAAAGGGCCACACTGTGGCCGATGTAGCAAAGCACCTTGGAGTGACGCGTGTGTCGCTCTCGCGCGTGCTGAATGGCCACGCAGCAGTCTCGGCAGAGATGGCGATCCGGATCAGCAAGACGTTCAGCACGGATCCGGAGGTCTGGCTCCGCTTGCAGGTGCAGTACGACCTCTGGCAGGCAAGCCAGAAGAAGATTAAAGCAAAGCCGATGTCCAAGGCGGCTTAACAGGCTTAGCGGCGCCTGCGGCCGAACCGTCCCCCGCCGCCGCGGCGCCCGAACGCCATCCGGATCGGCTCTGACTCCTCTTCCATCTCTTCGCGGATCTGATTCGCCCGGATCAACGCGTTTGTCAGATCGCCCGTTTCCACATGCGGCTTCACCGCTTCCTTGATCCGCATGTCGAGTGGTATATCCGTAGGCTCCGGGAGCGTCATGCAGACATACTTGCAAGCGTCGGTGAGGTGATTGTTTTTGTCGACAATCGCCTCTGATGGGTTGCGCAGCATCAGCTGTGTTGCGGTGTACTGCACGCGACGAATGTTTGCCAGTTCCCAAAGCAGATTCGGGCAGCCATAGGGATGCAGGCCATAGGACGGCCGGTCCGGGATCTCGGTAAGACCGGGGCAGACGATCTTCACCGTAGGCTCGCGCTCGTCCAGCCGCGCCCAGTGCAGCTTCAGGCGTTGCTCGAAAGCAATGTCGGAGCGATTGCCTCCGAACAGCCGCAGGTTGTCTATACCCTCTTCCTCGTAGAGAAGGAGGATGGAGGTGGCCTCTCCATTGCGCTGCTGCATCGTCTTGTCTTTGATGGATGGGTCTGCCATCACATCGTCTGCGGTAGCGAATCCAGGCAGTTCTTTCAGCTGCGGCGCATGCTGCCATACTTCGAGCCCCGGCACATAGTACTCGCCGCAGAACCAGATGGTGCCGTCATGGTCGATGTGCGCCACAGCGGCCGCCGTGGGATTCGTCTTGCCATGATCGAAGCCAGGGAGTCGGGCCCATGTCGAGCCAGGCCGCCAGTTGCGATCTGTCACCACGATCTTGTGGAAGTACTTCGTCAGGATCTCGGCATAGAGCCGCTCGCCGCCACCGGCTTCGTCGATGATCTCCTGCTCGCGGTCCCAGTCGGCCTGAGACGTGTATTTCTTCCGCTCCGCTTCGTACCACTCCGGGGAGCGTCTCGTCGGATCAGCCTTGTAGCCCAATGTGAGCACCTTCACGCCATTCTTTTTGTGCCGCAGATGCACGCCTTCAGAAACCCGCGTTTTCGTCTGTGGCGCCAGCGTGTCCAGCTTCAGCAGCGCGGCCTGCAGGCTCTCAATTGCGGTCATCGGTGATGTCCTTCCGGTAGGCCGAGTACCAGCCGACATTGGCAGTAGAGTTCAGCACGATCTTCTGCACGCCAGAGCCGAGCGCGGTGTTGAAACTCTCCCCGGCAGATGGTTGGAAGCCTGTCTCATCTGAGAACAATCCCCATGGGTGATAGGAACGCACCGCTTCCGGATCGCTCGAAATGGCGAAGATGTGCGAGTTATTTGCCAGCCGGAATTGATCATCGGCCTGGCGCAGAATCGGCTTGTCGAGAGGAAAGGCTTCCTGCAACCACGGCTCCTGCAGCTTGTAGAGCGTCTTGCAGTACTCGACCATCTGCTTCGCCTTGTCGAAGGTCTCCGACTGCACGATGACCTCGCACTCCGGCCGCAGCATCATCTGCAGCGTGAAGTAGCCGCAGGTGAGCCAGGACGCCATCAAGGTGCGCGACTTCTCGATCGCCAGGATCGGCTCACGCTCCATCAGGTAGAGCGAGATCTCGATGTATTCGTAGTCCGGGAACGGCTCGTGCGGACTCGGCCGACCCTGCTCGATCCACTGTTTATTGAAGGTCCGGGTGTGATTCCTGAGCCAGTGCCATGTGCTCTTCGTCGCCTCGCGAACGCGTGCTTCCGAGCTGCGCTGCGAGACGGCAGACTCCACCTGGCGGGCCCGCGCCAGTGCTTCGGCTCGGCGCTCGAGTTCCAGACGCGCATGCGCCCGCATCACACGATCCGCATGCGTTCTCGGCTGAATCTGGATTTCAGGAAGGGAAGCGGCAGCACTCATTGCGTGACCGGGCGGTCAAAGCTGCCGTAAGTCATGTAGTTCGCGATCTGCTCATCCGACTTCCCGCGGAAGAGCTCATCCATGTCGCGAGGCTGAATCTTGAAGCCGAGGATCCCCGCGATCTTGTCGATAGCCTCGATCTGCGACTCGTAGGAGTCGCGCGTGCGTTCCGAGGCGGTGTTGGCGATGATCCACAGCCGCTGCACCAGCGCTTCGCGCGTGATGCCTTGTGCGACCATAGACTCCATCTCGCGGTTCAGCATCATCATCATCAGCTGCTGGTTATAGATCTCGATGTATTCCTTCACCTGGCGGCGCTTTTTCAGCCGAGGCGCATGGTTGGCAGGGAAGCCGGCGAGCTCGGCGCACTTCTGATCGGAGTGCTCGCCTTTGAGCAGCAGGTGAGCGAACATGCGCTCCCGCTGCGTGATCAGGACATGGTCTGCGTTGGCGCGGCGTGGGGTTGAACGGGGCACGGCATAACTCCTTCGCGGCGCATCCATCGTCTGCGGATGCGGTCCGCTTCTTCCTCCTGAGTGAGCGCTTTCTGCTCACGAGCTATGGGTTTGGCGGCTAGGTTCTGCCGCTCGCGTTTCTGTGCCTCACGTGCGAGGCGCTTGGGGCTGAAGTAGATGATTCGTTCGCGCATTTGTCAGATTGGCGGTAATTTTATTACCCGCCGCGAGTAATAAAATTACCGCGATTTGCCACTACAGCGTTTTCGATAATGGCCATATAAATCCATCCAGCAATCAACATCGGAGATTCGCGCACGCCACACTTTTTTTGAACCGGACAGGCGGTAACTGAGACTGAGAGTGCTTACGGAAACGACCTCGTACGGCCCGATACGCTCTCCCGCGAAGAAACGCGGCATCATTTCATCGCCCTGAAGCCCAGCGCCGAGATTGCGCGCCGCTTCAGCGTAGGATTGCTCGACTTAGCGGCCGCTTCCTCGCGCGTCTTCGGAATGGTCTTATCCTGCGCGATGCCAAGCATGCTGTGCAGTGCGCCCTTCTTCACGGTGAAGGAGCCTTTGCTGCCGAGGTCGACGTTCTCCGTCTTCGGCTTTTTCTCCGGATAGAGTTTGGTCATGGCGTTCAGGCGGCGAACCTTCGCCTGCTGCGCCGGCATGTCATCGGCATCTTCGTCATTCTTGACATGCTCAGGCAAATCCTTCTGGCCCTTCGACGCCTGGTTGAACTCATTCACCAGCTTGTTGCCGAGCTTTCTGCGGTTGGCGTTGAAGTAGCCCTGCTGGGCCTTCGATGCATAGGGCATAAGGTTCCTCACTCTCCGGTTGGTGCGTTCAAGCTGTAGCGGCTTGCTCTGCTCCGCGGTTCCGATCATTCTTCGCATCCTCCACCGCGGCGATCTGCGAGTGCCGCACGGTCAGGTTGTGGCCATCGTGCGTTTTGATTCGCACGATTTTCATGCTGGTGTTGACGTGCTGAATCGAGCCCTTGATTCCACTGTTGAGGTGGAGAGTCTGGCCCTTCGCTAGATTCAGCGCACCGAACCCGGTGCCGGTCTTCTTTGGCTTTTCTTCGGGTTTTCCGGTGCTCGCCTCCTGTTTCCCGCCGAGCGGCACCTCTTCGTGGTTGCCGTTCTTGTCGCTCACAGCCACGTGCGTCACCTTGAAGGATTTGCCCTCTGCATCGGCCATGCCTTTGTACTTATCGGCGACCTCGGGCTTCACGTACGCGACGGTGACGTGCGGCTTGTAATTCGGGAAATCCGATTCTTTGAATTTTCCGTGTTTCGCAATTTCGGAATTCATGCGATGCAGGTCCGACGAATGCACCTCCGCATGGACCACTGCGGCACCGTCGCTGTTCTTCGACGGAGGGAACACGCCGGTTTTTCCGAGCTTCGCTTCGAACGGCTTTTGCGTGCCCAGGTATTTTTTGATTCCGGCGGTATCGTCACCCTGGATGCCGTAGCGCACTGTGACGTGCGGTTTATCCACGTCGAGGCCTTTGCCCGCGAGATGCTCCGCAGGGATGCGCTTCTGTGCCGCCGTGATGGCCTTGTGCGCATCGCTGCTCTCTGGAATGTTCGTCTGGGTGCTCCCAAACTCGTACTTAGTGGACCGCTCGGGCTTCTCCTCCGACTTTGCTGATGAATTCTTTACGGCCGCGTCATTCTTTGATGGATAGAGTTTCTGTGCAGCGGCCATGGGCGTCGCGGACTCTTCATCCGCCTCCGCCTGAGCATCTTCCGATTTGGCCCGCACGACCGGCAGATGTGTCGCCTCGTCGAACGCCACGACCTTGCCTTTGCCGCGGTAGCCGTGCGACTTCTTCACCATGCCGGAACTCAAGTCGATGGGCTTCTTCTTCTCGGGGCCTTTCTCGGGATAGATCTCCTTCGCTGGCTGCAGGG
>JBJMGC010000096.1:0-11627 GCA_045808105.1 Acidobacteriaceae bacterium | reverse complement strand
GCCAGACCGGTTCGCAGATGCTCCCGGGAGCGCAAGCTGTTTCCTTTCGATGAGCAGGGAAGGATCACCGTGGAAACTGTTGGCTCCAATCCGAAGTGACTTCATTTCGCATGCAGCACCGACTCATTGAAGAGTGCCTGGAGTTTTCATTTGGATGCCTCAATCGCAGAAAGGCGCCACGAGGAATCGGTCGCTAAGTTGTTCGGATCAACGCCACCAGTTCGAGCGCAGCTCCTGGTCCCGGACTATTTCTGTCGGTGTTCCGGGAGTGGGACACCACAGTTTGAGATCTTCGACTACGCCGACAAGCTCGATTGGTTGCTGCCACGGATGGAGTGCGAGATCGAAGAGGCCCCAATGAATCGGCATGAAGAGACCATGGCCGCCGAGAGCGCGATAGCTGCGAACTGCGCCTTGGGGTCCCATGTGAATGTCGGCCCAGAGCGGATCGGAGGCGCCGATCTCGAGCATGGAGAGGTCGAACGGTCCAAAGGTCTCGCCGATCTCGCGAAAGCCGGGCCACTCGCCGGAGTCGGCGCCGTAGTAGACGCGATGATTCGGTCCGATGAGAGCGAAGGAGGACCACAGCGTCTCGAACCGATTGAAGAGGCTGCGCCCAGAGAAGTGGCGCGCCGGCAGGGCCACGATGGTCAGCGGTCCGACCTGCACTTGCTCGGTCCAGTCCAGTTCCGTGCAGAGTGCAGGTGGAACGCCAAAGCTCAAAAGAATGGCGCGTACGCCGAGCGGGGTGATCCAGCGTGCCTGCTGCATACTCGCCATGCGCCCGAGGCGTGCCACTGTGTCCGCGCCGAGGTGGTCGTAGTGATCGTGCGAGATAAGGACGGCATCGATGCGCGGCAGGTCTTCGAGCAACAGACACGGCGGGAAAAATCGCCTGGGACCGAAGCGCTGTGTCGGCGCAGCGCGTTCCTCCCACACAGGATCGATGAGAATGTTGGCGCCGTCGATTTCGATCAGGGTCGAAGAATGACCGAACCAGGTGACGCGCAGTCCGGAGGCAGGGCTGGCCGCATAGACGCGAGGATCGGTATGAAACGGACCAAGCGGATGACGCGGGGCGCGTGCTGCTCGCCCGAAGAAGAACCGCGGGCCCACTTTGAAAATCGTTGAGAAGCCGCCGACCGCGGTCGGGACAGGGTTCACGAAGCGTTTGCCCTGGCGCAGGGCTCTGGTCAACGGCATGTCTATCCGATGGTAGCTGCTGGAGGGAGATTCGCGGAAATGCGCATGTGAGCGCTCGCATGATTGCATGGCGGCGGTGAACCGGCGGCTATACTCCAGAAACGAGCCCTACGCTACTTCTAATGCGTCAGCCCTGGTCCCTACGTTGGATAGTTTGCCGCCTGCTCGTGCTCGTGTTCGCTGTGGATGCGCGCGGCATGAAGGCACAGGCGAATGCGGCGTCTAGTCAAGGAACCGCAACCTATCGGCTCAGCATCTCTGTGGATGAAGTCAGTCTTAGTTTCCACGCGGCCGATGTTCACGGTCTTCCAGTCAACGACCTGAAGCTCGATGAGCTGAGCATTCTGGATGATGGCAAGCCACCACGCAGAATCCTGGCCTTCCATTCTCTACAGGACTTCCCGATCCGCGCCGGCATTCTGATGGATACTAGCGAGTCCATGGCGGGCTATCTTCCCCGAAACCGGGCGATCTCGATCGAGTACGCGCAACGGTTGTTGCGACGGCAAACAGACCAGGCTTTCGTAATGGAATTCGATGCTCAATCGAGAGTTGCACAGCCCTGGACCGGCGATCCCAGAGCACTCATTGCAGGTATCCGCGGATTTTCGGCGGAGCGGAAGAGTCGGATTCGCGGCACTGCTATATTCGACAGCATCTATCGCGCATGTATGAACCAGTTTGGGAGACTGGATGGGACGGCCAGCGGAAACTTTATCCTACTCTTCTCCGACGGAGAGGATAATGCGAGCCTCACCTCTGCGAAGGACGCGCTCGACATGTGCCAGCGCACCAACACGGCCATTTACGTATTTCGCGCAGATCCGGAAACCAGCTTTGCCGGAGGGCCGAAGACCTTGTCGGAGTTAGCTGCGAAGAGTGGAGGTCGTGTCTTTTACGAGGACGACTCCGATGCGGCGATCTACAACGACTTAAGAATCATCGAGGCGGACCTTCGCAATCAATATCGGCTGGTTTACAAGCCTGCGGAGCTGACACACGATGGTTCATTTCGTCGCATCGAGTTGAAGGGCCCGGAGCGCGTGGGCAGCATCAACATTCGTGCCGGCTACTATGCTCCGGCGCACTGACTGCGAATAAGAAAACCAGCTGCGGTGTCAATGTCTTTGCTATCGCTGACTATCGCCAGAGAACATTTCCGGCTAGAGAATTACGACTCCGGTCTACAATCGGGCACGGAGAGAGACCGATGATGATTAAGCTCAGCACAATTGCACTCTTAGCTGTGGCGATGACGTTGCCGGCGGTTGCGGCCAAGGTGGTAGGCACCGCCATCCTTAAGGACTTCCAGCCGGCTGGTGTGGCGAACAAGCACGACAAACATCAAAAGCACCAGGTATTCGATCTCACCTACGACGCAGGAGGGAACGAATATATCTGCCGCACCGATTCTGACAAATCTGTGAACCCAACCGATTTCGTCGTCGGCAGCAACGTTTCCTACGAGATGGACGGGAAAAACGTCAAGGTCCAAACATCCGATAATAAGAAACTGAAATGTAAGGTGGTGCGAGTCGCGGTTCTTCCACCAGCGCCGCCACAGCAATAGCTGCTCCAGTTGATCGGCTGACAGCCCTGCTATTCCAAACTCGAACATTCGGCCTTAGCCTCAACAACGCTCGAGGTGGACTCGGCGATTACGATCAACACGGCCAAGGGAAGTGTGTCGGCTTCCCGTCTGCCGTCGGGCTGGAGTTGGGGGACTCAGACACTGCAGAGCGTCATTGCGCTTTTCGTCTGAATGCAGTGGTGGTGCCTTAAAGTTCACGAACGCAGAAGGCGTTGTCGGTCTCGATTTCCTGAGCCGATTCAAGTCTGTAACGTTCGATTTCAAGAACTCAGTGATAGTCCTGGAGGACCGCTGAAGCGCTCACGTCTACAAGACACGCATCAGGGTTGCTGCTGAGCTCTACATCATCCCGGCGTTCGTTCCATTGCTGGCTGGCTTGCTGGACGCGAACTCCTGCATGGTCTCGCGCATGTATTTGTGCGGGTTCACCGGAGTGTCGTGGATGCGCACCTCATAGTGCAGGTGCGGGCCGGTGGAGCGGCCTTCGCTGCCGATGTAGCCAATGATTTCGCCGCGATGGACATCCTGCCCGGCGGTGACTGCGAATCCGGAGAGATGGCCGTAAAGGGTATGGAGGCCGTGGCCATGGTCGAGCATGACTTCCTGACCGTAGCCGCTGGCGGGACCTGCCATGAGGACGGTGCCGTCCGCAGGAGCGCGGACGGGCTGACCGAGATTGGCTGAAATATCGATGCCCTTATGGAAGGCGCCTTCACCGTTGAATGGGTCCTGGCGCTCGCCGAAGGAGCTGGTGATGGGACCCTCGACAGGCCACAGAGTGGGCAAGTCGGCGGCGCTGCCCCAATCGGCGCTATCCCCTAGACCAAAGCCGGGCTCCAGGGCGCGGCGCATATGGCCGGAGAGAGCGGAGCTGCGCAGGGCGGTCAGCTGGTCAAGGGTGTGGAGGTAGTCGTTCGAGTCACCGGCAGCGTCAAGGACGGGAGCAACGATCGGATCGGTGCTGGCCTTGCTGGCGTGGACCTGACGGAGCCCGTAGAGTGCGGTGACCTCACTGGCGAGTGAGCCGAGGGAAGCGACCTGCACGTCCTTTTCCTTGGCCACCTGCTGCATGTGCAGGTAATCGTGGCGGAGGGCTTCTTTCTCGGAGCGGACCTGATTGTAATGGGCGGTCTTCAGAAGCATGCGGCCATAGGAGCCGGCCATGCCAGTGATCGTGAACAGGCCGATGACGGCGGCAGCGACAAAGACATACGCATAGTGCAGCGGGACCGGAATTTTGCGAAGGCGGCCATCGTCCTCCCGCGCGACAAAGATGATGTAGTAGGTTTTGCGCACAGGGCACCTCCTTTCGCGAGTAATGGGGTTCGTTCCTGGTTCGCGAATAATACGATGATGCGAATGGAATTTGCTGGAACGCATTCACACCCTACCAAAGTAGGAAAGACGAGGGCAACTTGACCGAAGTTGTACAGGCGAACGATAGGCGATGTTCCCGAATAACGACAGAAGTATTACTCATTCAGTTATCTTCGGCCATGACTACACTGTGGATGCGGGCGGATCGCGAGCTCCAACAGGCGAAGTTTGCCACTGCAGAGAACAATAATTATTATTGCCGAGTAAGTTCTGTCTCATTGAAGACGCGGTTGTATTGCCGCCGTGCCCGTAAATGAATCCCGGCAACACACGATAGGCGAATGATCGATCCAGCTTCGTCTTCGCAGTATTGCCGTAATTGTCACAGCCCACAAAGGAAAGAAAGCCATGGCAACTGAAGCAAAATGCCCGTTTCCCGGGAACGCCTCCAAGCCTGCCGTTGAGAATCGCAGCTGGTGGCCGAATACCCTGCGCGTCGACCTGCTGAACCAGCACTCGTCTAAATCCGATCCGCTGAAGCCGACGTTCAACTACCGTGAGGAGTTCAAGAAGCTCGATTACGAGGGGCTGAAGAACGACCTGCGCAAGCTGATGACCGACTCGCAGGACTGGTGGCCGGCGGACTTCGGCAATTACGGGCCGCAATTCATCCGAATGTCCTGGCACTCTGCCGGCACCTACCGCCTGAGTGACGGGCGCGGCGGCGCCGGGCGTGGACAGCAGCGCTTCGCTCCGCTCAACAGTTGGCCGGACAACGTGAATATCGACAAATCGCGCCGTCTGCTCTGGCCGATCAAGCAGAAGTATGGCCAGAAGATCTCCTGGGCCGATCTGCTGGTCCTCACCGGCAACGTGGCCCTGGAGAGCATGGGTTTTCGTACGTTTGGATTTGCCGGCGGCCGCGAAGATACCTGGGAGCCCGACCTGGACGTGAACTGGGGCACCGAAACCGCGTGGCTGGCCCACCGGCCGATCGAAAAATTCGAACAGCATCTCGGCGCCACGGAGATGGGACTAATCTACGTCAATCCGCAAGGTCCAGATGCTAATGGCGATCCCGTTTCCGCCGCCAAGTTCATCCGTGAAACCTTCGCCCGCATGGCGATGAACGACGAGGAAACGGTCGCCCTGATCGCTGGAGGCCATACTTTCGGAAAAACCCACGGTGCCGCGCCCGAGTCGCACAAGGGATCGGAGCCGGAGGCCGCCGACATGGAAGCGCAAGGTCTGGGCTGGATCAGTAACTACGGCACCGGCAGCGGCAAGGACAGCGTCGGCAGCGGCCTGGAAGTCACCTGGACGCAGACGCCCGCGCAGTGGAGTAATTTCTTTTTCGAAAACCTCTTCAAGTACGAGTGGGTGCAGACCAAGAGCCCGGCCGGCGCCATCCAATGGGAAGCCAAGGACGCCGAGGCCACCATCCCCGACGCATACGATCCGTCGAAGAAGCACAAGCCGACCATGCTGACCACCGACCTGTCGCTGCGCCTCGACCCCCTGTACGAGAAGATATCGCGTCGTTTTCTCGAGCACCCGCAGGCCTTCGCCGACGCCTTTGCCCGCTCCTGGTTCAAGCTGACCCATCGCGATATGGGCCCGCGCTCGCGCTACCTGGGGCCGGAAGTGCCTAAAGAAGAGCTGATCTGGGAGGATCCGATACCCGCCGTTAACCATCCGCTGGTTGACGATGCAGACGTTGCCGCGCTCAAGGCCAAGGTGCTGGCCTCGGGGCTGAAGGTCTCCGAACTCGTCGGCACCGCTTGGGCCTCGGCCTCGACCTTCCGTGGCGGCGACAAACGCGGTGGCGCCAACGGCTCCCGCATCCGTCTCGCTCCGGCGAAGGATTGGGAGGTGAACCAGCCGGCGCAACTGGCCAAGGTGCTGAAGGCGCTGGAAGGCATCCAGTCGGACTTCAACAAGAGTGCGAGCGGCGGCAAGAAGATCTCCCTGGCCGACCTGATCGTGCTGGCCGGCAACGCCGGTGTCGAGCAGGCGGCGAAGGCCGCCGGCCATAACGTAACGGTGCCGTTCACGCCCGGCCGGACCGATGCCTCGCAGGGGCAGACCGAAGTCGCGGCGTATAACGTTCTCGAACCGCTCGCCGACGGCTTCCGCAACTACCGGAAATCCGGAGTTACAGTGCCCGCCGAGGTTGGTCTGATCGACAAGGCGCAACTGCTGACGCTGACGGCGCCTGAGATGACCGTGCTGATCGGCGGTCTCCGTGCGATCAATATCAACGCTGACGGGTGCGCCCACGGTATCTTCACGGACCGGCCGGGTGTGTTGACCAACGACTTCTTTGTGAACCTGCTGAGTATGGACACGCAGTGGAAGCCGGTGACCGATGCCAGGGAGGCGTTCGAGGGACATGACCGCAAGACCGGTGCGCTCAAGTGGACCGGCACGCGCGTCGACCTAGTCTTCGGCTCGAGCTCGGTGCTGCGCGCTTTGGCCGAGGTCTATGCCAGCGCCGATGCGAAGGAGAAGTTCGTCGACGACTTCGTAGCCGCCTGGGCGAAGGTGACCGAGCTCGACCGCTTCGATTTACACGCCTGAAATAGTAGGGAACTCAAAACGCGCGGGGCAGGTAACGGCGATGCTGTTGCCTGCCCCTTCTTGTTTGTGCAGGTAAGCTGTTCGGGATGGGCGAGCGAGAGCGAGACATCCTGAGCGGGCTGCGCGCGCGTGCTGCACGCGGAGCAAACGGCATGCTGCGCGTCGGGATTGGGGACGATGCCGCGGTGTTGAAGGTGCGGCAGGGTGAAGAACTTGTGGTCACCACAGACTTCTCGCTCGAGGATGTGCACTTCCGCCGTGGGTGGCACCCGCCGGAGGCGGTGGGACACAAATGCCTGGCGCGCGGGTTGAGCGATATTGCCGCGATGGGTGCGCGGCCGGTCGCTGCGTTTGTCTCGCTTGCCGTGCCGCCGGAGCTCATGCGTAGCAGCGAGGGCGGAGCCGGGGTCGGCGCATGGTTTGACCGCTTCTATCACGGGCTGCTTCTGTTGGCGGACCGATGGCAGGTTCCACTGGCGGGTGGAGACCTCGCGCAGTCGCCGGGTGGCAGGCATGCGCGGGCCGTCGCGGACATCGTTGTTGTGGGCGCAGTCGAGCGCGGGCGTGCGTTGCTGCGCTCCGGCGCAAAGGCTGGCGATGCGCTTTACGTAACCGGCACGCTGGGTGGCGCGGCGGCGGAGTTGCGGGCACTGACACGATCGCATGCACGGTATCGCAGCGTGATCCTGGATACACCGGATCATCCGCATTTCTTTCCCCAGCCGAGGGTTGGTGTTGGACGCGCGCTGGTGCGACGAAGGCTGGCGTCCGCGGCCATAGATATCAGCGATGGGTTATCGGTGGACTTGCAGCATCTTTGCGAAGAGTCGAGGCTGCACGCCGAAGTGGATGCTGCGGTGTTGCCGTTGCATGCGGCGGCAACGCTGCATGACGCGCTGCATGGCGGAGACGATTATGAGCTGCTGTTTACCGCCGGAGCAGACACGCGTGTGCCGCGAAGCCTTGCGGGGGTACCGGTGCGGCGGATTGGTAGGATGTTGCGGCGAAAATCGCGCGTGCCGCAGATCGTCTTGGTTGAGGACGGCAGGCGGCGAGAGTTGAAGGCTGAGGGGTGGCAGCATTTTAAGTGATTGTCTATCCAGTGGACGCAGGGCGCGATGAGCGAACAAAATATGATTGCTATCGATGTTGCGCTGGTGAAGCAGTTGATTTCCCGGCAATTTCCTCAGTGGGCAGACCTGACGATCCGGCCAGTCAAGTTCAGCGGGTGGGATAACAGAACCTTTCATCTTGGCGAGCGTATGACAGTGCGTTTACCGAGCGCCGCCGCATATTCGCTGCAGGTTGAGAAGGAGCAGCGATGGCTGCCGAGACTTGCGTCACATTTGCCTGTTGCCGTCCCCGCTCCAATAGCGATGGGCGCGCCAGGCCAGGGCTATCCGTGGCATTGGTCGGTATATCGATGGATTGACGGGGAGCCGGCGACGATCGCGCGCATTGCGGATTTGCAGGAATTCGCGATCAGCCTCGCCCGATTTCTCAACACCTTGCGGCATATCGATGCCACCGATGGCCCGTTGCCCGGGAAGCACAATTTCTTCCGCGGCGGTCCGCTGCATGTGTATGACGGCGAGACCAGGGAGGCGATCGCGGCGCTGAAAAGCAGAATGGATGCCGACGCAGCCATTGCGATGTGGGAAGCTGCCTCGTCAGCAAGCTGGAGCGGCCCTGCTGTCTGGTTCCATGGAGATGTAAGTGCAGGAAACCTGCTGGTCCATCACGGCCGGCTGAGTGCGGTCATTGATTTTGGAACATGCGGCGTAGGCGATCCGGCGTGCGATTTGTCCATTGCATGGACGCTCTTCGAAGAGCGCGGCCGCGAAGCCTTCTGTGGCCGCATACAGGCCGATGCAGCGATGTGGAAGCGAGGACGAGGCTGGACGCTGTGGAAGGCACTGATCGTCTGCGCGCAACTTCCTGGGACTACTGCGGACCCGAACGAGATTCAGAGGTCATGGCGTGTGCTCGATGAAGTCCTTCACGATCAGTCATAACTGAACTCTCAGTACTGTGCCGCCTTTGCGCGCACATGGTCGAGCGTCTGGTGCCGCAGGATCTCTCCGTTGCGGAAGACGGGTTCGAGCAGATCTCCCTGCATCTCGCAGTTGCCGGGGCAGTGGACCGTTTCCAGGCCGCGTGCGGTTTTGATGAGTGCCAGCTTGCCGCGCTTGGAGTCTTTCCCGGGATCGGTGACCGGCTCCTTGAAGACATCGCGGAGTTCACCGTCAACGGTGGCAGAGGAGCACTTGAAGGCGAACTTCTGAGTGTCGCGGTTGACCTTCTGCAGCAGCGCGCCACCCATGCCGAAGATGAGGTTGGCTGCGGACCAGCGCTCGGCTAGCAGGTTGTCCAGAATGCGCTCGACGGATTCGAGCCCGATGCCGTCGCCCCAGAGCAGTCGTATTTTGGGATTCAGCGATAGGTAACCGGCTTCGTTGCGTGTGCCGCCAAAGCGCTCGGCGAGCATTGGCAGGAGCCGCAGCAGAACCTCGACCGGATCGCCGGAGTCGGGACGAAGGACGAGCAGCCCATCACGGGCCATCACCTGCTGGTGCAGAACACCGCCGAACATCTCCTTCGCGGCGCGATAGACATCGAAGCTGTCCACGACGATAGAGAGGATGCCTTCCGGGTATTCGCTGAGCACATTGCGATAGGCGTCCACTTCGTGATCGCGGCCCCATGCGGTCATGGTGCTATGTTCGGTCGCGACTACGGAAGTCGAGGGCATCCAGTCGGCCGGCGTGTTGGGACCGGCGTAGTGTTCGCGCAGCATCATGTTCGCGATCAGCGTGTCGGAGGTGCGGAAGTGGACGAGGTGCGCTGCGCCGCCGACGCCGGCGGACTCCTCCGAGCTGACGCCGCGATAGCCGAAGTCGTGCAGCATCATGTTGGCCGGGGCGGAATCTTCGCCGCTGCGCTGCATCGCGCTTTGGATGACGTGCAGCATCGCGCCGGAGAGCGTGGCGACAGTGGTGGGATACCAGACTTTCAGCAGCAGGGTTTCGAGGAAGTTGGTGAGCCAGTAGCAGGCGGGGTCGGTGTTGCGGATGGTCATCAGCACATTGTGAGTGGGGACGGGCGTGCCTTCGGCGACGGCGCGGATTTCGACCGGAAGGCGGCCGCCGTGGCGCTCCACGATGTGCATCCAGCCGGCCCGATTGAAAATGCCGGTTCGGCCGAAATGTGCCGCAGCGAGGCGATCCGCTGTAGCGATGTCTTCTGCGGTGACCACGTTGCCCGCAAGATAGCTGCGGAGATAGGGCTGCAGGCCAAAGAAGACGGTCTGGGGGAAACGGCCGCCGCGCGATTCCAGATAGCTGTAGACCTCGGTGGTGCCGGGCGGGTACTGGCGCCAGTGGGTGAGCTTGTAGCTGTCGCTGCGCAGCGGAAACGGGATCGGCGGAATGGTGGACATGGGGAGTCCAGTGTATTGCGGCGAGTCCGGCGGGGTGGGTGGCACATCCAACGTGCATGAGTGACGCAGTGATCGTAGCCGGCGGCAGACGCGTGCGGCTGAATGTGCTGGACCAGGCGCCGGTGCCCGAGGGTTCAACGCCAGCGCAGGCGATTGCGAATTCAATTGACCTGGCGAAGCATGCGGAGCGGCTGGGCTATCACCGCTACTGGATGTCAGAGCATCATGCAATGGACCTGCTGGCCTGTACCGCGCCGGAAGTGCTGCTGGCGCGCATTGGCGCGGAGACTTCGCGGATACGCATCGGCTCGGGCGGCATCATGCTGCCGCATTACAGCGCGTACAAGGTGGCAGAGGTCTTTCGCACGCTGCATGCGCTCTATCCGGGACGTGTGGATCTGGGGATTGGGCGCGCGCCGGGCGGCGGTCCACTGGAGGCGCATGCACTCCGGCGCGAGCGGCGGCAGCCTCCGGCAGACGATTTTGCCGATCAGATTGGAGAGCTGCTGTCCTTTCTGAATCACGACTTTCCGGCGGAGCATCCGTTCTCGCAACTGACGGTGTCGCCCGAGATGCCGGGTGGCCCGGAGGTGTGGCTGCTTGGGTCCAGCCTGTGGAGCGCGGAGACGGCAGCACGGTTCGGGTTGCCATATTCGTTCGCGCACTTTTTCAGCCCGGTGCACACGCGAGCGGCGATGGAGCATTACACCGAGTCCTTTCGCGCAAGCAAGCATGCAGCCGCGCCTCGCAAGAGCGTCGCGGTGGGCGTGCTGTGCGCGGAAACGGAAGAAGAGGCGGAGCTGTTGATGGCGAGTCCGCGGCTGTTGACGCGGCGCATTCGCAGCGGCGACCGCCGACCGGTACCACGGCCTGAGGACGCCTTGCGCGAATTGCAGAGACAGGGACCGGTGCCGATGGAAGAGGGTGAATGGCCGCGCTATTTCTACGGAACGCCGCAACGTGTGCAGGAGCAGCTAACGGCGTTTGCGGGCGCGCTCGATCTGGATGAAGTGATTGCGGTGACGATCGTGCACGATCACGCAGCCCGGCTGCGCTCGTATGAGCTGCTGGCCCATGCGCGCGATGCTGCGCCGAGTGGCGAAGTTCCGCGCCTTGCAACAGCCCGTTGATCTTCTGCGTTTAAACTTCGCATCGTAGTGAAGTCTTGCCATTGCAGCTTCCAAAAAAGAGACGGGACATTTCATGAAGGCCATGCATCTAGCAGCCGTGTTGTTGGTGGCAACAGCCGCAGTAGCACAGAGCAGCACAAGTTCCTCCGATGCGCAGGTGCGCATCAACCAGATACAGGTCATTGGTTCGCACAACAGCTATCATGCCGGGCTGCTGCCGGGCATGCGTGCTTTCCTCACGAAGGAGAAGCCGGATAGTCTACGCGGGCTGGACTATGCGCATCAGCCGCTGGACAAGCAGTTCGACGGCGGGGTGCGGCAGATTGAGCTGGACATCTTTGCTGACAGCAAGGGCGGCCGCTACGCG
>JBJMGC010000095.1:0-7219 GCA_045808105.1 Acidobacteriaceae bacterium | reverse complement strand
TCCAGCTTCAGGCGCTCGTTCTGGTAGGTGATCAGCAACCGTGCGCCAGCCTCGTTCAGCTTCTGGGCGATGCCCCACGCGATACTGCGTTTGTTGGCGACTCCGAAGACAATGGCTGTGCGGCCTTTCAAATCGATCATTCAGTCCTTTTCCTTTCGTACGAAATGCCAGACTATCAGTGTCCCTTTCGTTATAATCAATGTTATATAGGAGCGCAACATGCTGACAGTGAAGGTCACAACCGTCGGTTCGTCCGCGGGCATCATTCTCAATCGTGAAGCGCTGGCTCACCTGGGCGTGAAGAAGGGGGATGTGCTGTTTTTAACCGAAGCGCCGGATGGATACCGGATCACTCCGTACAATCCGGAGTTCGAGCAGCAGATGAAGCTTGCTGAGGAGATCATGCACAAAGACCGCGAGGTGCTGCGGGCCTTGGCGAAGTGAACCCACGTGCGCGTCGCTGGCAATGGATCGAACCGACTGTGCTTCATGCGATTCACGACCGGCTGATCGAGGAGCATGGCGGCCTGGGAGGCGTCCGTGACCAGGCGATGATTGAGTCTGCCCTGGCGCGGCCGCAGCACCTATTTGCCTATGGCAAGCCGGACGCGGCGGATCTGGCGGCGGCGTATGCCTTCGGGCTGGCTCGCAATCACGGCTTTGTGGACGGGAATAAAAGGGTAGCGTGGACTATCGCCAGGCTCTTCCTCGCACGGAACGGATTGCAGCTCAAGTTTCAGGCAATCGATGCGATTGTGGCCGTTGAGCGCCTTGCCGCCGGCGTCATTTCCCAGGATGAATTCGCTCAGTGGCTTCGAGCGCGCCTGAATGCTTGAGTCCGGGAACCATCTTAGCCGCCCAGATCGATCAACTCCACGCCATCGATCGCGCGGCCCAGGAACCGGGTGCCCAGCGAGCGAAACTTCGCGACCGAGTCGGTCGCATAGAAGCGGACCTGCGGCTCTCGGTGGGCGGACGATTCGAGTGCGAGCCGGGCAGCTACCTGTTCTGCGGTCACGCGAGCGGAATCGATGACCCGGACAGCGCGGCCGCTGTCGTGCTCGCGCAGGGTCTCTTCAATCACACCGCGCAGTAGCGGATAGTGTGTGCAGCCGAGCACCAGCGTGTCTGCCGACATACCCTCTGCGGCGGCGTGCGATAGCAGGTCGTCAAGATAGATGGCGGTGACCTGGCGCATTACCGGATGCTCGATCCATCCTTCCTCGACCAGCGGCACGAGCAGTGGACACGCCTTCTCGATAGCGCGGAGACCGCGCTCACGACATGCCGCCGAGTAGGCATGACTCTCGACCGTAGCGGCGGTGGCAATCACCAGCACGTCCTTGGTTTGGGAGCTTTGGAGAGCAGCAGTCGCGCCGGTTTCGATCACTCCGATGACTGGGACCGCAACCGCGGCACGGAGTGCATCGAGCGCCAGGGCGCTGGCCGTATTGCAGGCGATCACCAGCGCCTCGGCGCCCTGCTCGACGAGAAAGTGCGCGCTCGAAATGGCGTAGCGTGCCACGGTGGCCTGGGACTTGGAGCCATAGGGAAGGCGGGCGGTGTCTCCGAGGTAGAGGTAGTCTGCCGCGGAGGCTTGCGCGAGAAGAGCGCTGAGCACGGTGAGACCGCCCACGCCGGAATCGAAAACCCCAATGGTCGGGATGGGCTGTTTCATTTCGCCTCGACGGTCGGCGGTGGTGGAGCGGCGCTGGAAGCGAGATAGGTGCGGGTCAGGTCGGCGTGGCCGGCAAGGGTGTCCCGGGGCGCGCCATCCACCAGGAAGCGCACCTGCGATATCTCAGGGATGTTCGCATGCAGGGTGCCGATGAGCGAGAGAAGCGTCATCGTTTCCGTTTCAATCCCCGAGGGGTGAGCCTGCAGCAGACCGCTGCTCAGATTCACCACGGCCAGCATGCCGCCTGTGGTTCCGGCCGGCAGCGGCATGAGGAAGACGTCATCCACTCCGGCATTCACGGCAATGGGGTGAGCCGAGCCGGGCTTTGCGTATTCGGCGAGAAGCTGGTTGAGAAGATAGCGCGCGCGCGCGTGGGGCTCGGTGGGAAGCGCAATGCGCCGATCCGTGTTCACCAGTGATCCGTCAGTATCGTTTGCGAGCATCAGGATGACATTGCTGGTGGGCATGGCGCTGGGCGGTGTTAGCGGCGATGCGGTACTTGCGTCGGCCTGCAGCTTATCCGCGGCACGCTCGCGCATACGGATGAGGAAGATGGCCATCACGGCGGAGACCAGCAACAGAACCCAGAGCAGCGCGCGTTGATAACGGGGAATCATGGCTGCGCGTTCCAGTCGCGGCGCCAGCTTTCGATTGCGGCAGCCAGTCCGGCCAGGATCCGGGATTGATAGTCAGGATCGGTGAGCTCCGCGGTGATCGAGCCGTCCTTTGTCAGTGGAGCAATCTCGACCGCGGCGGCCGGGCAAGTCATGTTATCGAGCGGCTGCATGGCAGTGCGGCCAAGCGTTACCGGCACGCCGGCGTGCGTCATCGCGCTGTTGATCTCTGCGGCCCAGCGCAGGCTCTTCTGCAGATAGGCAGCTTGTGCCTGGTCCCAGGGGAGAAACGTGGTGGGCTGCGCGGGCGGCAGGGATGAGGTGAAGAGATGGATGCCGCTACCGCTGTCCGAGGCGTGCAAGATGAGGCATGCGGCGGGCTTGTGCGCATTCGCCACGGCAGCACGTCTTGCCGGCGGCAATGTTGTATCGCTTTCGCGCGTGGTGATGACGGGTATGCCGCGCGCGGAGAGCATGGAACGCAGGCGGATCGAGAGGGCCAGCAGAAGGTCCTTCTCGTCGAGATGGGCAGCAAGGTGTGCGCCCGTATCCGCACCGCCGTGTGCTGCATCGAGCACGACAACGAATTGCGGCTGCACCGTCGCGGTGGAGCGCGGCGGAAACGCAGGCTGCTGTGGCGCCACTTGCTGCAGCGGCGATGGGAATACGGACAAACATGCGGCGAACGCGCAGAGGACGAATGAAAGACAGCGGGCGAATCGAAGACTCGCCCGGGAGCATGGGTCAGTCCAGCGCATAGATGGCGAGGCCGCTCAAGAGCTTGGGATAGAAGTCGGTGGACTTCTGCGGCATCACCTCGCCGTTGAATGCGATCTCACGCAGCTCCTGCAGGGTAGCCGGATTCATCAGGAACGCTGCCTGTGCATTGCCCTTGGTCACCTGTTCCACGGCTTCGCCGGCATCGCGCAGATAGCGAAGATTGCGCTGCTCCCGGATGGATTCTTCGGAGAGGCCCAGCAACTGCTCCAGCACCAGTCCATGGAGCTGTGCGACGTCAAGCTGCCGCTGTCGTTCAGGGAGATGAGCCAGCGCGCGGTCTACCGCTTCCGCTCTGGCCTTCAGCAGAAACGCGCCGCTGGTCAGAACCGCGACGAACGCCGTACCCTCGCTGCCTGCGTCTGCGAGCGTTGCGGTGAGCTGGCCGGCATCTGTCGCACCCAATTTTGAGATCTCGAAGAATGGCGCTGCGCGCTCTAGGAAGGTTTCCGGTCGAAACCCTTCGAGATCGAAGACGACGCGATGCGTGGGCAGAATGAGCAGGCCGTCGCTGTCCATATTCACGAAGGTCATCATCACCGCGGCTTCGGGATACGGCGGGTGCGGCAGAGTCGATGACAGATCGCGCTCGCGCGTGTGATGCACGTGGGCAGGTGCGTGCTCCTTGCCGTAATTAAGCGCGGTCTCGTAGCGATGATGACCATCGGCAATGATCAACTTTTTGTCGCTCATCGAGCCGATGACCAGGCGAAGCGAATGCGGGTCGGTGATGCGGGAGACGCGATGCACCACGCCGTAGTCATCGGTGACCTCGACTTGCGGCTGGAAGTTCTGGAAGAGAATCTTTTCGATGCTCTGCGCCGGGTCGGAGTACAGCATGAAGATCTGGCCGAAGTGAGCGCGGGTCGCTTTCAGCAGGTTCAGGCGGTCGCTCTTGGGCTTGGATAACGTCTGTTCGTGGCGAAACACCACTTTGGAGGCGTAGTCCTCCAATCCGCCGAGCGCGATAAATCCGCGTCGCTCGCACACCTCGCCCGGCTGTCCGGGAATCTGGAAGCGCTGGGAATAAGCAAAGATCGACGGGTCGTTGTCGGTCTGCAGAACGCCTTTGCTGCGCCATTCGTGAAAGTCATTTGCGGCGCGTGTGTACACGTCACTGACGCCGGGATCATCAAACAATTCAGGCAGGCCCAGAATGATGCGGACCAGGTTGTAAGGACTTCGTCCGTAATAGACCTGCTGCATTGCCGGCGTGATCTTGTCGTAGGGCTGGGTGACCACGTCTTCGATGCGAACGGCGGTTGGATTGTAGCGCGTGGCGCGGAAGGGATAGATGCGTGCCATCAGTTTTTGCGATTGTACTAGAGTGCGTGCGGCCGGCCCTCATATCAGCGAGACAGCAGAAGACAGAAGCACTTACGGTGCCGTGCAGGTCCACGGGTTCCGGTTCGCTCGCGTGACATTCGCGAGACAATTGCCCGCTAAAAAATTCTGCTTGGGGTATGCCGGGCGCTATCGTGTAGCATGGCGCTCAGTTGGGGAATTGCCGCATGGTGTCCACGTCTAAAGGCTGGTTCCTGTCGCGGCTTGTTCGTCATAGCCGAGATTTCCGCATCCTGCTCGTAGTAGTAGCGCTGGTCTGCCCGGCGCTGATTCGTCCTTTGCAGGCGCAGGACGATCCTCTCAATACAATTCACGTCACGCCGCCCCCTCCCAAGCCCGTGGCGCCGACGGGCCCGCCTCCGCTTGAGGGCAAGTCCGCGTTATTGCATCCGCGGACGGGAGAACGCATCCGCGTCGATGTGAATCTGGTGCTTATTCCGCTGACGGTCACGGATCCGTTGAACCGTTTGGTGACCGGGCTCGAGAAAAACGAGTTTTATCTCTACGAGAACAACTCGCAGCAGCAGATCAAAAGCTTCTCCGCGGAGGATGCTCCGGTCTCTATCGGCATCATCATGGATCTGAGCGGGAGCATGACCAACAAGGTAGTGCGCGCGCGCGAATCGATCATTGAATTTCTTCGCACCTCCAACCCGCAGGATGAGTTTTTCATCATCGGGTTCAACGACCGCCCGGAGCTGATCGAAGATTTCACGTCATCAATCGACGATATCGAAGCCCGATTGCAGACCGTTCGACCGGGCCACCGGACTGCTTTGCTCGATGCCATCTATTACGGCGTGAACAAGATGAAGCAGGCGCGCTACGATCGCAAGGCGATTCTGATCGTTTCAGACGGCGGCGACAATCGCAGCCGTTATACGGAGAACGAGGTGCGCAACCTGGTGCGCGAGTCGGACACGGAGTTGTTCTCCATCGGCATCTTCGACGCGTATGCGGCTACCACGGAGGAGCGGAATGGTCCGCTACTGCTGCACGACCTGAGCGAAGAGACCGGCGGGCAGCTCTTTCGGGTGGACGATATCTCGGATATGACCGATATTGCGACGAAGATCAGCGCCGAGCTGCGCAACCAGTACGTGCTGGGCTACAAGCCTTCCGAGGCGAAACGGGATGGCAAATGGCGTAAAGTGAAAGTAAAGCTGGTGCCACCCCCCGGGCTGCCGCCGCTTACTGTACATGCCCGAAGCGGATACTATGCACCCTCGCAATAGGCCTTATTTGCGAAGTACGCTAACACTTTTTTTTCTTCTGGTCTCTGGCGGTGCGATGCTGGCGCAGCAGGCGTCCGCGCCGTTGCCTGCGGAGCAGCAGCCACCACTCAACGTGGATCGCGATCCCGTCCCCTCGCCAGGTCCGAGCGGTGCTGCTGCCACCGGAGCGGCAGCGCCTACGGCTGAACAGCCGGGCCAAGTTGCTCGAGGAAAGAACGGCGGTTACACGCTGGTCCGGGACGTCGATGAGGTCGTCCTGAGCGCAACGGTCATCGACGATCACGGACACCTGGTGAACGGGCTGAAGCAGGACGACTTTCGTGTTCTCGAAGACGGCAAGCCGCAGACCATTACCTCGCTCCAGGAGCAGGACATTCCCGTCTCCATCGGCCTGTTGATCGATAATTCCGGGTCCATGCGCACCAAGCGGCAAGCAGTAAACGAGGCCGCGCTGGACATGGTGCGCGCTTCGAATCCTCAAGATGAAACCTTCGTCGTGAACTTTGCCGACGAGGCATACATCGATCAGGACTTCACCAGCGACATCAATAAACTACGCGACGGACTTTCCCACATTGATTCCAAGGGAGGCACCGCGCTCTATGACGCCGTGATCGCGTCGGCCGACTACATGTCCAAAAACGCGAAGCGGGCAAAGGAAGTTCTGCTGATCATCACGGATGGAGAGGACAACGCCTCCGGCACCAACCTTGAAGAGACGGTGCGGCGCATTCAGGACCTGCAAGGGCCGGTGGTCTACTCCATTGGTCTGCTTTTTGACGATTCCGGCGGGGGTGGACGCGAGTCGCATCGCGCCAAGCGCGCGCTGCAACTCCTCTCGGATGAGACCGGCGGGTTATCCTTCTTCCCCAAGAACCTGGGGCAGGTGGATGAGATCGCGGCAGAGGTGGCGCGTGATATCCGAAATCAGTACACAATCGGCTATCACTCCAGCAAGCCCGCCAGCCTAGGCGGATATCGCGTGGTCCACGTCGATGCCAAGGCAAAGGGCTATAACAAGATGACAGTGCGTACTCGGCCCGGATACTTCCCGCATTCGCCGTCGGCCATCACCAGCAAGAAGCAGTGAACGTCAGAGCATGCGCTTCAACCGGAGCGCGAGCCGTTCCGGCTTGCCGTTGCGCTCCACTTCAAGATGCACCAGATCGCCCGGCGCACTGCGCAAGGCGGCTGTGACGCTGCCCAGATTTGCCGCCACCAATGGTTTGTCTTCCATGCGAATGAGAACATCGCCAGCCTCAACACCTGCATCTGCTGCAGGCGAAGCGGGGGTTACCGCAGCGACGGCGAGTTTGCGATCTGCGGTGGCGGTCACCACCAGGCCGCTCATGTCTGACTCAAACGGCGCATGCGTGCGCTGGTTCGGTTCGATATACAAAGAAGCGTAACGCTGGTTCAGGACGAAGTTGAAGCGGCTCAGAGCCTCTAGTCCAAGCACGCCTGCGAGGCGTGGATTGCTCGCGCCCGGGCCCGCGGATTCAACTTCCGCGATGGGCGCGTGCAGTGTGAGCGAGCCGAGGCGGAGATCCTGGAGACGGACAAGGCTCATC
>JBJMGC010000094.1:0-31769 GCA_045808105.1 Acidobacteriaceae bacterium | reverse complement strand
GGCGAGCTGGCGCCGGATGGCCAATTGAAGATCGTCGGCCGCATCAAGGAGCAGTTCAAGACCAGCAAGGGCAAATACGTTTCGCCGGTGCCGATTGAAAAGCGCCTCAGCATCCATCCTGCGCTTGAGGCGATATGTGTGATGGGCGATGGCCGGCCGCATCCGTTTGCCATCTCCGTGCTCTCAGCGGAGGCTCGCAAGGAGTGCGAGGCCAATGGGCTGAACGGCGAATTGGGCCGCACGCTCCAGAATTTGCTGACACAGGTAAATGCCGAACTCGATCCCCATGAACGGCTCCAGCTTCTCGCCGTCGTCGATGGCCCCTGGGATATCAACAGCGGCCTCATCACGCCGACTCTGAAGCTCAAGCGAAATGTACTCGAGGAGCGTTATGCACCACGCGTAGATGGCTGGATCGCCGAGCAGAAGCCGGTATTGTGGGCGCGCGGTCTGTGAGCAAACCCGAACTGCTCAGCATAGCCGGACGATGGCTGGAAACCCGGCACATCGTTGTTCCGCACCCGCAGGGCACAATCGTCCTGCTGCATGAGGCGTTGGGCTCCGTTTCGCACTGGCGCGATTTTCCCGAGCGGCTGGTGGAGCGCTGCAGGATGAATGTGCTGCTTTACTCGAGGCTCGGGCACGGGCAATCCGAAGGCCCGCCGGACATGCGCAGCCGCCGGTATTTTGAACAGCAAGCGCTGGAGGTGCTGCCTGCACTCCTGACGCAATTCGCGATCGACCGGCCGGTACTCCTCGGCCATAGCGAGGGCGCGGCGATTGCGCTTATCTATGCGGCAAATCGTCCAGAGAAGGTCCGTGCGCTTGTCCTGGAATCGCCGATCCTTTGGGCAGAGCCGTCCACGGCGATGGGGATGGTTCTCGCTGAGCAGGCGTGGCGGGATACCGATCTTCGCGAACGCCTCTCGCGTCATCACCGCGATGCGGATGCCGTCTTCGCCGCATGGCTGAGCATCCGGGAGTCCGGCAGTCTGCTTACACTGCCGCTCGAAGCGCATCTTCCGCCGGTGCTCTGCCCGCTGCTGGTGCTGCAAGGCGCTCACGATGAATACGCAACCAGCTTGCAAGCCGATGCGCTTCGGCCGCTCGCTCCAGCCATGCGTCTTGTCCGGCTTCCGGACAGCGGCCACACTCCACATCGCGAGCAGCCGGAGATTGCTTTCGCGGAGATCGAAAGCTTTCTCGCCCAATTGCCTGCAGAGCCGCCGCCCTCGCGATAACTTTCTGACCAGTCAGTAAAAGAATGGTTGCCAGCGGTCTCTTCGGATGTTTACTCTTCGGCTGTTTTGGGCGGACTCTTCTATACATTCCGCCCAAGTTGCTCAGGAGGTCTTGATCCGCATGTCCCTACTCCCCCGTACGTGCAAGGCGCGTCGCGCCATTCAACAGCTCCCTCTTCTGCTGCTGCTGTGCTGGACCGCCGATCAAGCTCGCGCACAGCAGGACTATGTTGGCCGCTACGACATCTACAACGGCTATGCCAATCTCATCGCGCCAAATGTAGACCTGACCACCCGCGGCTACCATTTGCAGGCGGGCCGCAATCAAAAGACCTGGCTCGCCCTGGGCTTCGATTACTCCGTCACCACTGGCCATACCTCGCTCACCCCCAACCTGCTGCCCACAGCGCTACAGCAGCAGCTCGGACAGCAGATTCTCGCCCTCATTCAGGCGGGGGTCATCCCGCCCACCTACCAGGTCTACGTGCCCGTGGACTCCAATACGCAGACCTTTGCCGCCGGTCCGAACTTCAACTGCCGGAATTTTCAGCACGTCACCTTCTTTATCCGCCCATCGCTCGGCGCTGTCCGTGAAACAGCAACGCCGCATCCCCACGACATGGTGACCGCGGCAATTGCGCAGGAACTCGTGCCCTCCGGCAAGAAGACCGACTGGACCGGCTTTTACGGCTTTGGCGGCGGCTATGACCTGAACGCGACGAAGCACATCGCCATCCGCATGCAGACAGACATCGTCTACTTCCATGTCTTTAACGACCTGCTCAAGAACGGACGATGGGACTTTCGCTGGTCGGTCGGCCCAACCTTTCACTTCGGAGGTAACATTCGGCCACTAAAGAGCGTCCTACGCAAAGACACATCCCCGGTTGGCACACAATCGGGTTCGTCTCAGGCGAATCCTTAGGAGACTTATCCCGCATGACGATTTGCCCGCGCCGGGCGCTGATGTTCTTTGCGCTGTTCGCATGTTCGGTGTCCATGTGGGCATCGCCTGTTGCGAATAATGCTGATTGCTCGATCATCATCCACGTCACCGGTTTTCGAAATACGAAAGGCGTGCTCGGGGCGGAACTTTTCACCTCTACCGCCGGCTGGCCCGAAGATGTTTCCAAATCTTTCCGCCACGCCCATTTCCCGATTGACGGCGATCACGCGACAGCGCGCTTCGATCACATTCCACCTGGAAGATACGGGGTGGTCGTGCTGCATGATGAGAACGAGAACCAGAAGCTGGACCGCAACGTCTTCACGGTTCCGAAGGAAGGCTTCGGATTTGCCAACAATCCCCGTGTGCTGCTGGTCGCGCCGCCAATGGAAAAAGCTACCGTTCCGGTGACGTGTCCCACGACCACAACGGAGATCCACCTCATCTACAAATAGCCGTCTCCAGATCAGGCGGGAATGGCCACGGCCGTCCACCAGCTCGCTCCTCTGCGTGTGGACGAACCTGGATGGCAGAGCGTGGAGCGCAGTCCAGGTCCGGCCGTCCATAGGGCGAGAGGACAAAAGAGCAGGCACGTATCAGAGCACGTAACACGGCTGCCTCCGCACGGCCGGCCGGGCACCGGCTGCCGCGCCATCCTAAAGCAAACGATAATCTGTGGGTCGATCTTCTGCCGTTTCCATATCCGGTATGGCATCAGCCTCAAAAATGTAGTTTCCGGATGCGCGAATCGCTCTTGCAGGGCTACTATCACCTTCACGCACCCAGGCGATATCCCGGAGACAAATGGCGCGCAAGACGCAAAAGAAGATGCATGGAGAGAAGCCGGCAAGTTTAAAGACACTGGCCGAGCACCTCGGGTTAAGTCCAGCCACCATCTCCGTAGTGCTGAATGATGTGCCCGGCCGGTCGATTCCGCAGGCTACGCGCGACCGCATCAAGGCGGCTGCGAAAAAACTCAACTACCAGCCCAGCTTGCTGGCCCGCTCACTGCGCAACCGGCGAACCCACACCATCGGCATATTGGTGCCGGAGCTGGGCGAGGGCTACCACACGCAGGTGCTCAGCGGCGTGGGCGATCAATTGGTTCAGGAAGGATATTTCTACTTCACCGCGCATCATCGTCACAACCCGGAGCTGGTGGAGCAGTATGCGCGCCTGCTGGTCGGCCGCGGCGCGGAGGCGCTCATCCTGGTGGACACGGCCTTCCACCATAATTTTCCGGTTCCCGCCGTGGCAGTGGCGGCTCATCGCCACATCGAGGGTGTCACGAACGTGATCCTTGATCAGGGCAAGGCAGCGGAGCTGGCGCTCGGCCATCTGTATAAGCTCGGCCATCGCTCGATCGCCTTCATGCGTGGCCAGCCCTTCAGCTCCGATTCGGAAGACCGCTGGCGCAGCATCGAAAGTGCCGCCAAAAAGCTTAAATTGGTCATCGATCCATCCCTGGTTGTGCAACTCGATCGCGACCTCACCTCGCCGGAGCTCGGCTACCCCGTGGTGGAGAAATTGCTCGCCAGCGGCAAACGATTCAGCGCTCTCTTTTCTTTCAATGACGTGGCCGCCATAGGCGCTATCCGCGCGCTGCGCGATGCGAAGCTGCGTGTGCCTGAGGATGTTTCTGTGATGGGCTTTGACGATATTCGTGCCGCCGCATTTATTACACCCAGCCTGACCACCATCCGGCAGCCGCTGGAGGATATGGGACGTATGGCCGCTCGCATTGTGCTCAGCCGCCTTCGCAATCAGCAGGAGTATGGTGACCAGGTGGCCATGGAACCGACGCTCATGGCGCGCGAGTCCACCCGGGAACCATCGTGGAAGCCAGCCTGACCCCAACCCGCCCTGTCGCTCGTTATCCTCTCGGACCCATCCTCGGCATTCAAGGTATGGAGCTGATCACCGGCATCGGCCTCACGTTGCTGGGCAGCGGCCTTCCGGCATTCGCAGCCCTCTGGCATCTGAACGATGCTCGCTCCGGCCGTCTGCTGCTCGCCGTCTTCGCTGGATCCGCCATCGGCGCATTGCTGGTGCGGTTTCCATTCCATCGCACGCTCGCCGCAGGAATGGCGATGATCACCGCCAGCATGGCCGGGCTCGCCCTTAGTGGGGGCCGCGGGCTTTTCCTCCTGTTCCTGCTGTTCGGCACCGGTCTGGGATTGGCGATGACGGCGAACAGCGTGCTCACCGGCGATCGATACCTGGAGCGGCGTGCCGCCATGCTCACTCTGCTCAACTTCTCGTGGAGCGCAGGTGCGGCCGTCTCTCCCTTCGCCGTGCGGCTTGTCATTCAGCATGCTGGCGTCGGCGGTCTCTTCTGGTGCGTGGCAGTCGCTGCAGGTCTCAGTACGCTCCTGGCCCTTTGTTTGCGCGACAGACGAACCGCCGCCGCACGGGAAACCTCGCGCCGCGCCTTTGCGGACACGGCGAAGAGCGGAACGCGCGTGGTCGCGTTCTTCGCCATCTTCGGACTGCTCTATTGCGGGACGGAGGCTGCGTTGGGCGGATGGGTTCTTACTTACGTCCACCGTCTCCATTTCCACATAGCCGCAGCGCCTCCGCTGGCCGCTTCGTGTTTCTGGCTTTCGCTGCTCGTCGGCCGCGCCGTGGCTCCTGCCGTGCTGCTGCGGGTTCGTGAAGAGGTGGTTCTTGCCGTCGCACTGGTCTGTGCCTTCGCCGGTGTGACTGCTCTGCTCACGCTGCACTCCCTTCCCGCGGTTATGCTGTCGGCTGCCGTGGCGGGCCTGAGCATGGCTCCCATCTTTCCCATTTGTGTGTCTATCTTCATGGCGCTCACCGCCGATCCCGCACAGACCCGCTGGATGTTCGCCATCGCCGGACTGGGCAGCGCAACGCTGCCCTGGGCAACCGGGCAGCTCGCGGCACATACGGGCTCGCTCCATACTGGGCTTCTGGTGCCCCTGATCGCGCTTGGAGTCATGCTGCTCATGATGCGCTGGCCCGGCGGCGGCACCGATCTCTATCGCAACCTGTTTCGCGGAGCGGAAAAGCAACCCCTTCCGCCGGCTGGCCCACGGCGCTGCTAACTCTCTAGCGTTCGGCGAGAATGGGTGCATCGTAATGAATGAGTCCGATGGCGGCGTGCATGCCGCGCGGCATCGGCCATCACACAGGAGGGTGCATGGCACGCCTGAAAGATCGTGTTGCAGTAGTGACTGGATCAAGCTCGGGAATCGGGCAGGGAATCGCAGTGCGCTTGGCACAGGAGGGCGCTCGCGTTGTCATCGATTACGTAGGCCATGCTGAGGGAGCAGACCAGACCCTCGCCGCGATCCAGAAGGCAGGCGGTCAGGCCGTTATCTGCCAGGCCGACATCACCAGCATGCAGGACATCCGCAAGCTGATCGACACCGCATGGCAGACCTACGGCGGCTGCGACATCCTGGTGAACAACGCCGGCATGGACAAGGAGGCGGACTTCTGGGAGGTTACCGAGGCCGACTACGACAAAGTGCTCGCGGTCAACCTGAAGGGTCCGTTCTTCCTGACACAGTACTTCGTGCAAAAGATGCTGGCTGCGAATAAGCCCGGGCACGTCATTAACATCTCGTCCGTGCACGAGGACATGGCCATGCCGCACTTCTCCAGCTACTGCGCCGCCAAAGGCGGGTTGCGTATGCTGATGCGCAATCTCGCGGTGGAGTTAGGTCCCAAAAACATCACCATCAACAACATCGCGCCCGGCGCGATCCTTACTCCCTTGAACGCCAAGCTGGAGAACGACAAGGCCCTGCGTGACAGGCTGTTGCAAAATATCCCGCTCGGCCGCATCGGCACAGTGGACGATGTTGCCGGACTCGCCGCCTTCCTGGCATCGGACGAAGCCGCGTACATCACGGGCTCCACGTATGTCATCGATGGCGGCCTGATGCGCAATTATCATGAACAATAGACTGTCTTCGCAACGGTGCAGGCTCGTGGAAGCTGCTGACGCAGCTTTTCCGTTAAGAAAAGCTGCTCGTCTTAGATGCGGAGGAACCACGGTATTGTGAAGAGGGTATAAGTAACCGCTGAAGCAGGCGCGGCGGGCCTCGAGCCGCTGTTTGTGTTAGTGTCCTCAGAGGTTTTGAGAGAGGCTCGATCATTTCTCCTGCCGAAGTGGATCGGAGCCGGAATGCCTCCGCCGCTTTTCCGTCGAGAAAGGCGGCTCCTCACTCCTCTGGACAGATCGCGTTACAGGAGAAATGATCTCGATGGCTCTAGGCAGCGCTTCAGGACAAACGGTTTCGGTATCAGAAAGCGGCAGCGCGCACTACGGCCGTGCGCTCACCATCGTCACCACACTCTTCTTCATGTGGGGCTTTCTCACCGCGCTGAACGACTCGCTGATCCCTCACCTGAAACAGATCTTCGATCTGAATTACACCCAGGCGATGCTGGTGCAGCTAGCCTTCTTTGGCAGCTATTTCATCTTCTCGATTCCATCCGCCAAGCTGATTGAAGCCATCGGCTACAAGCGCACCATGGTGGTCGGTCTCGCTGTAATGGCCTTAGGCGTCTTCCTCTTCCTGCCCGCTGCCAGCGTGCCGTCGTATCCGTTCTTTCTCGCGGCGCAGATCATCCTGGCTGCCGGCGTGACCGCTCTTCAGGTCGCCGCCAATCCGTATGTAACGGTTCTGGGACCGGCACGCACTGCATCCAGCCGCCTGAACCTGACCCAGGCCTTCAACTCTCTCGGAACAACCATCGCTCCTTACTTCGGCAGCGCACTCATACTCGCAAGTGCTGCGGGAGCTGCGGAACTCGCGACCATGACGCGCCAGCAACAGGCGGCTTCCGTGAAGATGCCCTATGCCGGGATTGGAATCGCGCTCGTTCTTCTCGCTATTGCAATCGCTCTCGTGCATCTGCCGCGAATCCAGACCACGCAGGAGTTTCGCACCACGGGCAATGCCAATAACCCGCTCGGCTCCATCTGGGAACACCACCACGTGTGGCTGGGCGCCATCGCGATTTTCACGTATGTGGGCGCCGAGGTGGCCATTGGCAGCTTTCTCATCAACTACATGGGAAGCCACGATCTCGGTCAGATTCCAGCCGCCAGTGCCAGCAAACTGGTTGCGTTCTATTGGGGTGGTGCCATGGTCGGTCGCTTCATCGGCGTTGGTGCGCTCCGGCGTATCCCTACCGGCCGCGCTGTCGGCGTATGCGCCATCGTCACCAGCCTGCTGGTAGTTACATCGATGCTGACCAACGGCCACGTTGCCATGGTATCCATCCTTTTGGTAGGCCTCTTCAATTCCATCATGTTCCCCAGCATCTTCACTCTGGGCACGGCGCATATGGGGCCGCTCACCGGCAAGGCCTCGGGCCTGTTGGTGATGGCCATCGTCGGCGGGGCCATCATCCCGGTGATTCAGGGTGCGATCGCCGACAGGATCGGGATTCACCACTGCTTCATCCTGCCTCTGCTGTGCTATCTGTTCGTCATTTACTACGGCTTCGTTGGCTCGCGTCCGACAGGCGCTAGCGTCGATCTAGTTGCAACCGAGTAGAGGCGCAGAGACGACAAAGGCCGGCATCGCGCCGGCCTTTGTCTTGCCTGAAGTGCCTCTACGCTGCGTTCGGTTTGCCCAGCGCCAGGGCTGTGATCTCCTCTTCGGAGAAGAGCAGTTTCTCGCCATTCGTCCGATCCAGCACGTGCATCGGCACACCAGCGGTCAGAGTGCGGTGCATGGCTTTACGATGGAAGGGCGAACTGCTCAAGAGAGTGCAGATGCGCTCAAAGATTGGCAGCCACTGCCGCGAACGGGTGCGGATCGCCTCGCCCGGCCCATTCGGCTGCGCGACGATCTCCATCTCCAGCACACCGTATTCGGACTCGTGGCAGAGTTCCACGGGGCGCATCTGGAGCGAATAGCGAGTCGTTTCCTTTGGCATAGACCTTCCTGGGTTGAATGGGTAACTGGTGTGAGACTCTTCTGGATGCATCTGGGTTGCATTCACCTGGGAATGCCGCCTGGCTGCCACCGAGGATTCACCCGGAATCCTTTGCTCGACCGGATAGTCTAACCCGATTTCGGTGAATTGCCGGCAAACAATTTGCGTCGTATGTACATGCCGGGAGTGCTATTTACCCGGTTACTGGTAAGTTGTTCCCACGGAATACCGTAACTTGATCTGATACCCTCAGATTCCTGATGATTCGATGCGCCCGCCGCCTCCCTCGCTTCTGTTTTCTGCTCCTGACCTTTTCGCTTCTTGGATCATCCGCTCGTGCCCAGGCCAAGGACGGCAGCCACCAGGAAGCCGTTGAGATCTTCCGCCAGCTGATCGAGATCAACACCACCGATTCTGTGGGAAGCGTAACCGCCGCAGCCAAGGCGATGCAGCAACGCTTTCTCGATGCAGGCTTTCCCGCTTCAGACATGCAGCTGCTCGGTCCGAACGACCGCAAGCAAAATCTTGTCGTCCGCTATCACGGCGCGAGCGGCAAGAAGCCCATCCTGCTCATCGGCCATCTCGATGTCGTCGAAGCGCGCCGCGAGGACTGGACCACCGACCCGTTCGAATTCGTAACCAAAGATGGCTACTACTACGGCCGCGGCACCCAGGACATGAAAGAATCGGACGCGATCCTGGTGGAAACACTTCTTCGCTTGCACCGTGAAGGCTTTCGTCCTGACCGTGACATCATCCTCGCGCTTACTGCCGACGAGGAAGGCGGCAAATCCAATGGCGTTGATTGGCTCATCAAGAATCACCGCGCTCTCATCGATGCCGAATACGTCCTCAATCCGGACGGCGGCGGTGTGGAATTACACCACGGCAAAGCGACCATCTTCTCCGTCGACGCGAGCGAAAAGCTCTACGCTGACTACCAGCTCACCGTCACCAATCCCGGCGGTCACAGCTCCCTGCCGGTGCCGGACAATGCCATATACCAGCTTGCCGACGGCCTTGAGCGCCTTTCGCACTACTCCTTCCCGACCGAACTCAACGGAGTCACCCGCGCCTACTTCGAAACCGAATCGAAGATCATGTCTGGTCAGACGCCTTCCGATATGCGTGCGATTCTGAAAACGCCGCCGGATCCGGGGGCGGTGAAGCGCCTCAGCCAGACGCCGGAGTACAACTCCACATTGCGCACTACCTGCGTCGCCACACGCCTCGATGCTGGTCACGCCAACAACGCGCTGCCGCAGCGCGCGCAGGCCATCGTGAACTGCCGCATCCTGCCCGGGCACTCCAAGGAGGAAGTTCGTCAGGAACTCATGCGCGTGCTCGACAGCCCAAAGATCACGGTGCAGTATGTCGGCGATGGCGGAGAAGGCCAAGGCGTGATCTTCGATAAGGCGCCGGACAAGAAAGCCCTGCCGCCAGCTGCAATCAGGCCCGAGGTGATGCAGGTGATAGAGCAAGTCGCAGGGAAGATGTGGCCCGGGGTGCCTGTCGTCGCTACCATGGCAGATGGCGCATCCGACGGCATCTATACCAATGCAGCAGGCATCCCCACCTACGGCCTCTCTGCAATCGAGCTCGAGAGCGATGACGTGCGCGCCCACGGCAAAGATGAACGCCTGCCCATCACATCCTTCGATCGCGGCATCGACTACTACTACGACTTCCTGAAGACGCTCACGGCGCCCTACTAGAAAACGACGAGGAGACTCCCGCGTCCAGTGCAGCTTCACCTCATCGACGTCCTCGCGATTGTCCTCTATCTGCTGGGCATCACCTGGTTCGGTCTCCGCTTTCGCAACGGGGAGCGCTCGCTGCGGTCGTACTTTCTTGCCGACCGGAACATCCCGTGGTGGGCCATCGCGCTCTCCATCGTCGCCGCGGAGACCAGCACTCTCACCATCATCAGCATTCCCGGGCTTGCCTTTACTGGCGACTTTGGATTCCTGCAAATCGCGCTGGGCTATCTGCTGGGCCGTGTCGTGATTTGCCTGCTGTTTCTGCCGCGTTATTTTGAAGGCCAGCTCATGACGGCCTATCAGCTCATCGGCGCGCGTTTTGGCAAGGGACTCCATCGCTTTACCGCAGGCCTTTTTCTCGCCACACGCGCCGTAGCGGAGGGCGTCCGCATCTTCGCCGTCTCCATCGTCATTACAGTGGCTTTCGGCACTGGTACGAATGCCTCCATCATCATCCTGACGATCCTGACTCTGATCTACACCTTCGAGGGCGGCTTTTCCGCCGTCATCTGGACGGATGTCGTGCAGATGATCATCTACTTCATCGGCACGGTGCTTGCGCTATGGACGCTGGGCACAAAAACCGCCGGCGGCTGGAGCGCCATTCACCACAGCGCTGCTGCGGCGCACAAGTTCACGATTTTTCACTTCGCCTTCTCTCTCACCCAGACCTACACCTTCTGGGGCGGACTCATCGGTGGGTGCTTTCTCACCATGGCCAGCCACGGCACGGATCAGCTCGTCGTCCAGCGCCTGCTTGCGGCGAAGAATCTGGCGCAGTCGCAGCTCGCGCTGCTTGCCAGCGGCGTTATCGTCTTTGTGCAGTTCTCACTCTTTCTGCTCATCGGCGCAGGGCTCTACGTCTTCTATCCCGCGGGCGCGCTCGCTCATATGGGCACTGCGGACCGGCTCTTTCCCCTGTTCATTGTGCAGGTGATGCCGCATGGCATCTCCGGACTGGTGATCGCCGCTATCCTCGCGGCCGCCATGTCCAACATGAGCGCTGCACTCAACTCGCTCTCGTCGACGACCATGGTCGATTTCTATCTGCCGCGCCATCCGGAAATGGAGGAGCGTGCCCGCACCCGCCTCTCCCGGATACTCACCGCAGTATGGGCCGCGGTCCTGCTGGTATTGGCGATTCTCTCGCGCACCGGCGGTCATGTGGTGGAGATCGGTCTCTCCATCGCCTCTGTCACCTGGGGCGAGATGCTGGGCGCCTTCCTGCTCGGCACGCTCACTCGCCGCGCGAATCAGAATGGCACCATCGTCGGAATGGTGGTTGGGCTTATCGTCAATTTGATTCTCTGGCAGCAGCCTGGGCCCTTTGCCGTCGGCCATGTATGGGCACTGCCGAAGATTGCATTCATCTGGTACGTACTGATTGGCGCACTCATCACCAGCTTCGTCGGCTACACCGCCAGTCTGCTGCTGCCGCAAACAGAAAGGGCGATCGCATGATCCGCCTTTGGCAAAACGCGCTCTCGACTCTCGTCCTGGTGCTCGCTGCCACCGCGGTCGCACTCGCCCAGATCGCTGCAGTCCAGCCCCCTGCAACTGCCGCTCCCGCGACATCTCCAGCGGTGAGGCCCGCAGCCTTCGCACCGATCGATGCGATCGTGAATGAAGCGATCGCGCATCACGAGCTGCCCGGTGCCGTAGTCGTCGTTGGGCACAACGGCCACATCGTCTTTCACCGCGCTTACGGTATGCGTTCGCTGGAGCCCACGCGCGAAGCCATGACAGAGGACACGATCTTCGATATGGCGTCGCTTACCAAAGATCTCGTCACCGCCACTGCGGTGATGCAGCTCTATGAGCAGGGAAAGATTCGCATCGACGATCCCGTCGCGCACTATATCGCTGAGTTTGGTGCAAACGGGAAGCAGGACATCACCATCCGCCAATGCCTCACTCATTATTCCGGTCTCGCGCCAGACCTCGACCTTACCGGCCCCTGGCACGGCCGTGAGGAAGGCCTGCGGCGCCTTTACGAGTCGGCACCGATTGCCCCACCCGGCGTCGTCTTCCGCTATAGCGATGAGAACTTCATCGCGCTCGGCGCGCTGGTGGAGCGCGTCTCCGGCCTACCGCTCGAGGTATATGCACAACGCAATATTGTTGCGCCGCTCGGGCTCGCCGACTCCGGCTATCTGCCGCCCACCGCTCTGTCACCCGCCGCTCTGCCGCCCACCGACAAGCGCAATCGTATCGCGCCGACGCAATACGTGACCGCCGATGGCACATTATCCAGCACCGGCACCATGCTGCGTGGCATGGTGCATGATCCAACTGCACGCCGCATGGATGGCGTCGCCGGTCATGCTGGATTCTTCAGCACCGCGGCAGATGTCTCCATCTTCGCGCAGGCGCTGCTCGACCGGCTCGCCGGCCGACCCAGCATTTTCCCATTGAATCAGCTCACGCTTGCCAAGATGACGGAGCCCGAACAGCCCGCCACTGGCACCGCATTGCGCGGATTTGGGTGGGATATCGATTCAGCCTTCTCATCGAATCGCGGCACGCTCTTTCCCGTCGGGTCGTTCGGGCATACGGGCTTTACCGGAACTTCCTTGTGGATGGATCCGCAGAGCGACAGCTACGTCATCATTCTGACGAATGCTGTGCATCCCGCAGGCGGCGGCCATACCGTAGTGTTGCGCTCCCACATCGCGGATGCCGTCGCGCAGGCTATCGGCATCAGGACGCAGCAGGACGGCCAGCTCACGCAGCTTACCGGCTACAACGAATCGCTGACGGGTGCGCGCCACTGGCAGGCACGTAATGGCGACGTAATGACCGGTATCGACGTCCTCGAGTCGGAGAAGTTTCTTACCCTTCAGGCGCTCGCAAAGAAACATGGTGGCCATCTGCGCATGGGGTTGCTCACCAGCGCGGTGGGGCTGGACCGTGATGGCCGTCGCACCATTGATGTGCTGGCGCGAGATGCACACGCCACCGACCCCGGCCTTACGCTCACCACGCTCTTCAGCCCGGAGCATGGCCTACAGGGCAATCAGGATACGGAAAACATCTCCAACACGGCTGACAAGGCCACCGGTCTGCCCATCATCAGCCTCTACGGCTCGAAGGAGGAACAGCGCCGGCCATCGCAGGCATCGCTGCGCCAACTCGATGCGGTGGTCATCGACCTGCAGGATGTTGGCGTGCGCTATTGGACCTATGACGCGGCGATGGGCTATTTTCTCGAAGCCGCGCCAAAAGCGGGCATCGACATCATCGTGCTCGATCGTCCCAACCCGGTCACCGGTTCCTTCGTGCAGGGGCCCGTCTCGGATATTGGTCGCGACAGCTATACCAACTACATGCCCGTACCGGTGCGCCACGGCATGACCATAGGCGAGCTTGCGCGCTACTACAACGGCGAGCGCCATCTCAACGCAGCACTCACCGTGGTCAAGATGAAAGGCTGGGAGCGGGGCGACTGGTTCGATTCCACCGGGCTCGCCTGGACCAATCCCTCGCCAAACCTGCGCAGCCAGCGCGCGGCCGAACTCTACATCGGCATCGGACTCATCGAGACCAGCAACATCTCTGTCGGCCGCGGCACCGATACTCCCTTCGAATTGCTGGGCGCGCCATGGATCGACGCCCGCACCTTCGCCCTTACCCTCAATGCGCGTCTGCTGCCCGGCGTGCGCTTTGTGCCCGTCGACTTCACGCCCGCCGCTCCCTATCCCTATGCAGGCCAGCTTTGCCATGGCGTGTCGCTGATGGTGATGGATCGCAACGCGCTCGATGGACCGGAGCTTGGTCTGGAGATCGCATCCGCCCTCTGGAAGCTTTACCCGAACGACTACAAGATTGACCAGATCGATCGGCTGCTGGTGAACAAATCCGTACTCGATGCGCTGCGCTCCGGTGAAGACCCGCAGCGCGTTGCGGGAGACTGGCGCCTGGGCTTGGAAGCCTTTATGCAGCGCCGCGCCGCCTATCTCGAATACTGATTCGGAATTCCCCGCGGTACACTCATCGCGTGCGTATCCCCAGCCTGTTGCTTTTCCTCATGCTCGCCCTCACCGCACCAGCCTTCGCGCAGACCACCATGCCACTGTGGCCCGGCACGCCGCCGGGTGCACCCAATGTCACCGCCGGCGAACAGGAGCACGATACAACTACGTCCGCGGACAACATGATCGCCGGCAAGCGTGTCGCGCGTATCGGCTTTGTCAGTCAGCCGATGCTGGCTTTCTATCCCGCGCCGAGCGGCAAAAATACCGGCGCCACCGTCGTCGTGTTTCCTGGCGGCGCCTATCGGATAATCGCCTACGACCTCGAAGGCACGGAGGTCTGCGAGTGGCTCAATGGCATCGGCGTGAACTGTGCGCTGGTGACATATCACGTGCCGAATTCCGGCCCATTCCCCAAGTACACGCAGGACTTGGCCGATGCGCAGCGTGCCGTGCGCATTGTGCGGCAGCATGCGTCACAGTGGCAGCTGGATGCCAATCGCGTCGGCGTGCTGGGTTTTTCTGCGGGCGGGCATCTGGTCGCAGCACTCGGGGCACATGCATCCGATGCGATCTATCCGGCTATCGACGAAGCGGACAAGCTCAGCGCGCGTCCGGATTTCACATTTCTCATCTACCCCGCCTATCTCGACCTGGATGATGATCCCCTTGCCGTCCACCCGGAGGTAAAGCCAATTGCGCTCACGCCACCCAGCTTTCTTATCCAGGCCGAAGACGATCCGGTGAAGGTGGAGAACGCATTGTCGTATTACGAAGCGCTGAAGCAGGCGAAGGTGCCTGCAGAGATGCATCTCTTCGCGAACGGCGGTCATGGCTATGGCCTGCGGCCGACCAAGCTTCCCGTCACTCACTGGCCGGACCTCGCAGCCACCTGGTTGCGCACGCTCGGCATCACAACGCCCTAGCCCGAGAAAATTCCACATGCTGTTACCTCATTACGATTTCGCTGTCATACAGAGATGACCGCCAATTTGAGCCGGCGGAGAGCTCTTCGGATGCTGGGCTCGCTCGCAGCATCCGGGGCGATCCTGCATGCGCAATGGGATCCTGCCGGACGCTATGGGCCGCCGCGAATAACTCGCCGACTGCAGATTGGCGGTGCCACGCTGCAGGTTGACTTCGCCGATGGTTCGCTTGATCTGTCTGACGACGTGGTCATGAAGCGAATCGAGATGGCGGCTCATGCCGTGGTCACCTACTACGGACGATTTCCCGTGCCGCGCGCCCGCATTCTTATCGTTCCGGTTGCGGACCGCAGCGGCGTCGTGCAGGGAACCACCTGGGGCGATGTAGGCGGCTGGCCTGGATTTACGCGCATACGCCTCGGCCAGCACACGACCGCACAGGAGCTCTCCGCAGATTGGACCATCACGCATGAGCTGGTGCACTTGGGATTTCCCTCCCTGCCCGATGATCAGCACTGGATGGAGGAGGGTCTCGCAACCTACATCGAGCCCGTTGCACGCGTGCAGGCTGGCGAGATGCCTGCAAAGCAGATCTGGCGCGACATGCTCGACGGCATGCCCAAAGGCGAGCCGCAGCCCGGAGATGAGGGGCTGGACCGCACGCATACCTGGGGCCGCACCTACTGGGGCGGAGGGCTCTTCTGCCTGGTGGCGGATGTGCAGATCCGCGTCGCGACGCATAATCAGAAAGGCCTCGAAGAGGCACTGCGCGGAATCGTAACCGCAGGCGGTACGATTGATCACGATTGGCCGATTTCGCGTGCGCTGGATGTCGGCGATGCCGCCACAGGCACGCATGTGCTCACCGATCAGTACCGGAGCTGGAGCACGTCGCCCGCCAGAGTCGATCTCGATAAACTGTGGGAGCAATTAGGTGTTCATCGCAGCGGAACGGAAATCGAGTTCTCCGCATCCGCACCTTACGCGAAAATCCGCGAAGCGATCACGACGCCACGCGCTGCATAGCATGGGTTACATATTGGTGTGACCTTGCCGCATCTCTTCGTTGAACTCGGGTTTGGTCAGCGAGAGTGCATGGGCCAGCAGCGCGCGATAGTGCTCGCTTTGCTCAGCCAGCTTTGCGGTGGGGGTGGCAAAGTCATCCTCGAGTACCAGAAGCCCATCCGTCACCAGGTGCGCGGCGTCCTTCTGCAACTCTTCCGGAGTCGTATTCAGATATTGCGCGTCGTACGGATCGGCGATCCACACCGGCTGATTGCCGCTTAACGCTGCGGAGAGCCAGAACACCTTCATCGCCAGGAATTCACGCCGCGACATCTGAGTAGTGTCAGAAAAGATAAACCGCTTTTGCCAGCGGCTGTAATACCGCGTGGTCACCGGCACCGGCTGGCGGTTGCCCGACTTCAACATCTCCAACTGGCCCTGGTCCAGCGTCTTCCGCACCGCGTTGTAGATGAAGGCTTCCGCGTAGGGCTGTTCCGGCGCCGGCACTACTTCCGCGAACGTCACAGTCATGCTCGCAGCAACCTTCGTGTGCAGCGGCGATCCACTGCCGTCCTCCAGCCCGACGATGCCATGCACTAGGTACGTGTCAGCGCCGGAGGTCGAAAGATGGAAGGGCCACTTGAAATCGCGGAAGACCAGCGGAAGTCCGGCCAGCGAGACCATTGCGTTTGGATTGGGATTGCGCAGTCGCTTCGCGGCGTGCTGCAAATAGACGGCGAGGCCTTCCTTCTGCTCCTCCGCCACTGGCGCGAAAGCCTCGCTCAGTTCAAGCGTGAGCGTGCGCTCCGCCGGACTGTCGGGCGCTAATCCAAACCGAAAGATGGAGGTTGGTTTGCCTTGGAAGTCCGCACCTTCCGTGGAGGACAAAATGGTAAGACCGGCGCGATGTGTGGCTTGTTCGATGGTCTGCTGCAGAGTGCTGGAGGCGAGTGTCATTCCATTCCTGTTGCGAGAAAATAAGGCCGTCAAGCAATCTGCTGCCGAGGCCTGCCTCGCTCATTGTACCGGCTGCAACCATCGCTCCTTTCGCTGCGGGCGCCTGCTGGCGCGCCAATCTGACGTTGCCAGGAACAAAAACGGCTAGGCCCGTGCGGTGATCGCCAAAGCGGAACAATCGGACGAATACAGCATTGCCCCTCTCCACGGCCGTGCGGCCTTTCGGTTCCGCTGGCGAAGAAGCTGCTCGACGAGCCGCAGCTCCGGCTCCATCGGTCCGCGGTCCGCCGCCCACCGTGCTGCCTCGCTCAGCCGTTGCTGTGCTTCAGCCAGGTTTCCCGTCTGGCGCTCCAGCACGCCTAGCAAAAACAGAGCGTCAGAGTGACGCGGGTCCAGGGCCAATACCTCCTGATACATGGTTCGGGCCGCAGCCAGGCGGCCGGCGCGGTGGTGTTCGGCCGCAATCTGCATAACAGCAGTGAGCAGTTGTGTCACAGGGATAAAGGGTCGGGGGAGGGCATTGGTCATGAATCACCTCAAAGCAGTCGAAGGAGTTGTCAATATCTTGCTGAGGCTCACCATAATCGGGCTTCGCCTCTTCTTCACCCTAAAATGCTGCTCGGCGAAGTACCTCTTCCGCGGATGAAACCAGCTTCCTTCGCCGGAACTTCGCCATGACTAAAGTTTGTCGGATGTTTGCTTCTCAATTGCCTAAAGCCGTCCGTTTACGGCTGCGCTGTCGTTACCATGAAGGCGATGCCAATCTCCAAATCGAAGCGGGCCACCACTCAGGGATCGCCAGCCGCCACGCCTTTGATGATTGCCGGCAATTTACGCAACAGCGAAGCAACCGTCGAGGTGCGCAGCCCCTTCGATAACCACGTCGTCGCCGCAGTATGCCAGGCGACCGGCGGCGATGCGGACGAGGCGCTTCGCGCGGCAGAGAACGCCTTCGGCGAAACCCGCGCCCTGCCGTCATGGCGCCGCGCCGGCATCCTCGAGCACATCGCTCACCGTATCGTGCACGATTCGCTGGACCTCGCTCGCGGCATCGCGCTCGAAGCCGGCAAGCCAATCTCTGCTGCGCGCGCCGAAGTGCAGCGTGCCGTCCAGGCCTTCCGCGTTGCTGCTGAAGAAGCCAAGCGCATTGGTGGAGAACTGCTGCCGCTCGACTGGACCAGCGGCAACGACCATCGCGCCGGCCTCATCCGCCGCTTTCCGATTGGCCCGATTCTCGGCATCACCCCATTCAACTTTCCGCTGAACCTGGTGGCGCACAAGCTTGCACCGGCCATCGCCTCCGGCAATCCCATCATCATCAAACCGGCGCCACAGACGCCTCTCACCGCCCTCCGGCTCGGAGAAATAACTGTCGACGCCGGTTGGCCGCGCGGCGCTATCAGCGTGCTCCCGTGCTCGAACGAAGTCACTGCAGGCATGCTCGGCGATGCGCGGCTCCGCATGTTGACCTTCACCGGCAGCGCTGAGGTGGGCTGGAAATTGAAGGCGATGGCGCCGCGTCTGCGCTGCACGCTGGAACTCGGCGGCAACGCAGCCATGATCGTTCACGAGGATGCCGATCTCGAACTCGCGTCGAAAAGCATTCTCACCGGCGGCTTCAGCTACTCCGGGCAGAGCTGCATCTCGGTGCAGCGCGTCTTCGTGCACAAGACGCGCTGGCAAACCCTGGCGCAGCGCCTTACGGAAGGCATCGAGCAGATGCATCTGGGTGACCCGCTCGACGAGCAGACGCAGATCGGTCCCATGATTTCACTCGCTGCCGCGGAACGTGCTGCTGCCTGGATCGAAAAAGCTGTGGACGCGGGCGCGCGCCTCATCACCGGTGGCGAGCGCCGCGGCGCGCAGCTCTCACCTGCACTGCTCGCCAAAGTGCCGCATACCGCTGCGCTCTTCAAAGAAGAGGCGTTCGCGCCCATAGTCTTCCTCAATACCTACGACAACTTCGACGAGGCGATCGCGGCGGTCAATGATTCGCGCTACGGCCTGCAGGCCGCCGTCTTCACCCGGGATTGGGGCCGCATCACACAGGCCTTCCGCGAGATTGAAGTGGGCGCCGTGCTCATCAATGAAGCTACGTCATGGCGCGCCGAGCACATGCCTTACGGCGGTGTGAAGGACAGCGGCACTGGACGCGAGGGCCTTCGCTCCGCGATCGAATCCATGACCGAAGAGCGCATGCTCGTCGCGCAGTTCTGACTTTCCTATTCTGGTTTCCCAAAGTGAACCCAGAATCACCACAGGGGGATGTGCCTTTCACTTCCGTGTGAGCAGGGAAATCGTCTTCTTCGTCGGATCATTGCTAAGACGCGCCTACCAGATCCGAACCCATAATGGCGCGCTGTGAGACGAACCTCCATGCCCCAGGCTTCTGCCAAGACGATCGCCGCCCAAACGACTTCTGCCAAGACAATCCCCGCCGGAACGGCGACTCTTTTTGCGACGACACTGTTTGCCCTGCTCGCGGCTCTGTTGTCGAGCTGCGCTCGCGCTGACTCTCAGCGCAGCCTCGCCGCGGCCAGCCTGCCGCGATTGGTTATTCTCCTCATCAACGCAGAGACAGGCGCGCCCATGAGCCACCAAAATGTCGTAGTGGAGTGGGACGCAGATGCTGAGGAGTCTCTGGTCTACGTCGGTGGGAAGGGGCGCGGCACCGTCGATCTTCTAGCCGGAAGCGCCAACTTTACGATGAAGCCCGGAACGAAAGAGTATGGCGATCCCAACCGCCTCGCCTATTTCAGCTGCAGCGGCCCCACCATCGCCGTTCCCGTCCAGCAGGCCATCCGCACAGGCTTCGTCGCGCACAACGAGTGTAACGGAAGGACCGTGCAGGCAAATCCCGGCGAGATCGTCTTCTGGGCCCGCCCCCTGCCACTCTGGGTACCCGATTTTCAGTGAACGGCCGTTGCGGCGGCGACGGTTCCGCGGCACTCGCCGAAGCCGACCCGCACCGCGCCTGGGCGCTCGCAATAGCCACGGAAGATCACGGTATCACCATCCTCCAGGAATTTGCGTGCCTCTCCATTGCGCAGGACCACCGGCTGCGCGCCACGCGCTGTGATCTCCAGCAGGCAGCCCCGCGCCGTCGTTTCTGATCCGGAGACTGTCCCGGTGGCCAGCAGATCGCCTGTACGCAGATTGCAGCCGTTGCTGGTGTGATGGGCAACCATCTGACCCAATGTCCAGTAGAGCTCGCGCAGGTTGCTCCGGCTCAGCAGAAACGGTCGCTCGCCTGAATCGCGCATACGCTGCGTCTCCAGGTACACCTCCAGCCGCACATCGAAGCCGCCGCGCTGCTGGTCATCATCGCTGGTGAGGTAGTGCAGCGGCGCCGGGTCGTCCGCGGGCCGCTCATAGGCCGTCACACGAAACGGCTCCAGCGCATCGAGCGTCACCACCCACGGCGACACAGTTGTCGCGAAGCTCTTCGCGAGGAAAGGGCCCAGCGGTTGATACTCCCAGCTCTGGATGTCGCGCGCCGACCAGTCATTCACCAGGCATAGCCCGAAGAGATGCTCGCGAGCGGCAGCAATCGGTATCGGATGACCCAGGCCATTTCCGTGTCCGACAAAGGCGCCAACCTCCAGCTCGTAATCGAGCATGCGCGTTGGCCCCATGGTAGGCGCGGCGCCTTGTGCGCCGGGAAGCTGCCCACGCGGGCGCTCTACTTCCGTGTAGCTTGGCACGATCGATGACGCGCGGCCGTGATACCCAATCGGCACGTACTTGTAATTCGGCAGCAGAGGATTGTCCGGGCGGAAGAGCTTGCCTACGTTCGTCGCATGAAAGATGGAGGCATAGAAATCCGTGTAGTCTCCGATGGCGGCGGGCAGCATCGGCAGCACGGAACTCTGCGGCACCAGCGCGGCCTCGATCGCGGCCCGGTAGCGCATCGTCTCCACGCGCGCTTCTTCGAGCAGCGCACTTAGCCGCTCACGCAGTGATCGCTGTGCCTCCCGCGGCAGAGCCATGAGCGCATTCAGCGTTGACTCGCGGCAGGCGCTCTTCAGACTTTCGTCCAGGCCATCCATCGCAGCAGTCTCGGCCAGCCTGCGAAGGCTGAGCGCCTGATCGCCGATCGCGACCATGACATCGGCGGCTGTATGCGCCGCTCGCCCCGGCAGCAGAATGCGGCCAACCCCGTAGGGAAGATTCTGGATAGGGAAATCCGTGCCTGCGGACTGGGCCGACTTCACCCAGCTGCGCAGTGCGGGATCGCAGGTGTTTACAGCCATCTGTTTACAGCCACCCCAGCTTCCTCAGGTCGTCAATAGGTTCGGTGAACGAACACGAGCCGAAGGCGATGCAGAACTGCTTACGCGCGTCTTTGATTTGATTAGACGAGAGCGTCACGCCACTGTTATGCCAGGTCATTGCTTCATCCATCGTAATGGCATCGGCATCCCGCTCGCCCAGCATCCATGCGGCCTCCTGCCGCAGGGCCGGCTCATGCCACAGCAGCACCGCAGCGCAGAACACATTCAGAAACCCATGCGTCACTCCGGTCGGACTGTCCGGTTTGTACGTAAGGCGCTGCATCCCGCGCAGCGGATGGTGCAAGCCCGCCGTAGCCTTGAAAGCCAGCCGCCGCTCGCTGGCAATGCGCAGGAATTCCAGCACTCGCGACTCTTCAGGGATCGCTCGCGGCACCTCGCCGCCCGTCCGGATCTTCGCGCGTGCCCTCGCGACCGCCGTAGCCGGCAGCAGCGGATGCCACTTGTCTGGGGGCGTCTCGAAATAGAGCCGATAGCCGCCGCCAAATGCCTGCGCTGCATCCTGAATCTCACGTGCATTCGCCGCCTTGATCTCCAGCGTGTCGATGCTCCCCAACCCACTTGCGCCGGACTCATCCGCTCCCGCGTTGAACCTTGAGATGAGATCTACATCGGCGCCGGTTGCGAGCACGCTCAGGCTCCACGCGCTCGTGTCAATGCCGGCACTCCGCACAGCCTCGGCATACTCCTCCAGCCGCGCCGCCGGGACGATGAACTTGCCCAGCATCCACGCATCTGCGCCTCCTACGTAACTGTCGTAGTTGCGGACTGCCGTATCCATCGCCAGCCCGGCAGGCGGGAATAGCCCGGCGTAGTCAATCAGCCCGGCGAGCAGGCTGCGCAGTGCCGGCGACATCATTGCCGGCCGGGCGGAGTGAAGCGGCGGTTCAGGCCCTGCCAGCACTCGAAGTAATTGCGTTGCAGCGTATTGCTCTCCAGAGCATGCTTCGTCGTCTGCACGATAAAGCGTGTCTCGAACATGAAGGCAAGCGTGTTTTCCAGGCGTACCGGCTTCAGGTCCGCATTCGTCGCACGCTCATAGGTCTCTGCATCCGGCCCGTGACCGCTCATGCAGTTATGCAGGCTGCAGCCGCCTGGAAGAAATCCCTCAGCCTTCGCATCGTACTGGCCAAAGATCAGCCCCATGAACTCGTTCATCGCATTGCGATGGAACCAGGGAGGACGGAAGGTGTTCTCCGCCACCATCCAGCGCGGCGGAAAGATCACGAAGTCGATGTTCGCCGTACCGTGGATTTCACTGGGAGCCGTGAGCACGGTAAAGATCGATGGATCAGGATGATCGAAGCTCACCGTGTTGATGGTGTTGAAGCGCGCCAGGTCGTACTTATACGGCGCAAAGTTGCCGTGCCAGCCCACCACGTTCAGCGGCGAGTGCTCCATGCCGCTGCACCACAGCGAGCCGTTGTACTTCGCAATTACCTCCACGTGCTCCTGCAGATCCTCATACGCAGCGACCGGTGAAAGGAAGTCGCGAGGATTCGCCAATCCGTTGGCACCAATCGGCCCCAGGTCGGGCAGCCGGAATTGCTGCCCATAGTTCTCGCAGATATAACCGCGCGCGGCGTTTTCCAGCAGTTCCACACGAAACTTCAGCCCGCGCGGCAGCACGCAGATCTCGCCGGGCCCCACCTCGAGCTTCCCCATCTCCGTGAAGATCAGTAGCTTGCCCTGCTGCGGCACCACCAGGAACTCGCCGTCCGCATTCCAGAAGAAGCGTTTATGCATCGAGCGGGTCGCAACGTAAATGTGGATCGCCGCGCCCGTCTGGAGCGACGCATCTCCATTCCCACCCAACGTCATGATGCCGTCCACGAAGTCGACGGCGCCCGGCGGGATCGGCTCTGGGTTCCAGCGCAGTTGGTTGGGCGAGGTGGTCGCATCCGGGCAGGGCCAGCCGCGGATGAGCCGCTGCGCCCGCACCGGCGTATAAGGCTTGTGCACGGTCGAGGGGCGAATGCGGTAGAGCCATGAGCGCCGGTTCTGCCCGCGCGGCATGGTAAACGCCGTCCCGCTGAACTGCTCCGCGTACAGCCCCAGCGGATGCTTCTGCGGCGCATTCTGTCCGACGGGCAACGCGCCCGGCTCGGCTTCGGTAGCAAACTCGTTCAGAAATCCAGATTGATAGCGCAGCTCCGCCATGCCATTCCTCCGAAACAGCCGTTTATAACACGAAGGTACGCCAATGTCCGAGAAAGCAGGAGTTCGATATGCGGGCTGCGAGGCCACATACGGGCCAACGCAAGTTACATTGATATGGTCATCGAATACGCCGGTAGCAAAACGGCAAAACGCAAAAGGACGGAATGCTAAACATCGGGCGAGCCGCCAGCGGCGCTGGCCGGTTCTTTTTGGCGGTAGTCCTTCTCCTTTTCGCATTACCCGCGTCGCTCGAAGCGCAACCTGTTCCCGGGCTCAAGCTCATCCCCATGCCCCGTGAGCTACAGGCTGGCAAGCTTCTACCGATCGACCGCGGCGTGCTCATCCGCAGCAGCTCTCGCGATGCCCAAGACCGCTTCACCGCGGAAGACCTGCGCGCCACGTTGAAAGAGCGCGGAATTCCAGTCCGTGCAGCCGGCATCGCCGTCGAGCTTCTCCGTACCAATACCGCCCCCGCCCGCACGCTGCTTGCATCGGCGCACATCTCCTTCGAACCGGCCATGCATGATGAGGGCTACGTCATTCTTCCCCGTCGTCGCGGCCTCGTGGTGATCGCCGCTACCGCATCCGGTCTCTTCTACGGCGCACAGAGTGTCAAGCAGCTCGTCATCGGCAGCAGTAAAGACGCCCAGCTTCAGCTCGCCACTATCCGCGACTGGCCGGCTCTCGCGCATCGCGGGCTCGATGATGATCTTTCCCGCGGGCCTGTTCCCACACTCGAATTTCAGAAGCGCCAGGTCCGCACGCTCGCCGCTTACAAGCTCAACATCTACTCGCCGTATTTCGAACACACGCTTCAATATTCGGCATCACCGCTCGTTGCGCCGCCCGGCGGATCAATGTCGTCAGCCGACGTTGCCGAGCTTGTGCGTTACGCGGCGCAGTATCACATCACTGTCCTGCCGGAGCAGGAGGCCTTCGGCCATCTGCACCACGTCCTCAAGTACGAGCAGTTCTCCGCGCTTGCCGAAACGCCGCATGGCCACGTGATCTCGCCCGTGCAGCCCGGCTCGCTTGCGTTGATCAGGCAGTGGTTCACTCAAATCGCGCAGCAGTTCCCGTCGCCCTGGGTGCACATTGGCGCGGACGAAACCAACGAACTCGGCAAAGGACAGACGCGCGACCTCGTCGCTCAACGCGGTCTTGATCAGGTCTACGTAGACTTTCTGCGCCAGATCCACGAGGTCATCCAGCCCACCGGCAAGCGCATTCTCTTCTGGGGAGACCTCGCGTGGCACAATCCTGATCTTGTCGCCGCGCTCCCCAAAGACATGATTGGCGTTCCCTGGGTCTACGATGCGCTGCCCGATTTCGACAAATACATCCAGCCCTTCAACCGCGCCGGCATGGAGGTGTGGGTCGCCCCCGGCGTGAACAACTGGCGCCGCGTCTATCCCGACAACAATGTCGCGCTCTTCAATATCCAGCACTTCGTGCGCGATGGCCAGCGTCTCGGTGCGAAGGGCATGCTCAACACTGTCTGGAACGATGATGGCGAAGGCATCTTCGACGAAGACTGGTACGGCGTCCTCTTCGGTGCTGCCGCTTCCTGGCAGTCCGGCGAAAGCTCGATTCCTGCATTCCAGGCCAGCTATGGCGCCGTCTTCCACGGCGATCTCAGCGGCAAGATCGACAAGGCGCAGGGTCAGATCATGGCTGCGCAGAAGCTGCTTGCAGACAATGGCTTTCGCTTCGGTGCGGCGAACGCGCTCTTCTGGGAGGACCCCTGGAGCGCCGCCGGCCAGCAGGACTCAGCCAGGCTGCTGCCTATCCTGAAAGATGTGCGGCTCTTTGCGGAGAACGCCATTACGCTCATCGATGAAGCTCGCGGCGCCAATCCGCTGCGCCAGCAGGATGTGCTCGATGCACTCGCACTCGGCGCGCGCCGCATCGATTTCATCGGCATGAAGTTCCAGTTTGCCGACGAGATCGACCATGCTTACGCCGACGCCTACAGCGAGGCCGCAACGCCACATTCCCGCGCGTTCAGTGATCTGGTCGAGATCAGCAACGCCAACGGCCGGTGCCAGGACCTGCGCGACGGCTACACGCTGACCCGGGAGCTCTTTGAAGAGGCGTGGCTGCGCGACAATCGGCCTTATTGGCTGCAGAATGTCCTCGCGCAATACGACATGGCTACGCAGCTATGGATCGCGCGTGCCCGCGAGTTCGACAGCCTGCGCGCGCAGCTCGCGAAGACTCGCAAGCTGCCCAGGGCGGAAGACATTGGCGTTCCGGTCGTCAATGGCGACTGATGACCCGCGTCTGAAATACTGAACGTACCGTGTCATCCCGACCGTAGCCAAGCGGAGTGGAGGGATCTGCTGTTCCTCTTCGCCTTGCACGGTAGACGTCGGCGCTGGTTTGGGTCGCGAATCCTGGCTATGGGATGCACTAAGGAATCTGCATGCGTAGTTTGCTCACCGCCGGAGCTCTGTTGCTGCCGGAGGGTGTTCTACCCGACCCCTGGCTGCTCCTCGAAGACGGCCTCATCCACAGCTTCGGCACTCGTGGCAACGGTCTCCCGCAGTACACCGAGCATCACGACTTGCCCGGCGCGCTTCTCGCACCTGCCATGTTCGACATCCACGTGCACGGCGCAGCCGGCCACGATGTCATGGAAGGTACAGCCGACGGCGTCGCCCATGTGAGCACGCTGCTGGCGAAGCACGGAGTGGGCGCGTGGCTTCCAACACTTGTGACTGCGGCAACCGACCGCACCTTGCGCGCGCTGGATGGACTCGCAATGCTGATCGAGCAGAAATCCCTGCCCGGCGCGGCACCCCTCGGCGTCCATCTGGAAGGACCTTTCCTCTCCTATGCCAAGCGTGGCGTGCATCCGCCCGAGTATCTGCAGGCGCCATCCATAGAACTCTTTGATCGGTTCTGGGAAGCGGCGCGGGGCACGGTGCGACTCATCACCATCGCGCCCGAACTGCCCGGCGCGCTCGAACTCATCACCCATGCAGCATCGCTTGGGGTTCGCGTCAGCCTGGGCCACAGTGACGCGACTGCGGTCCAGGCGCGCGCCGGCATCGCTGCCGGGGGAGTCTCCGCCACCCACACCTACAACGCCATGCGCGGCCTCGAACATCGTGAGCCTGGGATGCTCGGCACGGTGCTCGACGACGAAAACCTCTACGCGGAAATTATCGCGGACGGCTTCCATGTGGACCCGGTTGCGGTGCGCGTCTTCTGGCGCAACAAGGGCCCCGCACGAGCCATCCTCATCACCGATGGCCTAAGCGCCACCGGCATGCCGGAAGGCCACTACACCTTGGGCGGCTTCGATGTCGAGGTCAAGGGAGGGGTGGGGATGCATAACGGCATCGTTGCCGGCAGTGTTCTCACCATGGATCGCGCCGTGAGCAACTTCGCCAGCTTCACGCACGCGCCGCTCGCTACAGTCGCTCGCCTGGCTTCCGCAAATCCTGCTGAAATGACCGGATTTGCAGATAGCCACGGCGCCATCGCCATTGGCCGTCGTGCGGACGTTGTTGCGTTCTCGCCGGAAGGTCAGCTGGTCGCCACCAGCATTGCCGGCCGCTTCGCGCGCGTGCAATGACTCAGCGCACCGCCATCATCATTGGCGCAGGCCCGGCCGGGCTGACGGCTGCCCTGCAGTTGCTGCGTCGTTCCGGCACTACGCCCAACGGCGCTCCGGCGATCCGCCCCGTCGTGCTCGAAGCCGACGACTCCGTCGGCGGCATCTCGCGCACCGTCCGATACAAGGGCAACCGCATGGACATTGGCGGGCACCGCTTCTTTTCGAAGTCGGACCGCGTCATGCAATGGTGGCTCGACCTGATGCCCATTGCGGATGAGGGCGCTGGCCACGTCGTCATCTCCTATCAGAATCGCCATCGCTCCCTCAAGACGCTGCATGTGCACACGCAGCCTGATGCCGATCCGGAACTGGTCATGCTGGTGCGGCAGCGCCGCAGCCGCATCTACTTTCTGCGCCGCTTCTTCGACTACCCGATCACGCTCACCGGCGACACGCTCGGCAAACTCGGCCTTACGCGCACGACGCAGGTGGGCGTCAGCTATATCAAGTCGCGCCTTCATCAACGCCGTCCCGAAAAGAGCCTCGAAGACTTTCTCATCAACCGCTTCGGGCGCCAGCTCTATCTCACGTTTTTCAAGTCGTATACGGAGAAGGTGTGGGGTGTACGCTGCGACCAGATTAGCGCCGAATGGGGCGCGCAGCGTATCAAGGGGCTTTCGCTCACCAGCGCCATTGGACATTTCTTCAAACGCACCTTCAGCACACGGCCACGCGGCGCCGATCTCGCGCAGAAGCACACCGAAACCTCGCTCATTGAGCAGTTTCTTTATCCGATGCACGGCCCGGGCCAGCTGTGGGAGCACGTCGCCGACCTCATCCGGCAGCAGGGCGGGGAAGTCCTCACCGGCTGGCGCGTCGATCACATCGAGACGCATGGTCGCCATCGCATCGTCGCCGTCGAAGCGAAGAACGCCAACCGCGAGCGGAGGCGCTTCAACGCCGACTACTGCTTCTCCACCATGCCGGTCACAGAACTCGTTCGTGCAGTCGATCAAGCTGCGCCCGTCAACGTGCAGGAAGTCGTCGATGGCCTGATGTATCGCGACTTCATCACCGTCGGGCTGCTCGTCGATCGTCTGCTGGTCACCGAGCCCGATGGGTCGCCGCTCAAGGACACGTGGATTTACGTGCAGGAGCCGGATGTGCTCCTCGGCCGGTTACAGATTTTTAACAATTGGAGTCCCTACATGGTCGCCGACCCGTCGAAGGTCTGGCTTGGCCTCGAATATTTTTGCTATCAGACCGACGATCTCTGGCGCATGTCCGATGACGACATCATCCGCTTCGCGACTCAGGAGCTTGAGAAGATCGGCATCATCCATGCTGGCGATGTGCGCGATGGACACGTCGTCCGCGTCCCCAAGACCTATCCGGCGTACTTCGGCACTTACGATCGCTTCGGCGAAGTTCGCGAGTGGCTAGATCCGTTCGAGAACCTCTTCCTGGTCGGCCGCAACGGCATGCATAAGTACAACAACCAGGATCACTCCATGCTCACCGCAATGACGGCTGTCGATAACATCCTCGCCGGCATCACAGACAAGAGTGCGCTATGGGATATCAACACCGAGCAGGACTACCACGAAGAACGAGAGCACGAGGAACAGCAGCACGAGGAGAAGTGACTGCAAAGGTTATGCTGTGAGCCGAAGCGCATGACCATACTCACCTTCACTCTCGCGCTCTTCGGCACCTCAGTAATTGCTGGCCTGCTCGGCGCGCTCACCGGTCTCGGTGGTGGCGTGGTGGTCGTGCCCGTGCTCGCGCTGCTCTTTCATGTTGATTTGCGCTACGCCATTGGCGCCTCGCTCGTCTCCGTCATTGCCACCTCGTCCGGCGCTGCCACCGCCTACGTACGTGAGGGCTTTTCAAATATCCGCATCGGCATGTTTCTCGAGATTGCAACCACTCTCGGGGCGCTCGTAGGCGCCTACCTCACGGCGATGGTGTCCACAAAGGCCATCGGCATCGTCTTCGGCATCGTCCTGCTCTATTCGGCGATTTCGAGCTTTCGCGGCAAGCACGAGGACGCCGCGCCGCTGCACACCGGAGGACTCGCCGATCGCCTGCGCCTGGAAGGCGAGTACCCAACCGAAAGCGGCCTCCAGGCCTATGTCGCCCAGCGCGTGCCTGCGGGCTTCGGCATCATGTTTCTCGCTGGCGGTCTCTCGGGCCTGCTCGGCATCGGGTCTGGTGCGGTCAAGGTGCTGGCGATGGATCAGGCTATGCGGCTCCCCTTCAAGGTATCCACTACCACCAGTAATTTCATGATCGGGGTCACCGCAGCTGCGAGTGCCGGTATTTATATCAGTCGTGGATACATTATGCCGTCGCTCGCCATGCCGGTCATGCTCGGCGTGTTGGGCGGCTCGCTGATTGGCTCGCGCATTCTTATCCGTGCTCGCGTGTCGATACTGCGCATGCTCTTCGCCCTTGTCATCGTCACGCTGGGCATCGAGATGATCTACTCCAGCCTTACCGGAAGGCTCTGATTCCATGACCGACGCGATGCGAAAACACGCACCGACCGCCGAGCAGGACCAGCGCCTGGAAGTTGCCATTGCCACGCTGCTGCGCATAGGCGTAATCGCCGCGGCCGTGCTGGTTATGATTGGCGGCGTATTGGTGCTGCGCCATCCCGAAACGCCGGTGCCCAGCTATCGCGTCTTCCACGCCCCGGGCGAGTCATCAGCGAACGTCTCAGCAGGCACGTCCATCCGCTCCATCGCCGCTGTCTTCCGTCATCTGCGCGACGGCAGCGGGGCCAGCATCATCGCACTCGGGCTGCTCGTTCTCATCGCCACTCCGATTGCGCGCGTAGTCTTTGCGATTGTGGGATTCGCCCGCGAGCGCGACGTCCTCTATACCGTTATCAGCTTGATCGTGCTCGCTATCCTCACCTTCAGCCTGATCCACGGAAGCTGATTACGCCATCCCGCGCCCGCATTGCACGCAATAACGCGCGCCTGCATTCTGCACCATTCCGCAAGCCGGGCAGCCCACCATCGGTGGCGGAGGAGGGGACAACGTCACGCCTTGTACCACAGAGTAGGCAAGCAGCGCCGCCTGCTCTGCATTGAAGCGCCGCACCCGCCCCGGCATAAAGAATGCTTCGATAATTCCCAGAATGGCTGGAATTCCCGTCCAGAACAACACCAGGTACACCGCGCCAAGTCCGTTGCGACGCAGATAAAAATGATGAGCTCCAAAGCTGCCCAGCAGAACCGCCAGTAGCACGCCGAGCAGCGGATCGCGCTGCGTGCTCGGGTAGTAGATGTTAAAGGTCGCCTGCTGTTCTGCTGTCATCTGTGGCATTGCCATCGGAGTAGTCATCGCTGTTGTCCGATCCTTTTGCCCTGAAATTCAGGCGTATGCAGAGCTACGCATCCATGCAATTTACAGTTCCGTAAAGTGTGAGCCACTCCGCACCTTCCGCTCCCGGCCAGCATCGAAGCCACTATGAGCACAACAGCTACTATCTCCGCACAATCCAGCGGCACGTTTTCCCTCGGCGGCAAGACCCCTGTCCACCGACTCGGATTCGGCGCCATGCGCCTTACAGGTGAAGGCATCTGGGGCGAACCCAAAGACCGCGCGGAGGCGAAGCGTGTCCTCCAGCGCGCGATCGAACTCGGCGTTGATTTCATCGATACCGCCGACGCTTACGGGCCCTTCGTCAGCGAGGAAATCATCGCAGAAGCACTCCATCCTTATCCCAAAGGACTCGTCATTGCGACCAAAGGCGGTCTCGTGCGGACCGGGCCTGGCGCGTGGCAGCCAGTCGGCCGTCCGGAATATCTCCAGCAGGAAGTCGAGATGAGCCTCCGCCGCCTGAAGACCGAGCGTATCGATCTCTGGCAGCTTCACCGTATCGATCCCAAAGTTCCCGTTGAAGAATCGCTCGCACCCATCAAGAAGCTGCAGGAGCAGGGCAAGATCCTCCATGTCGGCCTTTCTGAAGTGAAGCCGCATGAGATCGATCAGGTGCGCAAATTCATTGAGATCGTCAGCGTGCAGAACCAATACAACCTCGGCGACCGCCAGCACGAAGACGTCGTCGACTACTGCACCAAGCACAATCTCGCCTTTATCCCCTGGTTCCCTGTGGCGGCGGGCAAGCTCGCGCGCTCCGGCGGCCCGCTAGACGCCGCGGCCAAGAAGCACAGCGCCACAACGGCTCAGCTTTCACTGGCCTGGCTCCTCCATCGCTCCCCGGTGATGCTGCCGATTCCCGGCACCTCTTCCGTCAAGCATCTGGAGGAGAACATAGCCGCGGCATCGCTCAAGCTGGACGCGAGCGAGTGGCAGGCCATCGAGGCCGACGCGAAGAAGAAGTAAGGCGAAAGGGGAGTGCACCGCGGCGCTCCCCCTTTTCTGTCCGCTCCTAACGCCACATCAGGGTCAGCAGTCCAGTCAGGTGCGGATCCTCTTTGTTCACCAGACGCGCGTGGTCCTGATCAATGATCTCCATCGTCATCACGATCGGTGGATCATCGAGGGTGCTGGGCGGATTGGCGTGGCGAGCGCTTACTCGGAACGTCAATGTCTTGCCATCGAACTGCGGGTCGAGCAAAGGTTCCGGTGTGCCGGCGGTCGCCGTTTCCACGGTTCCAGGCGTCTTGCGGTGGACATAGAAGAGGATAGCCCCGGACCAGACTCCGCCATCCTGTATAAGTGTCACGGTGACCCACGGCAGACTGCGATACTCGCCGTGCCAGACTCCGACGAAATTGTTCGCGCTTGACGCAACCTTTGCATCTGACGAACTTGCATTTAAGAAAATCGGTTTTACTCGTCCCTGGCTAAAGCCGGGCACCGTCATCATCATTGCCACCGCTGCAATTGCCACACACTTTGCTCGCATAGCATTGCTCCTTTCTTCACACCTGTCCGGCTGGCTTTGCCAACGCCGCCGTGGCCAGTGAACCGCCCAGCCCCATCGTCTCGACGGCGGAAGACGGGACAATCACCATGGAGCCTCTTTCCTTGATCGCCTCGTAGAGCAT
>JBJMGC010000093.1:0-32128 GCA_045808105.1 Acidobacteriaceae bacterium | reverse complement strand
GCTGCTCGACTTCTTGTTGGAACCTGCCATTTTTTCTCCGTTACTTCTGGATAAGTTCACTTATCCTAAGCTGCCGCAGCCTGTGCATTGTCCTCTGGACCATTTTCACTGTTGCTGTGTCAAGGTGAGAACCTGGCCTATGTATGGAGGTACAGTCGATGTTCGCGCGCGTATTCGGCGACCTGTGGATCGAGGACTTGTTGTGGAATACCGGCGGAGTCGTCCGCAAGTGCTGCGCGCAGATCGGTAGCCGATACCTCGTAGTTCAAATCGGGCAGCAGCCAAAGGGTTCCCTGTGAGCCGGCGATGCCTAACGCGGCTTCCGGCTCTGGTCCGGTCAGCAACAGCTGTAGCCAGCCATTGCCGCCCTTCAGGTGGTCCGTATCCGCATGGATCCCGGCGGGCAGTATCGTTTCAAGAGCTTCCAGCGTAAAGCCGGGCCGCGCAGCGACGATCCACTGCGCGAGCATCAGTGCCTCGGCCGCGCGGTGCCACTGGCGCAGGGTCTGGAGCGAGTCGGCGCCCACGAGGCAGAAGAGCTCATCGTCGGCCGAGAGCGTCTCCCGCAGGTGTTGGAGTGTGTCGTAGGTGTAGTTGTAGCGCCCATCCATGCGCGGCGCGTCGATGGCGCTGGCAGCCAGCGGCGGATGACCGGCACACGCAAGCTGCACCATGACCATCCGGTCTTCGTATGAGGATTGTGCCTGGTCGCGCTTCAGCGGCTGCCGCCCGACTGGGGCCATGAGCACGCGGTCTAAATGGAGGCGCTCGACCGCCGCCGTGGCAATGCCAATGTGTCCCGCATGTGGCGGATCGAAGCTGCCGCCAAACAGGGCGATGCGCATCGTTCGATGCTAATTGAGCAGACGGCCTGGCATGCACGTCGACGGCATAATGAACAGGTGCCCACTGCTGCCATCGGACTCGGTGCGAATCTGCCCTCGGCCGCTGGCCTGCCTGCGGATACGATCAGCGCCGCGATGGATGAGCTCGAAGCATACGGCCGTGTTACGGCGCGATCCGGATTTTACGAGACGGCGCCGGTGGGCTACCTCGATCAGCCACGGTTCGTAAATGCTGCTGTTCTGCTGGAGACGGAGCTTCAGCCGCGGCCGCTGCTCGCCGCGCTGCTCCGGATCGAACGCAGTTTCGGACGTGACCGCGCGGCGGGTCCGCCAAAAGGGCCACGCACGCTCGACCTGGATTTGCTCCTCTATGACGATCTTGTGCTGGATGAGGCAGCGTTGACGTTGCCGCATCCGGCGATGCACGAGCGGCGCTTCGTCTTGGCGCCTCTGGCGGAGATCGCCGGGGAGTGGCGGCACCCGGTGATGGGGTGCACGGTGGAAGAGTTGTTGGCAAACCTGCCCGCGGAAGACAGCGCCGTGGATAGAATCACCGAGTGAGCTTTCCATTCCAGATCCTCGCAACTGCGGGCGCCGGCCGCCGCGCAGTCATGGACCTGCCTCACCGGCAGGTGCAGACACCAGTCTTCATGCCGGTGGGTACAGTCGGATCAGTCAAGGCTGTGCCGCAGCATCTGCTCGAAGCCCTGGGCACGCAGATCATTCTCGGCAACACCTACCATCTCTATCTGCGGCCCGGGCACGAGGTGGTGCGGCGCATGGGCGGGCTGCACCGGTTTATGAGCTGGCCGCGCGGCATGCTGACAGACTCCGGCGGCTTTCAGGTCTTCAGCCTGAACGAGCTGCGCAAAGTCTCAGAGGACGGAGTCGAATTTCGCTCGCATCTGGATGGCTCAACCCATCAGTTCACGCCGGAGCGATCGATTGAGATCCAGATCGCGCTGGGCGCGGACATCCTGATGGTCTTCGACGAGTGCACGGAATATCCGGCGGACCGCGAGCGGGCTCGGCGCTCGCTCGATCTGACGCTCGAGTGGGCGGCCCGCAGTAAGCGTTACTTTGAGGCGCACAAGCACGAGGTGCCCTGGCACAAGGAGTTCGGCGGTCGCACGCAGTCGCTCTTCGGAATTGTGCAGGGAGGAATGTATCCAGAGCTGCGACGTGAATCGGCGGAGCGGCTGGTGGAGATGGACCTGCCCGGCTATGCCATCGGAGGATTAAGCGTGGGAGAGCCGCGTGAGCTGACACGCGAGATCATTGCGGCAACGCTTCCCCTGCTGCCTGCGGATAAGCCGCGCTATGTGATGGGCGTTGGTTATCCGGATGAGATCGTCGAGTACGCGAAGATGGGCGTGGACATGATGGATTGTGTGCTGCCTACGCGCGCTGCGCGGCATGGCCTGCTCTTCACGTCGGAAGGCCGCCTGAACATCAAGAACAAGCAGTTTGCTGAAGATCAGTCGCCGCCCGACCCGAACTGCCGATGCCTGGTGTGCGCGCGCTACACGCGTGCGTATCTGCGGCACCTGACGGTGGCCGAGGAGCCGCTTTCCGCAGTGCTGAACACGCTGCACAACCTGGCGTTTTATCTGGAGACGATGGCGCGCATGCGGGAGAGCATGGGACGCGGGATACCGCCGCTCTCGCCTACTGCAGTGCGTGCAGGAGCGCGCGCCGAATAGGTTGACGTATAGAGCGCTTCAGTTATTACGCAAGGCCGCCATTGGTTCGACTGCTGCGGCGCGCCTTGCCGGGATATAACTCGCGGCGAGAGCCACCAGCAGAAAGAGAATCGCGGCTAGCGTAAACGTAACCGGATCGAGTGCTTTCACTCCAAAGAGCAGCGAGTTGAGCAGCCGTGTGAGTGCGGCTGCTCCGGCAATCCCAACTGCGATGCCGGTAAGCGCAAGGCCAAGACCCTGCCGCAGCACCAGAGTGAGGATGCTGCCGCGCTGTGCGCCAAGGGCCTGACGGATGGCGATCTCCCGCGTGCGCTCCACGACCGAGTAGGAGATGACGCTGTAGAGACCCAGGATGGCGAGAAGCGTGGCGGCGATGGAGAAGGCGCCGAGCAGAGTGAACATGAGCCGCCGCTGGTCTTCGGAGGAATCAAGCACAGCGGAGAGTGTTTTCACATCCGAGATGGGCTGATTGTGATCGAGCGCGAGCACCTGACGCCGCACCGTCTCGGTGAAACTGGCCGGATCGCCTTTCGTGCGCAACACGAGAATAGCGGATTGGGGTGGCTGCTGCGCATTCGGGATGTAGAAGCCGGGCAGCGGCTCGGCATCCCGGCCTCCCTGACGCACCTCCGCCGCGATGCCGATGATTTCGAGCGGCTGACGGCTGGAACCGACAAGCAGGTGCTGTCCGACGGGATTTTCGCCGCCTGGATACTGCGGCCAGAAGCGGTGCGCGAGGGCTTCATCGATGATGGCGACACCGGGTGCGCCGGCATTGTCGCCGATGGTGAAAGTACGTCCGCGCGTCAGCGGGACCTCCAGTGTGCGGAAGTAGTCAGGTGAGATCTGCTGTACGACAGCGATGGGCCGCTGGTTGAGCGGGGGCTCCGGCCTGCCCGTGATCTGGATCGGTGTGCCGGCCCAGCCTGTGGTGGGCAGCGTGAGTGTGACGCTCGCGTTCTCTACGCCCGGGATTGCCTCGACGCGATCGACAAGCTGCGTGTAGAAGCCGGCGCGCTTCCCGTCAGTGTCATATTGCGCGGGAGCGAGCGAGACGGACATGGTGAGCACGTGATCAGGACGGAAACCGGGATCGACGCGATAGAGGCGCGCGAGACTTTGGAGCAGCAGCCCGGCACTCACCAGAAGAATGAGTGACAGCGCCACTTGCCCAGCAATCAGCAGCCCCCGGGGTCCGGTCGCGAATCGCCGGCGGAGACGGCCGATAGAGCCGGTCGCGACATTGCCCTGCAGAACGGCGGCGAGGTCACGACGGAATACCGAGAGCGCAGGCGCCAGGCCGAAGAGGATTCCAGTGAACATGGAGAGCGCGAGCGCGAAGCAGAGGACGCCACGGTCGAGATGAATCTCCGAGCTGCGCGGGAGATCGAGCGCGGTCGCGGTGCGGATACTCCGCAGAGCGGCCCATGCCAGCAAGAGGCCGAGCCCGCCGCCGAGCAGGGAGAGCAGCGTGCTTTCGGTAAGAAGCTGACGCAGGAGTCGGCTCGGTCCTGCACCCAGCGCCGCACGTACGGCGAACTCACGCGCACGGGTGGCGGCACGGGCCAGCAGAAGACTGGCGACGTTGGCACAGACGATAAAGAGCAGCAGTCCTACGGCTCCACTCAACAGCAGGAGCGGCGTACGCACACCGGCGACGATCGAGTCCTGCAGCGTGCGCATGCGCGTTGGGTCGTCCGCAGTGCTCGGCTTCGCATCCAGCATCGCCGGATGGGCGGCAGCATATTGGCGGTTGAGCGTATCGAGTTCCGCATTCGCATGTTCGAACGAGACATCCGCCTTGAGGCGGCCGAAGATATGCAGATAAGGACTGAGCGGCCGGAATTTCGCCGGCATCAGCGACCATTCCTTCGGGCGAGTGATCCAGACATCAGTGTTCGCGTTCGCGAAGGGAAAGGTGAAGCGCGACGGCAGAACACCCACGATGGTGTAAGGCGTGCCCCCCAGGGTTGCGGTTCGTCCGAGAATGGCCGGATCGCTGCCGAAGCGCCGATGCCACAGACGGGTGCTGATCATCGCCACATCCGCACCGCCGGTGCGGTCTTCGGCGACCAGAAAGGACCGGCCCAATGCAGGCGCGACGCCGAGGACGCGAAGGAAGTTGCCGGAGACACGCGCGGCGCTGGCCACTTCCGGCTCACCTCTTCCGGTCAGTGCCATCTGCTCCGCTCCTCCGGAGAAGACGCCCGTCTCGGTGTAGGAGCGCGCGGCGGCGCGGAACTCGTCGACGTGGACCGGAGTGGCGCCTCGGGTCAGAATGACAAGCTTCTGCGGGTCTTCATAATCCAGGGGACGAAGCAGAACAGCACGTATAACGGAGAAGAGTGCAGTGTTGGCGCCGATGCCGAGGGCGACCGTGAGCACGATGGCCGCGGAGAATCCGGGGCGGATGGCAATCATTCGGGCGGCGAAGCGAAGATCCTGCCGCAGTGAAGCCAGAAATCCAGTCATGAGCGTGCCGCCTCTCGTTGCCGGCCTACGTTCCTGGGACTTTTTCAGCCTATGTATATCTGGTATCACGATGAGACCACGAAGGAAACAGCATTGAAACCAGCAACATTCCCATCATCTTCCGTTGTTCCTGCCAACTTCGCTGTTGTCGCTGCTGCTCTGTTGACCCTTTGTCTCATGGCATTCGGATGCAAAACCTCCCCGCGGCACCAGTCCGCAGCTTCGTCCACGAAGAACACTGAGACGATTGTTATGGTGCGACATGGCGAGAGAGCGCCCGGTGGACTAGGCCAACTCACCTGCATGGGTCTGAATCGCGCGCTTGCCTTACCGAAGGTGTTGATCGGGCGCTTTGGGCGCGCCGATGCGATCTTTGCCCCGGACCCGGCCGAGCAAATGCGGGAGAACTCGTTTTCGAACAAAGAGTACTCCTACGTACGGCCGCTCGCGACCATCGAGCCGACGGCAATTCGGCTTGGTTTGCCGGTTGACGCGCAACTTGGGTACCGGAACATTGCAGACCTGCAGAAAGTTGTCACCGCGCCGATCTATGCCACCAGCACGATCTTTATCGCGTGGGAGCACAAATACGCGTATGACTTTGCCCGGCAGATGCTGCGGACGTACGGGTTGGATCCGTCCCAGGTGCCGGGGTGGCCCAGTGATGATTTTGAGACGATGTATGTCTTCCGCATCACCCGCACAGCAGGCGCCGCCGCACCTGCAATGACATTCGAGGTGCAGAAGGAGGGGCTATCGGGGTCCTTGTCGGATGTGTGTCCGGGGGCCGCACTAGGGATTCAGTGAATCGGCGAGGATGCGAAGAGCCTGGTGCGATGGCGTGCCTAACGGGGCCGTGAGGACTTCGAGCTCGTGATCAGCATCGCTGACCCATCGGCTGGCGATCTTGCTGGAGCGCTGGTGGCCACGATGACAGTATCCTGACCGCGACCGGGATGTCGTCTCTCCTCCCTTGACACAAGCCACAGCCTCCATGATGCTTAGTGCTTAGGTATCCTGCCAATCTGTGTGTCCTGTCCTCGCCCGGTTCCGGGGGTTTTCGGGAGTTTGGCTTGCGCGGGATGAGTGGCGGTCTGGGAGGCTTTCTGCCCGGCATCTGCTCTGGTTTGCCTGCACACCCGCTCCTCTCCCGTGCTCCCGCACTGAAGCTGTAGCCACTGCGCCAGCCTCCAGAACCGGCATGGCGGGGCGGAGCGCCTGGATGGAAGAAGGATTTCTGTGCTCGTTGAACTTGTTGCTGCTGTTTTCGTAGGTGGATTGCCTACTAATTTCGTGACCTTCCTGCCCGCCGTTCTGATGGTTGGCGTGTTCTATCTGCTGCTCTTCCGGCCCAACCAAAGGAAGCAGAAGCAGTGGCAGGAGATGCTGAACAACCTGAAGATCGGCGACAAGATCACTACCACGGGTGGGATGCGCGGCACCATCGTGGCGCTTCGTGATGACGCGATCCAGTTGAAGCTGCCGCCGGACGGTATCAAGGTAGAAGTCGTAAAGTCGGCCATTGCGGCTGTGACCACCAATACACCTGAGGAAGCCAAGTAACGCCGCGAAGAGGCGACCCGATTCATCATGCGCAAGAATCTCACCAGTAAAGCAATTCTCATCGTTGCCATCCTCCTGGTCTTTGTCTTCGGGATATTCGGTATTCCCAATGGCGTTGGCGGGCAGGCATGGAAGGACGCGCTCGCAAAGCGAATCAGCCTTGGTCTCGACCTGAAGGGCGGCACCCACCTGGTGCTGCAGGTGATGGTCGAGGAAGCTGTCGGCGCGGAGACGGACAATGCGCTGGGCCGGCTGCAGACCGATCTTCAGTCCGCGGGCATCTCCGCAGGCTCGATTCTGAAGCCGAACCCATCAGACCCCACGGTCATCCAGATCTCCGGCGTGCCGGCGGACAAGTCCGGCGATGCCCGCAACGTGCTGGATACGAAATACGGGCAGCAGTACAACATCGCCTCGACCGCGGACGGCTACACCCTGACCCTCAAACCCAGCGAGCAGCAGGCCCTCGAAAAGAAGGCCATGCAGAACTCGATCGAGACCATCACGACGCGTATCAATTCGCTGGGCGTGACGGAACCGACCGTGCAGGAGTATGGGCTTGGCAAGAACCAGATCCTGGTGGAGCTGCCGGGCGTGGATGATCCCGGCCGGGTGCGCGACATTATTCAATCGACAGCACGGCTGGAGATTCATGCCGTGACCGGCGGCCCGTTCGCCACCCAGGAAGCGGCGAAACAGTCGGTTGGGGGCGCGATTCCTCCCGATCAGGAGCTGATGGCATTCGGCGGGACAGATGTGGCCGAGCAGGGGCAGTACTATCTCCTCCAGCGGATAGCCGTGGTCTCCGGCTCGGACTTCCGCGACGCGCAGCCTGGTCGCGATGAGAATGGCCGTCCCGATGCGACCTTCATCCTGACCCGCGCCGCGGGCGACCGGTTCTATGACTTCACCAGCAAGAACGTAAACAAGCCAATGGCCGTGGTGCTGGACAACAAGGTGCAGGAGGTCGCGAATATCCAGGAGGCGATTCGGGATCAGGGACGCATCTCTGGCCTGGGTGAAGCGAAGGCCAAGGACCTGTCTCTGATGCTGCGCACCGGCGCACTGCCGGCCTCGATTCATTACCTCGAAGAGCGCACCGTCGGTCCGTCGCTGGGCGCAGACTCGATCCGCAAAGGCGTGACGGCATCGATCGTCGGCATGCTGGCGGTGATGATCTTCATGCTGGTCTATTACAAGGGTGCCGGCATCAATGCAGATCTCGCGCTCTTCCTGAACCTGGTGATCTTGCTGGGATTCATGGGCTTTACCGGCGCCACTATGACGCTGCCGGGCATCGCAGGTGTGATCCTCACCGTCGGTATGGGCGTGGACTCGAATGTGCTGATCTTCGAGCGCATCCGGGAAGAGATTCGTGCAGGCAAGTCGGCTGCCGCAGCGGTAGACCAGGGCTTCCACCACGCGTGGACGACGATTCTCGATACGCACGTAACCACGATGGTCTCGGCGGCGATTCTCTTTCTCTTCGGCACCGGTCCGGTAAAGGGCTTTGCGGTCACCCTTGTCTTTGGTCTGGGCGCGAATCTGTTCACGGCAGTCTTTGTGTCACGGACCATCTTTGACGCGATTCTGAACCGCAAGCAGCGTGGGGAGGCGCTTTCCATCTAATGCGACTTGCTATTGTCAGTGCCGCGACGGCGGCGGGACTTATCGGGCTTGGCCTCGCCACAGGCGCGCTGCTTGTAGTTGCGGCGGTTGCGGCTGAGCGGACCCTGGTGCGCGGTGTCTCAGGGAAGTTGTTGGGCAGAAAATAATCTTTGCGGCCTCTGGCCGTAGTTCGCCTTCGCTGCCGATGCGGCACGGGTATGACGGAGTTCAAGTGGAACTGTTTCACGACGTAAACATCGACTGGTTGGGGAAGAAGTGGTACTTCCTCAGTTTTTCTCTCATCTTCAGTGTGGCTGGCCTGCTGTCGATGCTCTTCTGGCGCCACATTCCGCTGGGCATCGACTTCAAAGGCGGCACGCTGGTGTACGTCAAATTCGATGCGCCACCATCGACCGATCGCATCCGCGATGCCATCAACAAGGCAGGCATTCGCGATAGCCGCATCCAGCCCTTCGGCAACCAGCTAGGCCGGGGGCCCAGCAATCAGGTGATCATCTCCCTTCCCGAGAAGCAGGTGCAGGAGTCGAACGCCGAGGCGGGCAGTGACACCATTGTGAAGGCGCTTGGCACCAACTATTCGGCTACTGGCGCAGCCAACCAAAATGCCAGTTCCGGCAAGCTCGATCTGGACAACGTCGGTGCGGGGACGCTCGCAGATTTCCTGATGAAGCAGGATCCGGAGCATCTTGGCCCGGACGCCGGCAAGACCAAGTACACGCAGCAGGCCGATGCCATCCTGAGCTACCGCGACAAGCAGGCGGATGGGCTGATGCCCGGCTTCGATGCGCTGAAGAGCGTTGCCGACCCCGCCGTGGTTTCGACACTCCAGCAGCAGACGTATATCTCCGGCTTCCATGTCTTCAACACCGAGATTGTCGGTCCGCAGGTCGGAGCGCAGTTGCGCGGGCAAGCCATCCGGGCGACGCTCTACTCGCTGCTCGGCATGCTGATCTATCTCTGGTGGCGCTTCGAGCTGATCTATGGCGTCGCAGCTGTCGTGGCGGTCTTCCACGACACGCTGATCACTATCGGCGCGTTTTCGCTGATGAACAAGGAACTGACGCTGACGGTGATCGCGGCCATCCTGACGCTGGTGGGCTACTCGATGAACGACACCATCGTGGTCTTCGATCGCATTCGCGAAAACCTGCGGATGAGCCGGCGAGAGCCGCTGGCTGATCTGGTGAATCGCAGCATCAACCAGACGCTGAGCCGGACGGTGCTGACCTCTGGGTTGACTTTCCTGACCGTGCTCTCCCTCTTTCTGTTTGGCGGCGAAGTGCTGCATGGCTTCTCCTTCGCACTGGTCATCGGCATCCTAATCGGAACCTATTCGTCGATCGCGGTAGCGGCGCCCATGCTGGTGGCCTGGCAGCAGTGGCGGGCTGGGCAGGGCCGCACGGCAGCGCTGCCCGCGGCAAAGCGAGCGCGCGTCTAGAAGGGCGTTCTCTCACTCTGGCCTGCACTGATTTCGGTGCAGGCCAAATTATTTGCAAATTTATGGGAACAATCACACCCACCTGAGGTGTCTATAGCCAAGAAGTCGCAGGCCCCGTCTCCGCTCACTTCGACGCCGCGACTGCTCCCCAGGCCGGGAGCGGCCGGGCAGTGTCTGAAGGAGCGGAATTTGGCGTCTAGCACATTCGAGGTAAGCCATGTTCGAAGATGCCCTGATGGAATCCGGCCACAGGATCAAGACGAAAAGCAAGTGGTGGTCCATTGTTGCGCTTATCATCAACTGCGCAGTTGTGGTGGGCCTGATCCTCTGGCCACTGATGCATCTTGAGTCGCTGCCGAAAAATATGATGTCGACGTTGCTGGTAGCGCCGCCACCGCCACCGCCACCGCCGCCGCCGCCGCCACCGCAGGCGCCGCAGCCCAAGATCCACGTACAAACAGTCGATCCTTTCCAGGCGCCGAGCAAGATTCCCCACGAGATCAAGCAGGTGAAGGAAGAGCCGCCGCCGCCCACCAACCAGGGCGTGGCGGGTATGGAAGGCATGGGCTCCGGAGGTGCGATTGGCGGCATCCTAGGCGGCATGGGCAATGCTCCGGCACCGGTGGTCAAGGCCGCTACGCCCAAGAAGATTGCCATCTCCTCCGGTGTCATGACCGGTCTCAAGACTGGCGGCGTCAATCCGACTTACCCGCCCATCGCACGTGCGGCGCGCATCTCTGGTACGGTAGTGCTCCAGGCGACGATCTCGAAGACGGGCACGATCGAAAACCTGCGCGTCATCAGCGGGCCTCCAATGCTCACTCAATCCGCGCTCGAAGCGGTGAAAACCTGGAGATACAAGCCTTACCAATTGAACGGCGAACCGGTTGAGGTAGAAACCACGGTGAACGTGGTGTTTAATCTCGGCGGCTAATGGCCATTGTCTCCCTCCCGCGAGGGGGATGTCATTCCACCAACTGGCCTCTTCGTGTCATATAGGGCGTGAAGAGGCCGGTGATAGCATCGGGGTGCTTTTTCGAAGCACTGCGACCCTCAAGCGCTGTAGTTATCAGCTTCGGCAATACCCAGGAGGAAAGATTCAGTGATTCTCGCTCAGCTCACTCACGTAGTTCCGCACATTTCGAACCTCGGTCTGCTGTTCCAGGACCAGGGTGGTACCGTCGGTTTCAGCCTCCCCGAGATGTGGGCGAGAATGGGCATTCCGGCCAAGGCCGTGGTGATCATTCTGTTCATCATGTCGATCTGGTCGCTGGCCGTCATTATCGATCGCGCTATCTATTTCAACGCTGCCCGCAAGCAGTCCCGTGAATTCGCTCCCAAAGTTGCCGGCGCTCTCCGCGAAGGCAAGCTGGACGAAGCCGTGAAGGTAGCGGACCGCAACAAGAAATCGCACCTGGCTGAAGTCGTCACCGCTGGTCTGCAGGAGTTTCGTAGCTACGGTAACGGCGGCGCCATCACCGAAGACCAGATCGAGTCCAGCAAGCGCGCGCTCGAGCGTGCCGAGGCTATCGTCCACGCCAAGCTGAAGCGCGGCCTCGGTGGTCTGGCGACCATCGGTTCCACCGCGCCATTTATCGGACTGTTCGGCACAGTGGTCGGTATCTTGAACGCCTTCCAACAGATCGCAACGCAGAAATCAGCCGGTATCGGCGCCATCGCAGGCGGTATCTCGGAGGCACTGGTCACCACTGCATTCGGCCTGCTGGTCGCAATCCCGGCCGTGATGTTGTTTAACTACTTCACCAACAAGGTTGAGGCGTTCGACGTCGAGATGGACAACTCCTCAAGCGAACTGGTGGACTACTTCATCAAGCAGTCGCAGCGCCGCTAAGGCGGCTTTGGCTTCGTCCACGCGAGAATCGAAGTGGCGGGCGCAAAACCCGCCACCCTCCTTCCGCATCGATGGAGCGCGAGATGGCGGCATGGCTGGTACGATCCCGCTCAGGTAGGGAGCATATATGGCACTTGCAGTTCGAAACGAAGGCGCCAAGGTTAACTCCAACATCAACGTCACACCCATGGTGGACGTGATGCTGGTGCTGCTGATCATTTTCATGGTCATTACGCCGATGGTGCAGAACAAGGTCAACGTCGATCTGACGAAGAGCGTCGACGCAACGCCGATGCCGGACGCTGAGCACGAAGATTCCGTGGTGGTGGCCATCACACGCGACGGTCGCGTATTCCTGGGCGCCAATCAGCTTTCTTCAGCCGACCTTGGCCCCAAGATCACCGACATGCTACAGAACAAGACCAACAAAGAGGTCTATCTGCGGGCGGATACACGGGCGAACTATGGGGTGGTGATGGAAGCCATCGATAACATCCGCACCTCCGGTACGGATACGCTGGGCGTGTTGACCGATCAGCCGAACGCCGGAGCCGAGGGCGGCGCTGAGTAGCAGTTATAGCCTGCCATTTGGCGGGATTTAAACAATCGAGGAGTGTTTCATGGCATTCTCAACAGGCAGTGGCGGAGGCCTTTCCTCCGATATCAACGTAACCCCCATGATCGACATCCTGCTGGTGTTGTTGATCATCTTCATGGCCATCACGCCGGTCACACCTCATGGCCTGGAGGCGCTGGTGCCGCAGCCTCCGAAGACCAAGGAGCCGCCAAAGGAAAACGATACGGCTATCGTGGTGTCGATACTGCATGGCAATGGCGGTCAACCGGCATACAAGATCAACGAGACCGATGTGCAGAAGTCTGATCTGGCGGGAAGACTCCAAACGATCTTCTCCACGCGCGCTACCAAGGTGATGTTCATCAAAGGGGACAAGGATCTTGACTTTGGTCCTGTCGCCAACGCTATTGACATCGCCAAAGGAGCAGGTGTCGATCACGTCGGGTTAATTACTCCCAAGATTGAGGCGGGCCAGTAGCTCGATCCTTGCTTATTCAGCCCGCGGCCGGCTCTGGCCGCGGTTTGTTCTTCTACCGTTCCACAATGCTATGATCCGGTTCTCAATGGCGGACACCAGCTTTTCTTGACGGAATTGATGGATTCACGTCTTTTGAGGACGGAGCCCATTGTGAAAACGGTCTGTCCAAAGCTTGCGGGCCCGAAGAAAACAGTTACAATCACAGCGCAGAGACATTTCTGTTCTCTGCCCAGTAAACGGACCCCACAATGCGCCGCGGTCTGGCACCTATTCAAGGAGAATTGAAGCAGAATGATGCGTATCGCAAGAGTGTGGATGCCGGCAGTTGCCAGCCTGTCGTTGCTCCTCGCCACCACCGGGTGCAGTAAGCTAAAGGCGCGCGATCAGCTCAACAAGGGAGTCCAAGCCTACAAGAACGCCAGGTATGAAGAGGCTATCGATCACTTCCAAACCGCAGTGAACTTGGATCCGTCGCTGACCATGACGCATATGTACCTGGCCACAGCCTATGCGCAGCAGGTTGTGCCGAACTCCGACACTCCGGCGAATACGGCGCTTGCACAGCATGCCATCGCGGCTTACAAAGACGCGCTGCAGATCGATCCCAACAACGTGAATGCGATCAAGGGCATCGCGGCTATCTATTTCGGCGAAGGCAAAGGGGACGACGCAAAGGCCTGGCAGCAGAAGGTATTGGCAGTCGATCCGAAGGACCCGGAAGCGTATTACACGATCGGCGTCATCGATTGGAATAAGGCACGCAAGAACTCACTGGATTTTCTTGCGGCTCACGGTCTGACGGAAAAGCAAGCTGCCGATGGCGCCATACCCAAAAAAGAGTGCCCGAAACTGGCGACAACAAATGGTCCATTGGTGACCGAAGCGATGGATTCTCTGCACAAGGCCATCGATCTGCGTCCCTCCTACGAAGATGCTATGGCGTACCTCAACCTTGCTTATCGCCGCAAAGCGGAAATCGAGTGTGGCGATGACGATGCGCGCAAGGCCGACTTGCAACAGGCGCAAGACTGGATTCAGAAGGCGCTGGGTGCACGCAAAGCGAATGTGGAGAAGGCGAACCAGGCAAGCAAGCCAGGTGTGGATACCAACAAGTAGTCAGCAGCAAGAATCGCGCGAAGGGAGCCCGCAAGCGGGCTCCTTTTGTTTTAGCGCTGCGTCCGATTGCTGCGACCGGGATGACCGATGCATCGCGATCATCGTTGGGAATCTCCACTGCGACCAACAAGCATTCGCGATCCGGTTTAGAATCCCTGTCTGGTGGCTTCCCTTCGCAAGATACTGATTGCCAATCGCGGCGAGATCGCGCTTCGTCTGCTTCGTGCCTGCCGCGAACGGGGCATCTCACCGGTTGCTGTCTATTCCGACGCGGATCGTGGCGCATTGCATGTGCAACATGCTGATGAGGCGTACCGGCTGGGCCCTGCACCGTCGATCGATTCGTACTTACGGGGAGATCTCATCCTTGAGATCGCACACAATTGTGGTGCGGATGCGATTCACCCCGGCTATGGATTTCTTTCTGAGAACGCGGAGTTTGCTGAAGCCTGCACGGCGGCGGGCATTATCTTCATTGGGCCGCCAGCCTCGGCTATGCGCGAATTGGGCTCCAAGACGCGGGCGCGCGCTGCAGCCGATCGCGCCAGCATGCCGTGCACGCCCGGATCGGTCCGTGGCCTCACCTCTCCGGAAGAAGCGCTGAAGCTCGCGAAAGAGATCGGCTATCCGGTCATGCTGAAGGCGGCCGCGGGCGGCGGTGGCAAGGGTATGCGCGCGATCCAAAGCGCAGACGAACTGCCCTCCGCGCTGATCTCGGCAAGCGATGAGGCAGCGCGTGCTTTCGGCTCCGGTGAGGTCTATCTTGAAAAGCTGATCGAGCGGCCGCGCCATATTGAAATACAGCTGCTTGCCGATCAGCATGGAAGCGTGGTCTACCTTGGCGAGCGTGAGTGCTCGGTCCAGCGGCGCCACCAGAAGGTGATTGAAGAAGCGCCATCGCCTGTCGTTGGTCCGGAGTTGCGCAGGCGCATGGGGGAAGCGGCGTGCCGGCTCGCGCGCGAAGCAGGATATGTGAACGCGGGCACAGTGGAGTTCCTGGTCGATGAGGCACAAAACTTCTACTTCCTCGAGGTGAACACGCGGCTCCAGGTGGAGCATGCCGTCACCGAACTGGTGACCGGCGTCGATCTAGTGCATCTGCAGATTGCGATTGCCGAGGGCAAGCCGCTCCCGTTCACGCAGGAGGAGATTGTGTTGCGCGGGCACGCGCTGGAGGTGCGCGTCTACGCCGAAGATCCGGAGACTGGCTTTCTGCCCTCGCCGGGGAAGATCACGCGATTGCTGCGGCCGGGCGGCCCGGGGATTCGTGAGGACGAAGGTATGTATGAGGGCTGGGAGGTACCGACCGAGTACGACCCGATGCTGTCGAAGCTGATTGCATACGCGCCAGACCGCGCGACGGCAATCGCGCGTCTGGGCTGTGCGATCGATGAATATGTTATCGGCGGCATTCGAACGAACCTGAAGCTGCTGCGCCGGATTCTGAATGACCCCGACTTTCAAGCAGCGCGGGTCGATACCAGCTATCTCGATCGGTTGCTAGCAAGGTCTATGCCAGAAAGCCCAGATGCGGCGGGAGACGTTGCTGCTGCTGATGCAGCCGCTATTGCTGCGGTGCTATTTGCTGCTCCCGCCGCCACGCCGCCCACCTCGCAAGCACAGACGCCATGGCAGCAGGATGCGCTGCAACGAGGGTTGCAAGGGAGGCTGCGCCGATGACTCCGCTCCTCGTCGAAGTCGAAGTGGACGGCGTGATGCGCCGCCTTTCAGTGGAGCGACAGGAGAATGGCTGCGTGGTCTACCTGGACGAGCGCACGATCCCGGTGGATATACATGAGCCGATGCCCGGCGTGCTTTCTCTGATTATCGGCGGGCGCTCGTATCGCTGTGTCCGCTCCGCGATGATGGACGAGGAGACGATTGCCGTGAGTGCCCGGCAACACCGCGTTGCGGTGACCGACCGGCGCTCTTTGCGTGGGCAGCGCAAACGGCCAGGGGCTGGGAATGGCGCGCTGCAAATCAAGGCTTCTATGCCAGGACGCGTCGCGCGTGTGCTGGTTGCGCAAGGCGACGCCGTTGTGGCCCACCAGGGCGTCGTTGTCATCGAGGCGATGAAGATGCAGAACGAGCTGAAGGCCGCGCGGGACGGTCGCGTCGTGGAGCTGCGTGTGGCCGCGGGCGACAAGGTTGCGTCCGGCCAGGTGCTGGCAGTGATCGAGTGATCTTCCGCAGTGCCTCTAGCGAATTCGTTCGCGGCAGCCGCTGTGCCAGCTTCGAAACGCCGCATCCAGAATCTGCTGATTCTGTACCCCGTCTTCGCCTGTACTGGCAAAGCTGCCGGCGCCCTCCACAGTTGCAGAGAATGCGTCGAGCATGCGGCTGTATGCATCTGCATTCGAAACTGTTTCCTGGTGGAGGATCTTGCCGGCGCTGTGGTGGACGATGGTGACCGGGCGATCCACGGTGAGGCCGCTCTCTGCCGTGAGGACGCCGGCTTCGCCGATCACCTCGACGAGCGTGCGATATTGGGCTCGGAAGCTTACCTGGATGCTGGCCAGTGCTCCGCGGCTGAATTCCAGGGTGAGGGCTGCACTTTGTTCGAGCTCGCGCTCTAGCCCGGAGGCCGCCGGATTTGCGAGTGGCGAGCGCGTCTGTCCGTCACGCGCGATCGTGCTGACCGCGAGGACCTCCTGCTGCAGAACAAAACGTAACGCATCGATGGCATGGATGCCGACATCGCCGATTGGTCCTCCACACGCCATGCCGCCGTCATTGATCCAGGTGCGTGGGCTGTTGCGGCTCAGGAAGCAGAAATGTGCCGAGGCGAAGACCGGCTGGCCGATTGCGCCTTCAGCAATCATTGCCCGTATCCTCTGCAGCGAGAGGTTGTAGCGAAAGTTCTGAGCGACACCGAAGGCGCGGCTGGCTGCGCGTGCAGCCGTCGCCATGCGGATCGCTTCGGACGCGCTCATTGCCAGCGGCTTTTCGCACAGCACGGCCTTACCATGGCGCAGCGCCAGCAGGGTGTGCTCGCAGTGCAGCGCATCCGGGCTGGCAACGAACACCACGTCGATCGCGGGTGAGGCGCACAGTGCCTCCGGGGAATCGAAAATGTGATCGATGTGGAAGTGCTGCGCGTTTTCGCGGGCGCGCTCCTGGTTGCGGCGCCAAATGCCGGTCAGCTGCGAGTTTCGCGCGTGTTCAAACGCTGGCGCGAGGCGGCGCTCTCCGTGATGGCCAAAGCCCAGAATCCCGTAGCGCACCATGCTGTTCATGCTAATGTCGCCAACCTTTAGCGGCGGTGAAGATCGTTCATTGGCGCTTAATGTCGTTGCGATACACCACGCCGCTCTTCATCACGAAAACAGGATGCTGCAGCACGGTGATGTCCTGGAGTGGATTGCCGTAGACGGCAACCGCATCCGCCCACTTGCCGGCGTCGAGCGAGCCGACGCGATCGCTCCAGCCCATCAGGTCAGCCGCATTCACCGTGCCGGTGCGTAGCGCGTCGATGGGCGTCATCCCGAAGTCGTGCACGTAGACTTCAAATTCGTGTGCATTCAGCCCATGCGGATACACAGCGGCATCCGTGCCCATCGCGACTTTTACACCTTCGGCGATGGCATGCTTCGCGTTGGCCTTTTCGATGGCACTTACGGTCAACATTTTCTGCTGATATATGGCAGGCAGGTGTCCGTTCTCGCGCATCCAGTCGACGAGATAGGCGGTCGGCACGAAGTAGGTGCCGTGGGACTTCATCATCTTGATGTCTTCGTCGTTCATGTAGCTGCCGTGCTCGATCGAGTCCACACCCGCCTCGCTGGCCCACAGGATGCCCTGCGCTCCGTGAGCATGAGCGGCCACTTTGCGGCCCAGGCGATGGGCATCAGCGACGATGGCCTGCATCTCTTCGAGCGTGTACTGGCTAGCCTGCGGATCATCGCCCTTGGAGAGCACGCCGCCGGTAGCGCCAATCTTGATCAGATCCGCACCGTATTTGATGTTCTCGCGCACCTTGTGCTGCACGGCGGGGATCCCATCGGCCACTCCGCCAGCCGTGACGTGGTACTGCTCCGGCAACAGATTCTCGTCCATGTGGCCGCCGGTGATACCGAGCGCCGGTCCGCTCACCTGCATGTGCGGACCTTCGATGAGTCCCTCATTGATGGCGTCGCGCAGATCGACATCAGCGAAGCCGTCCGCGCCGACATTGCGCACCGTAGTGATGCCGGCCTCGAGCGTCACCTTCGCATTACGAGCGCCGATCAGCGCGCTCTTGGCGACGCTCGTCGAGAGCTCGTGATAAGGATCGAAGTTGTTCTCGCTCGTAAGGTGCGTATGGACATCGATCATGCCGGGAAGCAGCGTGGCGTCTCCCAACTCGATAATCTTGTCGCCCGACTGCGGATGCACCTGCGCAGTGGGTTCTACCGCAACAATGTGATCGCCGGAGACCACAAGCGTTTGCGCGTCGACCAGACGGCCGGCGTGGACATCCACCAGATGTGCGGCACGCACCAGCGTGCGCGCCGGTTGCGGCGGAGTTTGAGCGGAACAGATAGCGGGAAGCGTGAGGAACAGCGAGAGCAGCAACGACGAGCAACGAGCCAAATGCAGCCTCCGAAACGGGTGGCCCAGTGTAGCAAGCGTTCAGGGCAACGAGCGGGAACTTTTGTGGGTTACTGCGCGCCCTTCTTGAAAATCTCTTCGGCGTAGTAATTTTCCACGTGCGCCTGGTCGCGTAGCATTTCGTCATACGCATTACGCAGGAGCTGGGCACGGCTATCGCGCAGTTGGCCGCGAATCGTCTGCTGCACGCGAGGATCATTCAGCTCATACTGGCCGGCGGCTTCCTTGTCGAGAAGCTTGTAGATCGCATAGCCATTTACTTTGTGGCTCTGATCATAGATGGGCATCGTATCCGTGACCTGACCGGGCCGGAGCTTGGAAATTGCAGCGAAGACGGCGCTGTCCTGCCTTAGCTGGGACTCAGTGAGCCGTCCCATGTCCCCGCCGCTGCTCGCGGTCGAAGCTTGCTCGCTGAACTGTGAGGCAAGCGCGCCGAAATCGTCACCGCTCTCCAGCCGGGTGTGCAGCGCCTCGATCTTCTTTCTCGCTTCGCCATCAGTATTGGCCCGGGCGGCCTGCATATTGGCGGGCTGCTGCGCCGGAACGGCAGAGACGACGATCTGCGCCAAATGGTATTCAGGCTCGACCAGATTGAAAAGAGACTTGTTCGCGTTGAAGTACGCAGTGATGTCCGCGTCGGTGATGTTGATCTTCGAAAAGATCTCCTTGTTCATCAGCTTTTCGTTGGTGAGGCCACGCCGGATGTCGTGCTTCAGATCGTCCAGCGTCATATTTTTTGCTGCAAGCTGACGCTTGAACTCCTCCTGCGTAAAAGGAGCTTTGATCTCGGCCAGCTTGGCGTCTACCTCCTCATCAGTGGCGACGAGGTTGAGCTTGGCTGCGCGCTGCTGCTTGATGTCGTCGTCGATAAGATTTCGCAGGATCTCGAGATGGGCGATCTGGGACTGTATCGGCGAAGGCTGTTGCGGGGTGTTCCCGAGATTATTGCGGTAGTAGCGCTCCAGCGTGGGCTGGTCGATGGGGTGACCATTGACGGTGGCAACAACGTTGGCCTGATGGGGGCGGTTGCAGCCGGCGGCCAAGGTCAGGCAGGCCAGAGCAAGAGGGAGCGTGCGTGCGAGCCAGTTGGAACGGTGAAGTGAGGAGGGAACGAGACAACTGGATGGAGTGGGCGGAACTTCTGGCACTCTGTCTCCTTCAAAAGGCGCCCTGAGGCGGAACGCATTTCGCCGGCCTGGGTGCTGGCCAGATGCCGGCTCACAAAGCTTATCGTATCCTCCCGCGGCTACACGCATCACCGGGAAGGCGCGGGGACGTGGGCTGCGGGAGTTGGCGGCGGCGTTGCGTCCGTCCGTTCGGGTGGCGTAATACCGTCGGCTTTCAAAGCGCGATCGATGGCGTCCCACACCGCGGATGTCGGCTGTGCCCCCGGCGCAACGCGTTCCCCATCCACGAAAAGCTGAGGCGTGCCATCGATGCCGAGCTTCTCTCCTTCACGCATGGAGCTGCGGATGGCGGATTCGTCCTGTTTCGCGAGGCATGCATCCAGCTTCGAGTCGTCGATGCTGGCCTTCTTGCCAATGGCGCGCGCTTGCTCGTCCAGTGTAGCGAAGGCCTGCTTCGCGTTTTCATGATTGCCGTCAATGTCGTGACCGTGACTATGCGTGTAGTCGACGAACTGCCAATAGGCATCGCCGTTCTGGTCGGCGAGGCAGTTGGCATCCACCGCGGCGTGCATCGCCCAGGGATGGATCTCGACCAGAGGGAAATCCTTATAAACGAAGCGCACCAGACCCTTGTAGTGATCGACCGTGGTCGGAAACAGCTCCTCGTGCATACGGGCGCAGTAGGGACACTCAAGGTCGTCGTAGTTAACGACAGTCACCTTGGCCTCCGGATTGCCGCGCATCGGCCGACGATCGAGCGAGTAGATGGACTGCGGATCCTTGCTGATGTCGAATTTCTCGAGGCGTGCCAGCGTGTTTCCGTCCTTCGAAAGCAGGAAAGTGACGGTAGTCTGTTTGCCGTTATGCGAGAAGGTGACGGGCAAATTGTCGAATCCCGGAATGTCGCTCTTCGTCTTGCCGCCCAGGGAGACGTCGTAGTTTGATGGGACATTGAACTGGGAGCGCACCAGCACCTCGATGCGGCGCTCTACCGAGGCGTTCGGAGGAGGCATCTGGGCCCGGCAGCCGAGGGTGACAATTGCGGCCAGAGCACAGGTGAGGACAAGTTGGGTACGGAACAAACGAACCGCCTTTCGCTGCAGGACGACGAGCCCCTCCATTATCGCAGGGCGCGGCAGGGCTGGGCCAACGTCCTGGCTGGCGAGCTTGCAAGCCGACCCCGATCTGGAACCCGACCTGGGACTTAATAGATCAACTGGGAGCGATTGATGTTGCCGGCGGTGCCAATGCCAGCGAGCGTGAAGTTGAAGCTCTCATAATTTTCATTCCGCTCTGGGCCGAGGGCGAGACGCCGATATTCCAGCGTGAGGCCGCAGCAGTTCCAGTTGTAGCTGGTCTGCACGCCGCCGTACTGCAGCGCCTGCTGGTTCAGGTCATAGCCAAGATTCATGCCGCCACTGAAGCCGCTTTTTGTGCCGGCGCCGTAACCCAGCGTTGCCCGGAGCTGCTCATAGTTGGTGACAGGCGACAGCATGGTCGGACTCGGCACGGTGCTGGGATTCAGAGCGTCCAGACGCGCGTGGCTGATGCTGCCGAAGAAGCCTGCATGACGAATGTCGGCATAGACATTGCTGCCGTTGATGTGGCCGGCTTTGGGGTCGTAGTCCACATCCCAGCCAAAGGCCAACGTTTGGTTGGTGCGCAAGGCCAGCCGGGAAATGAGCGGTGAATAGTCGCGCGGTCCGTAGAGAAACGATATGCCGGTGAGGTCAAGTGTGGTGGCCAACACGTTGCGCCGGTTGTCGAACACAGCATTCCCGAATCGCGGGTCGAAGTAATGCTTTTGCGCCAGCGTCCAGCTGACAGATTCGGTAGTGTCGCTGCTGGAACAGTCGTGATAGTCGATAGGCAGGTACACGCGGCCATAGCCCTCAGGCGGAAGCGGCGCGTTGCCGCAGGGCTTTGGGTGCAGATTCTTTAGATAGAAGCGCTGTGTGACGGAGTATTCGATCTCGTGGGTGTCACTGGCTAGGTCCGTGGGATCAAAGCGCAGGATGTTGCGGAAGTTGTCGATGCCGGTGACGAACTGATAGCGAGCCTCGGGTTCGATAGTGTGGCGCAAAACGCGATCGAAGTGCCCGAGCCACGCCGGCGCGAAATCGCGCTCCATCACCGGAGCTCGCAACTCGATGCCGGCCTCCATGTCCTTGCGGTTGAGACTGGCGGAGCGATAGACCGGGACAAAGGTTTGGGTCACTTGATCGAGAACGAAAGTGGGCGCCTGGCTCTTGGTGTAGAAGGAATCGCGTATCGCGAGTTCGGGACGGATATCGAAACCGCCGAGATGGAAGGGTGCGGAGAGACTCGGATACAGATCGGCACGGCCCACCTCGTGAGCGGTCTCGAAGCCCGGCTCATGCCGGTTAAGCCCGGCCACGCTGCCGTTTGCACTCCATAGCAGCCATGTCCCGGCCAGCGGACGCTCCACTGAGGTGACATCAATGGTGGGCAGATGCGCGATCACCACGTCTTCGATGAAAGGACTCACCTGAGCGTAGTTGATGTAGCGATTGAAGCTGGCCGTCTCCGAGACGCCGCCGCTGTTGTGCGTGAGATAGATATTTGAATTCACCTGGGTCGCGGTCGCTTGGGAAAAGTTTTCCGCGAAGGCCTCGCGATAGATGATCGAGCTCAGGTATTCGGCATTGCTGACCAGACGGGTGTGGGCGCCGAGTCCGTGCCGGCCATTGAGGAAGATGTCCTGTCCGCCCTGATTGGTGAGCGCGTTGCCGAGCAGGATGCCGCGGTCGAAGAGCGCCGTAAAGCGAATATCCGCGAAGTCGTCGCCACGGCCGCGGTAGCGGAACTCGCCACTTGGCGCCCAGCCTCGTTTGGAGTAGAAGTCGGTGCCGATAGTCAGGTCCATGCTGCGATTCAGCGCGAGGTAATACTGCTCCCCGAACACGCTGCCCTTGGTATTGGACTGCGAATAGACCGGGATGAGAAATCCGGACTGGCGGTCAGACGAGAGGACCGGATGCGTGAAGTAAGGGAGATAGACGATAGGGATATTCAGCACGCGGAAGAGCGCATTGCGCGCGCTCGCCTGGCCGTCGACCATGTCGATGCGTCCCGCGGCAATCACCCAGTCGGGATGCGGCAGCCGGCAGGATGTCATGGTGCCGCCGATGACCCGGAACTGCTCGGGGCCGTTTTTGATGACGACGCGGCCGGTAAAGAGAAACGGATTGGTGCTGGTGTAGATGACCTTCTTGCGGTTGATATTCTGGCGTACCCCTACACTGCCGGTCACGTTGTAAAAGCGGCCGGTGTCGAGGTCGAGGTTGAGGGTGGCGTGATCGGCCAGGATATGCTCGTCTGCCGGACCACCGTCGAGCTCCACATGGCCCTCGGCGCGCGCCTCGCCGGTGTCTTCGTTGTAGTTCATCCTGTCGGCGTGAACGACGTAGTCCTTGTAGCGGAGCTCGACATCACCGAGCAGAGTGTAGGACGAGCCGTCCTTTCGCTGCGTGTTCGCCGCAATGTGAACCGGAACCAGCACCTTGCCGGTGCCGGGCACTGGCTCAAGGCGCGGCAACTCGTCGGCATCCGGTACATCCGGCAGTGCGCCGGATGCTGACGGAGGCGCGGAAGATGGTTGCGTCTGCGGTGCCGGTACCGCGCTTGATTCCGGGTGCCCGCTCTGCCACGCCCAAACTGCAAGCTGCGGATGACACAGCCACACCACCGTGATACATAAAAAACTGCGCAGGTTCTTCGGCACGGGCAAGGCCAGAATAGCAAAGGCGATGCTTGCTTCGGACTGTGAACGCCCGCGCAGCTCTGGCTCAGCCAACGCTACCCATGCCGCATCTTCGCCGCTCGCGATGATCCGGCGCGGCTCCGTCGGATTTTCCGCGCGGCCGTGCAGGCGGTGAGGAACGCACGAGTGCTGGAGATGCATGGACGCAGCGTCAATGAGGCGCCGGAAGCAGGGACGAGAGTGATGGCCAAATTTGTGCCGGATGACGTACCGGCGTGGAAGACCGAGCTGACGGAGAAGCTGGCTGCCAGCCGGGCACGCCGCTCGGTGCGCGGCACCAACCAGGCTCGCCTGCCGCTGGAACACCGTCCCATAGACGCTGAAGACTCTGGACGGGCCAATGTTGCCGCTGCGGTTGCGGCCCGTTATGCAGGACGGCCGAGTTATCGCGAAGTGCTGGAGCGCGAAGCCGAAGAAGCCGCGCTGGCCGCCGAGAAGGCGCTGATAGAAGCGCAGGCCGCGCAGGAGGCCGTACGCCACCGCCTGGAGGATGCCCGGCTGGCGGAAGCCGCCGCCGCCGAGGCGCGCGAGGCAGAGGAGCGCCTGCGCGTCGAACAGGAACGCATGGAGCGCGAAAGCGTTGAGGTGCGCTACGAACTGGACGAGCGCACGCAGCGGCAGATGCAGGCCTATGAGGCTCGCCGGAGCGCGCAGCCGTCGCCGTCACATCGCGCAAGCCCTCCGCAGATACCACAGTTCTGCGATCCACTGGAAGAGGAAACGGTGACGCCGGCCATTCCATTGGCAGCGAACCTGATTGAGTTTCCGCGCGAGCTGGTCGCGGCGCGCAAAGCGCGTCCACGGCTGGCAGAGGGCCCGCTGCGCGATGCCGAACCGCAGACGGGACAGCTGCGGATCTTCGAAGTGGAGCCGGAAATGATCGACCATCGTCCGGGAATTGCTCCGGCAGCTGCCGGGCTCGATTGGTCGTCCATCCGGCTGGATACGCCCGTCTCAGAACGGGCGGCGCGCAGCGCGCGCACAGCCGCGGAAGAGATACCGATGATCCGGCCTGCGGCGTTGGAAGACCGCATTATGGCTGCGCTGGTCGATGCAGCCCTCAGCTTCGCTGGCTTTCTGATCTTCGTCTTTGTCTTCAGCTCGTGCACCGCACATCCGCCAGCGGGTAGGACTGCACTGGGTGCCGGCTTTGTGGCCTTGATTGCTACCTTTGCCGCCTACCAATGGCTGTTCTTCCGATTCGGCGAGAGCACGCCCGGCATGAGCTACGCGCGCATCGCCCTGTGCACACTGGATGACGACAATCCAACCCGCCAGGCGATGCAGCGGCGCGTCGGAGCGCTGCTGCTCTCTGCCTTGCCGCTGGGGCTGGGGCTGCTATGGGCCGCCTTTGATGAAGACCAGTTGGGCTGGCACGACAGGATCAGCGGTACCTATCAGCGGTCGTATAAGTAAACCGCGCGCACGGTCGATACATCGTATCGCCCATGGAACGCGATTTTGCCTGTCCACTCCCGCCTGCGGTCGACTCGTTGCGATGAACCGGCGCCGATTCCTCTCCCTCTCCGCGCTTGGCACAGCCGCATTGCACCCCGCCTCCCGCCTGGTTGCGCAAGCGAATCCTCTGCCCGTCACGGTAACGATCGGCAAGCCGACCGGCCGGCGCATTGCCGAAGACTTCACCGGCCTCAGCTATGAGTCGGCGCAACTGAGCGATCCCGACTTTTTCGCAGGCGACAATAAGCAGCTCATCGAGTTGGTAGGCGGACTGGGCCAGCACGGGGTGTTGCGCATCGGCGGTAACACCAGCGAGTACTGCTTCTGGAAAGCGGATCCGCAGGCGCATGGAATCTCAACTAATCCGATCCAGGATGCGCTGGGACCGGACAAGGGCAACAAGGCGCCGCCGCACCGGGTGATCACGGAGCAGGCGATTCACAACCTGCGCGAATTTCTTGACCGGCTGCCCGGATGGTCATTGATCTACGGACTCAACCTGGGGCTGGGCACGCCGGAGATGGCGGCAGAGCAAGCCGCGTTCGTCACCCAGGTCATGGGCTCGAAGCTCCTGGCATTTCAGATGGCGAACGAGCCCGATCTCTTCTTCAAAAACGGACTGCGGCCCCCCAGCTACAACACGGATCAGTTCATCGCGGAGTGGCGGCGCTTCTTTGAAGCAGTGCGCAAGCGCGTGCCGGAGGCGCCCTTTGCCGGGCCGGACACTGCCTTCAACAACGACTGGCTGGTGCCGTTCGCAAAGGCGTTCCGCAATGATGTGAAGTTCGTCTCCTCGCATTACTATGCGGAAGGCCCGCCGGGTGATCCGTCCATGGATGTTCCGCGGCTGCTGCGTCCCGACCCGAAGCTGGAGCGCGAATTTGCCGGGCTCGAGCAGGTGACGAAGGAGACCCGACTGCCCTTCCGGTTGGCCGAAACCAATTCATGTTATGGCGGCGGCAAGGCAGACGTAAGCGATACCTTTGCCTCGGCGCTGTGGGGCGCGGACTACATGTTCCGCATCGCGCAGGCGGGCGGCATTGGCGTGAACTTCCATGGAGGCGGCTACGGCTGGTACACCCCGATTGCGGGCACGCGTGCAAAGGGCTTCGAAGCGCGGCCACTCTACTATGGCATGAGGCTATTTCGCGAGGCGTCGCCGGGGGAGTTGCTCGATACCAGCCTGAGCACGGCGCCTGATGGATTGCGCGTCTACGCTGTTCAACGTCAGGCTGTTCAGCGCCCGGGTGGGCGCGTGGCGCTGATAGCGCTGAACCTCAGCCTGGAGCATCCGATTGATCTTGCGTTGGACCACAAACTTGCAGGGATGCAGTTGATTCGTCTGCAGGCGCCCGCTGCGGCTGTGAAAACGGGTGAGACGCTTGGCGATGCAGAGATCGGGGCAGAAGGAAGCTGGCATGCAAAATCGCACGAGAGTGCGGGCGCGCGTCTGCACCTGCCCGTGGCGAGTGCCGCGCTGATCGTTTAAGCGGCCAGATCGCGGCGTGGTGGCTAGAAGGCGTGAGGTTCGTCGGCGAAGATTTCGCGTGTGCGGGCCATCAGGGTGGCGGCGTGCGTGTCTTCATCGGTCGCCTGCGGCTGCGCAGAGTAGAGTTCCAGCAGGTTGTGGACCAGCATCCAGGTGTCGCGTCCTGGTTTCTCCGTAACCAGCGGCGGTAGCGGCATGCAGAGATAGCGTGACAGTGCGACGACCTGCCCTTCGTACATCCACCGCAACTTGCGCAGCAGCGCCAGCCGCTCCGGTTCCAGGCGCAGGCGATAACCAGCCTTGCAGAGAACTTCGGTGAGTCTGACCAACTCGGGTTCGCTGAGTCGTGTGGCCATATCGGCGGCGATTTCCTTGGGCGCGTCTGCCGGCGCAGGGGCACCCGGCAGAGCGGGCTTGGGCATCGCGACCGGCTTCATGCCAAAGACCAGCAGCAGGTCCACCACAGTATGGCGGGCCATGGCGAAGGTGAGCCGCGCCTGGCGACAGGCCGAGCACTCCACGATGCTGAGCAGCACGGCGCAGGTATCGAGGATGGCGGTGATGGCGCTGAGCCAGCTTTGATTATCGTGCTGCGAGCGAAAATAGCACAGTAGCGGATACGAAATGTGACTCTCGAGCATCTCCGCGGACCAGCGTTCCCATTCGGCCAGCAGCGCGATCAGCACATCATTGTCGCCGTCGGTTGCATGACGGCGCAGCAGCTCGCTTGCGGTCGGCGGCGAGCCGGCGCGGCCATCGAGCAGTGCGATCGAGCCTTCCCGGCGTGAAAAAGCTTGATAGAGCACCGGCAGGTAGCCGATGACGACCGCGACGAAGCCGAGTCCGGTCCCTGCCTCGATGATGACCAGGTCGCGCGCCCAGTGATTCAGAGGAATAATGTCGCCGAGGCCGAGGGTGAACAGCGTCGTCCCGCTGATGTAGATACCGGTATGGAGCGGATGCAGGCCCAGCGGATCATGCAAGGGTGCGCCAAGGCCGTAGAACATGAACCCGAAACCGAAGACCAGGCCTACCGCCCAGAGCCCCATCAGGAAGAGCAGCGAGAGCGGGCCATAGAAGCTGAAGCCACTCTCGCGCAATCGGCGGTTGCGGAAACGGCCCACAACAGCCGCCCACGGCCCCCAGGTAAGCACATAGAAGAGCCGGGTGAGGCGGATCTTTCCGCTGGCACGGCGCGGCAGGATGATGGTCTCAAAGGCATCAAGCAGCACGGTGCCGATGGCGAGCAGTCCGAAGATCAAGCCGAGTGGGTGCACGGTTGTATTGTGCGGCCTGTTCGCCTGCGTGCGCCAGCGATCTGCTCACGGCTGGGCTTCGAGGATATCGCCGCGTCGACTGATAGTGATGCCGCGGGGCGGCTGGAGTTTCAGATTCAGGTGCAACTATGGGTTCGAAGAGCTACTGTTTACGCGCGATCAGTTCCTCATAGAGGGTGATCGTCTGGTCCGCGATGCTGGACCAGGCGAAATGCTGCTCTACGCGTTTGCGGCCGGCTTCGCCCATGCGCCTGCAGGCGGCAGGGTCTTTGAGCAATGTAGTGAGCTTCGCGCCCAGGTCGCGCGCGAACTGGTCCGGGTCAACAGGGAAGCTAGTGACGGGATCCTGTTTGAAAGGGACCAGGTACCCGGTCTCGCCATCGACGACGACTTCGAGAATGCCACCGGTGGCACTGGCGACCACGGGCGCGCGGCAGGCCATCGCTTCGAGATTGATGATGCCGAAAGGCTCATAGACCGAGGGGCAGCAGAAGACGCGGGCATGCGAGTAGAGCTGGATGGTCTCGGCGCGGGTGACCATCTTTTCGATCCAGACGATGCGCGGGTTATGGTGCCGGGCTTCGTCGATTTTGGCGCGCATCTCGGCGGCGATCTCGGGCGTGTCCGGTGCGCCGGCGCAGAGGACAACCTGTGTCTCCGGCGGAAGGTAACGGATCGCATCGACCAGATGCGTAACGCCTTTCTGGCGCGTGATGCGGCCGACGAAGAGAACAAAGGGAACAGCGGGATCGACGCCATATTGCGTGAGGGCCGTAGTATCGCTGGTTTGCTGGTACTCGTTCAGATCGATACCGTTGTAGATGACGTGGACGCGTTCGGCAGGCACGTCGTAGGCCCGCAGCACGTCGGCCTTGGTGCCGTTGGAGACGGCAATGATGGCGTCGGCTTCTAGGATGGCGGTGCGCTCCATCCAGGAGCTCATGGCGTAGCCCGAGCCTAGCTGCTCGGACTTCCAGGCGCGCAGCGGCTCGAGCGAATGCGTCGTAAGGACGAACGGGATGTCGTAGAGTTTCTTGGCCAGGAAGCCGGCCATCGAGACGTACCAGGTGTGGGTGTGGCAGATGTCGATGCCTTCCAAGGCCTTAACTTGAGTGAGGTTCAGGCTGAGAGCTTCCAGGGCACCCTTAAATTTGCCGGTGGTGCCGTGGGTGATCTCGTCCCAGGGCTCCTGTCCGCGGACATGGAGACGGCCGAGGTCTGCGTATTGCTTGCCCCAGCAATGGACCTCGACTTCGATCTTTTTGGCGAGCTCTCGGCTCAGATAGTCGACATGAACGCCGGCGCCGCCATAGATATGGGGCGGAAATTCACGGGTGAAGAGTGCTGCGCGCACGGTGATTTCCCCTGGCAATGTAGTTGCAACGGGCCCTGGCCTGCTCAGGAATGCGAGTCGGTGTCGCCATCCTTCTCATACACGTGGGTGGTCTTGGTGACACCCTTCTTGAAGACCTTGCGAAGGCTTGAGCGCAGGACAGCATCTCCTTGCAGCAGCACATCTTTGATCGGTTCATCGGGACGGCCGCGGAAGGTCGTTACATGGAAGTATTCCTGCTGTTCCAGCGGAGTCGCCGAGAAGTAGTAATTGGAGACGCAGCAGCGAGGCGCATGCGTTGCGTGGACGTTGTTCACGGAATGCCATGAAGTTTTGTGCGTGGCCATCAAAGCGAGGCGATTGAAGCGGCTGACAATCTCGCGGGGCTTACCCTGAGGACCGTTGTCCCATAACTCCAGGTTGCCGCCCGATTCGTGACTCCATTCCGGCGAGACATAGTAGAGCAGGTTCAGGACACGGTAGAGGCTACGGTCCTTGTCGTGGGAGTTGTCGAGATGCGGGTTGAGGAAATGGCCATGCGCCATCAGGCTGATGCCGCCTGCGTATAGGTGATCGTCCGGGATCATGCCGGCGATACCGGTGATCTCGGTGCAGAGCGAGACCACACGGGGATCCTGGAAGGCATAGATGATCTCTTCCAGAAGCGGGTGATAGCGATCCATCTGTGCAGCCACCAGCTTGTGTTCGCGCAGGCTCTTGCGCTCCATCATCTCTGAGGGCTTTGGGTAGGCCATAAAGATCTCCCGGGCCATTTCCTCCGGCAGCACGTTGTCAAGCACGGCGCTGGGCACCCGGTCCGGCTGATGGAACTCCTCGGCAAGCCTCTCTCGTTCGCGCTCCAGCCCCTGCACGATGTGGTCAGCATATTGTGTGCGCGTGACGGCAACGTGTTTCGTGCTCGTAGTCATGACCCTTCCTTTTCCCGCCCCTTCAACCACTCACGATAATACCCGCTCCCGTCTGTCACCAGCGGCGGCGAGCCGGCTTACGTCCTGCCTTGCTGCTGCCCGGGCTTCGGCGCGGCGGAGACGTAGGCCTAGGGTGGCCATCCGATGGCAGCGCAGGCAGAGTGTGCGCAGGTTAGATAGGTCGCATTCGCCGCCGCCCTCGACGACGGGGACGATGTGGTCAGCCTCCCAGAGGGAGCGGCCGGTGTAGCCTGCCAGATCCCAGTAGTTGAGCAGGCGCTGGCGTGTTGCGCCGCGGGAGCGCTTGAGAATGCCTTGGGCAACCAGCGTGTCAATCCGGCAGCTTTTGCAGACGCCGCGATCGCGTTTGAGCACCTGGTCGCGGAGGTAGCCGGGATCAGAGCGCAGACGCCATTCGTGAACGCAGTCGTCGGAGCAGAAGGTGCGGCGGCCCTTTCCTACTTCCATCGCGCACCAGCGGCAGAGGCAGCGACCGCCGGTCCCACGGGGGAGAGTACGAGGGGAGGCACGGCCTCCAGGCATGGTGCGGCGGGTGCTCATGCTCTCTGGTTATAACGACGGCGCCGCGCACGGACAACCGCCAGGAATCGAGCTTGCTACGTTGCCCTCCCTTACTCGGGCGTGTCGGGATACTGCCACGAACAAGCGGGGATGGCCAGCAATCTCGAAGCCGCGATCATGATTTGCGATCGCGGCTCTTCGATCGACAACTGGCTATCCCCTTGGGAAGAAACTTCATGCGACGGAAAGAACGATCTCCCACCGGCGGGATTCGGCATGCTTGCGAAAACCAAACACCCAGTTACGGCTACCTTTCTCCTCGCGAGACGCTTCGAACAACCCCCGAGAGAGGCACCATTCCGAAATGGCCGGAGGCCGGAAGCCCAAACGCCACTGTGATATTGGAAAATTCGACGGGGTCGATACCCGGGATGGCATCCGCGCCGGCACCCGTGATGACGATGGTCAAATATGACGTTTGTGCAAAGGGCGTGGCGCCTCCGTTGAGCGTAACGGTAGCCGGACCGTAGACCTGAAATCCGCCGTTCGGAAGCCTCGTAACCTCGCCATCTACCATCGTGATGTGATGAGTATGGGCACTCCTGACACTTGGATCGAAGTTTCCGTTCCCGCCGGCGGGCGTCAAGACCCAACCATCCGAGAACTCCATGTTCAGGGCCGCGGAAAACTCCGCCTTGTCTGAATCTCGGTCTATCTTCAAGGACCATGGTCCTCGAACCTCATAGGGACCGCTTGCAGTGGTGATTCCGTTCACAGTCTTAGTGGTTTGGGGCGAATAGGCATTGATCTCCCCTCTAATTTCCTTATGTCTCCAGTCTTGAGCCAGCATGCTTGTGCCTGATGCCAGTGCGAGGACTGCCGCGAGGACTGCGATGATACGTACTGTCCAGCCGATTGTTTTGCTCTTCATGAAACCCTCCCAGGGTTTGAGATCGATCAGGGGCACAATCGGCCACCTTGCTGGGTGGCATCAAGCGGTAAGGAGCAGAATTGCGGCGATTCCACGATTTGCCGTCGAATGCTGTCTTTTGCCGTGCCTCCATTAGGCCGCGGACGTACAATTCGGTTCCCGGGCTGGACCGCCTTTACAAAGGATTTAAGGGCTTGTCCTAACTTCTGACACAGCTTTTTTCGTTTAAGAAAGCTGCCCTTTTCCCGATGCGGAAGAACCGACGCGGAAGAAACCGTATTTGTGAAAACTGTCTGATGGTTGCGGTTAGATCAGGAGAGCGCGATGGGCGAACCGTCAGTGGGTGCACCGCCATCCGAGAGGCCGCCCGAAGACCGTCTGGATTCGTGGAAGGAAATTGCGGCATACCTGAACCGCGACGTGACGACTGCCCAGCGCTGGGAAAAGCGCGAGGGGATGCCTGTCCACCGGCACCTGCACGCCAGGATGGGCTCGGTCCAGGCTTCCCGGTCGGAGTTGGACGCGTGGGCGCGCGGTCGAAATCTGCAGGCGCGACAGGAGAACGGGAACGGCGCACCGTCATCTGATCCGGCACTGCTGCCGGCGATTTCTCCCATACAGCCGGACGACGCAGCAGCGCCGCCTCGAACCAGATGGAGGTTTGCGCTGCTGGTGGCAGCAGCGGCGGTGGTCACGCTGGCCATCGGCGCGAGCCTCTGGCTGCAGAGAACGGAATATTTCTGGCGCAGTCCCATTACGAATGCGCGATTTCAGACGGTCACAGACTTCGGTGGAATGGAACAGGACGCCGCGTTATCACGAGACGGCCATTTTGTGGCGTTTCTGTCGGACCGAGACGGGCAAATGGACGTTTGGGTCACGCAACTCGGTTCCGGACAATTTCACAACCTGACGCGAGGGAGCGCGCCTGAGCTCGTCAATCCATCGATCCGCGCTCTGGGGTTCTCCCCGGACGGTTCCCTCGTCACGTTCTGGGTCCGCCGCCGGCAGGATG
>JBJMGC010000092.1:0-5201 GCA_045808105.1 Acidobacteriaceae bacterium | reverse complement strand
GTGCAGCTCACCTTTTCCATACTCGCGCCGTTGTCCCTTAGGCATAGCAGGATCAGATCACAATCCGGCGTCTCCGGCTTTTGACCGCAGCAAATTCCTCTCTGGCGGCCAGCGCGAACAAGCTTTCCTGAAGCAGCACCATGCTAAGTGCTTTATTTCTCGTGAATTGCGCCTTAAGAGCGCCATAAGCGGAGTTAGCAATCTATCGAAATGGTAGTCGGGATTCCGGCCCGCATGCCAGGTATCTGGTACCGAATTGAAGTACATCTGCCTAAAAACTGTTGTATCCCGGTCACATTTCTCCTGACAGTGGTGGACGCCCGGGCGTATCCTGCAGGCGTCCGCGGAAGCTAGACCGTTTTCACAACAGGTATAGCCGCCGAGACGAAACTTGACGCAGCTTTTCCGTTAGAAGAGCTGCTCGTCGCGGCTGCTAGCCGGACATAGTGGTTTGAAAACGCGGTAGCAACGGATGGGGAGGCGACCATGGCGTCGATTCCGTCCACAGTCACAGCTTGCCTGGCATTTTTGGTTGCCAGCGCGCCCTTGGCAGCTGCGCCGCAGCCCGCCGCCTTTACGCCCGCAGCGAGCCAGGCACAGGAAAGCGCACACGTACAGCCCGTCAACGTCCCCAACTCACCGGCCGCCCCGCGCGTGTCCTACATGTATGAGCTATCGCCGGAGATGCAGGGCGATCTCTACATGGCGCGGCGCGAATACGTCGCCGCCATCGGCGCGTATCAACACGCCGAGTTGCGCAAGTCGCTCACCTGGACAAAAATCGGCGTCGCCTACCATCATCTGTTCGCAATGGATGAGGCGATGAAGGCCTATCAGATGGCCCTGCGCCTCGACACGCACAACGCCGATGCGCTGAACAACTTGGGCGCCGTCTATCACGCGAAGCGTGATTACTCCAAGGCCATCAAGTACTACAAGAAGGCGCTGAAGTATAACGCCCGCTCCGCCGCCATCTACTGCAACCTCGGCACGACTTACTTTGCCGATAAGAAATACAAAGACGCGGAAAAAGCATACGGCCGTGCCTTTGCAATCGACCCCGCCGCCTTCAACCACAACACCAATGCCTCCATCGATGAGGGCAGCACGAAGGAAGAGCGCATCGCGCAGAACTACTATCTTGCCCGCACCTTCGCTCGCGCTGGGCAGCGTGAGCAGGCTCTCTTCTATCTCCGGAAGGCATTCGATGAAGGCTTCCACGACCGGCGAAAGCTGAAGGACGAACAGGATTTCGCGATGCTGCGGACCACGCTTGAGTTCAAGCAGCTCATGGCCGAGCAGAAGCTGAACTAACTCGCAAAACGGCGGCGCCTGCGTGTTAAGCTTTGCTGGATTTTCAGCAGCTTCGTTACGCGCAAGCGTTCTCGCGTCTCTGTTGTGGAAGTCCGCGCATAGCGGCAGGGCAGCGCAATGGCTCGCGTGGGCAGCAACCCTGACGTGGACGCTTCTGCTGAACGTGTATGTCCCTATTTACGATTCGGTGCTGGTGGTCACTGCCATAGTCCTGACACTCGGCGCGCTGCGGGACTTGGCACAAAGCATCGCCGCAGAATGGACCACCCTTCTGGCGGTCATGCTTCTCGCTGTCTCATGGAAGACGGAGTCATTCGCCAGGTTTCACGGAGTGCAACCTCTTACCTTGATACTGGCCGCTCTCGGATCACTGCAGCTTCTGTTTCTGTACTGGGCGATTCGTCGCACAACTCCTGAGATCGACAGATCGACCATTCCGGACTTAGGGGCAGCCTATATTGAACGATAACGAGCGATGTAGCTGCCCGGTGCACGAGTCAGCCCGCTCTCTATAATCAAACAACCGTGCCCCTCTTCCGCCGTAAGCCCAAGCCCAAGCAGGAACACAAGATCATGCAGCAGGCCGAGCAAGCTGCCGGCGCTCTGCTGCCCGAATACCATCGCGCCACCCCCGAGTGCCCCCACCCCGAGCGCTGGAGCATGTACGACTCCATGACCGCCGAGTACGAGGTGCTCGAATTCCTGCGCACGCTCGTGACTACGCTCAAGCCCGATCTCGTTGTCGAGACCGGCTCTTTTCTGGGCGTCAGCACCCTCTGGATCGCAGAAGGTCTGGAGCGCAACGGCTTCGGCCGCGTCGTGAGCTGCGAGTACGATCCTGTAGTTTTCGCGAAGGCGCAGGAGAAGATCGCCGCGTCGCCGTTGCGCAGCCGCATCGAGCTACGGAATGAATCATCGCTCGAGATGGATGTGCATGGCACCATCGATCTGCTGTTCTCCGACAGCGACATGCCTGTCCGCGAGCAGGAGGTGATGCGTTTTCTGCCGCAGATGAATCCCTACGGACTCATCCTGATGCACGATGCCAGCTCACATCTGAAAGTCGTGCGCGACGCGGCCCTCAGCCTGGAAAGCAAAGGCCTGCTCTCGATTCTGCTGCTGCCCACGCCGCGCGGTCTGGTCGTCGCGCAGCCAAAGAAACGCTAGCGCTACAACCACCGCGCCTTGCGCATCATCAGCAGCATCACTGCGGTCCAGAACACGATCGCCCCAATCACGTAATACGCGCCGTATTGCGCATCGATGAACGGCAAACCTTTCACGTTCATGCCGTAAAAGCTGGTGATCACCAGCCCCGGCAGCGCAATCGTACTCAGCACCGTCAGCACCTTCATCACCTGGTTGGTGCGGTTCGCCACCGACGAGAGATATACGTCCAGCGTGTTGTTCAGCAGATCGCGCAGCATCTCGACGGAATCCAGCAGACGCAGCACGTGATCGTAGACATCGCGAAAGAACGGATACAGATCGTCCGGAATCAGATCCGTCGGATCGCGCAGCATGGAATTGCAGGCTTCCCGCGTGTTCACCAGCACGCGCCGCAGCTCGATCAGCTTCCGTTTCTGGTCGAAGATATCCTCCACCGTCTCCGGCGATGGCTCGTCCAGCACCCGGTCTTCCAACGTATCGATAAGATCGTCGCTCTTATCGATCGATGGGAAAAACGAGTCCACGATCGTATCCAGCACCAGGTAGAGCAGCTTGCCCGGAGACGTTTCGCCGGGCGTCTTCACCGCGCGATCCAGCACGCAATCATTGGAGTGGCGCGCGTCACGCACGCTGATGAAGTAGTCCCGTCCCACGAAGAGGCTGACGGTCCCCAGCGTCAGCTCGCCATGATCGACCGAAAGAATGTACTTCAGGATGTAAAAGAGATATCCGTCCGTCTCTTCGCTCTTTACGCGCTCGTTATGGCTGCGGCAATCCTCAATGTGCAGAGGATGCAATTGATACTGCTTCGCCAGCTCATCCAGCTTCGGATCATTCGGATCGTCAAGCGCGTACCAGGCCAATGCATTCCCTCTGTATATCCAGTGTGCGGCTATCTTCGCAGATGCCGCAGCGCCATGCGCGCCGCGTTGTAACCGCACATGCCATGCACGCCGCCTCCTGGTGGGGTCGATGCCGAGCAGAGATAGAGTGAGGGATCGCTGGTGGCATAGAAACGCCACCCCGGCCGCAGGAACATCTGCAACCCGTCGACCGCGCCGCCGCCGATGTCGCCCCCTTCCAGATTTCTATCCATGTATTGAAGGTCCGCAGGCGGAAAGACCCGCCGCGCCAGCACGCACTCCCGAAAGCCCGGCGCGAAGCGCTCCATCTGCGCCTCCAGGCGCGGCAGCATATCTTCTGTTGATCCATTCGGCACATGGCAATACGCCCACGCGGTGTGCCTGCTCAGCGGCGCGCGGCTGCGATCGAATAATGAAGGCTGCACCACAATCAGGAATGGCCGCCTCGCAGTCTTTCCATCGGCGACAGCAGACTCCGAGACCGCAATCTCCGCATCGTCGCCGCCCACGTGCACCGTCGCCGCTCGCGCACACTCCTTCGCCTCCCAGGGAATCGGTTCGCTCAGCGCATAGTCCACCTTGAAGATGCCCGGCCCCGGACGGAATCGCGCGAAGCGCTGCCGATCCACTGAGTGCAGACGGTCCCCCGCGAGCTTCAGCAGTTGTCGCGGCGTGGTGTCGAATAACGTAACTGCGGCTGCGCCTATATCCGCCATGCGTTCCACTGGCATTGCGGTCCGCACCACGCCACCAAGCGATTGCAGATGCGCAATCATCGCGTCGGTGATGGCCTGCGATCCGCCCCGCGGAATGGGCCAGCCCACCGCATGCGCGGTTGCCGCCATTACGAGTCCAAACGATGCACTGAAGGGATGAGAGGGTCGAAGGAAGGAGTGCGCCGCTAATCCTGCCATCAGCGAGCGCGCACGCACACCCCGGAACGCCAGTCGGCCCAGCGCCGCCGCCGGCAATGCGCCGAACGCGCCCATGCGCGCAAGCAGCAGCGGATGCCGGGGCAGCGGCGAAAGCGGCTCCAGGATGTCGTCGGCCAGCGCCCACCAGTTACGTGAAAGCGGCTCCAGGATGCGCCGCCATGCAGGACCATCCTCTCCCAGTAATCGGCATTGCTCGTCCAGGTCGCGCACCAGCAGCACGGCGGTGCCGTCGTCCAGCGGATGCGCCATCGCCACCGGCGAATGAATCCACTCCAGTCCTTGGGCGGCAAGCGGCAGCGTGCGAAAGAATGGCGACCCCGCCGCCATGGGGTGCACCGCCGATCCAAAGTCATGCCGGAAGCCGGGCAAGGTGAGTTCGAGCGTCCGCGCACCGCCACCCGCGACCGCCTCGGCTTCGTATACCGTAACCGGCATGCCGGCCTGCGCCAGCGTAATAGCCGCAGCCAGCCCATTCGGCCCCGCGCCCACGACGGCGGCATTCCTGGCATTCTTCTGCACGGCAAACCTCGCTCGCCGCAAGTCTAGAGCAGTCCGATAGGTGATGTATCCCGCAGGTCTCGATTCGCCACGTTCGTATGAAAAAGCTCTGCGCCGCGATCGATCCGGGTGCATCCCCCGGCACGCCCGCGCGTCTATAGTTGTAGGACGATAAAAAGGCGTGCGTAGAGAGAGGTGCTGTTTGGGCCATAACTACCAAAACGCGAGATGGATTCGGCCGGGTGTTATTGCTGTCGCGGCCGGGCTGGCGATCTTTGCTGCACCGCTCTTTGCTCAGCAGGGCACCGGACACGCCTCAACCGGGCAGATAACAGCCACGGGCTCGGTGGGTGTTGGCCGCACTGTTGCTCCCACCCGCTCTTTTGGTCCCAGCCGCTCTGTTGCTCCAAGTCGGTCTGTT
>JBJMGC010000091.1:0-17842 GCA_045808105.1 Acidobacteriaceae bacterium | reverse complement strand
GGCGCATTGGGGCATCCCTGACCCTGCAGCGGCCCAGGGTTCGCCGGAGGAAATCGAGCGGGCCTTTCACGGCGCGTTTCTTACCCTTGAGCGCAGAATCAGTTTGTTCCTGTCGCTTCCGCTTGCCACGCTCGAAAGGATCACGATTCAGGAAGAGATCAGGCGCATAGGTAAGCAATGATGGCGACTCGTGCCCGCCGCCTGACAGCGGAGTTCCTGGGAACCCTCTTTCTCCTGGCTGCGGTTGTCGGTTCCGGCATTATGGGTGACCGGCTGTCATCCGGGAACGTCGCGATCGCCCTCTTAGCGAACTCGATTGCCACGGGTGCGGCGCTGATGGCGTTGATTCTGGCCTTCGGCCCGATTTCCGGTGCCCACTTCAATCCCGTCGTGACGGAAGAAAGCGCGAAGGCAACCACCGACGCTCTGCAGAAATTCCTCTGAGCATCCACGGTCAATCACAACCGAACTAATATCGCGGCCGCGTCGAACGCTGAAGGAAATCGGCAGTACGATCACAACCATATGAACAGCCAGCCCCAGAAGCACACCATGAAGTGAGTACCGGCCTCGCGCGTGAAGCGCGGAGAGCGGCAGTCGCCGTCGTTCCAAAGGCACAGAAGGTTCCGCAGTCGCAGAAATCTTTCGCCGTGTTGCCGTTACTCGATCTCACCGAAGGCATGAAAGCGGAAGAGTTCCCCGATCGTATGACCGAAGAATTGATCGACAAGAACGGCAAGGTGCCGGCTCTTCGGGTACCCGCTCCCACGGGCTCGTTCTATTTCAAGAACAAGCAAATACCAGTCGCCGACATCGCCAAAAACGATGGGTGTCGCTTACGTGCTCGACGGGAGCGTACGCAAGTCCTGCGTGCGCGTGCGAGTCGCCGTTCGCTTGATGCGTGCGGATAATGGCTACATCATCTGGTCTGAAACGTACGACCGCCCATTCGGCGACATCCTGATGGTGCAGGACGACATCGCAGGGCAGGTAAGGAAAGCGCTGAAGACTTCCATTGATCCCGCCCCCGGCCAATAAACATCGGAAGGTGAGATTTTCAATCGCGGGGGGTTTTCCCAAAACAGTCCACCAGTGAGCCCAAGCTTCAAAGAATTTGCCAATTCACCCCGCCAGAATTGCTAGCCTTGAAATAGGCATGTCTTCTAAACCGGGGTAGGGTCTAAAGAAAAGTCGACTGCGCGGCACCAGTAAGTGCTTTGTTGTCAATAATTTACCGATAACCTGAATGGAATGACGATTTTAGCGCACGGGAGCGTCTCTAAAGGTAATAATATACTTGACTGACTACATGATTCGGCGTAATATTAGTTCATCATGGACACGCCGAAGACATTACTCCAAGCCATTCAATACTTTAGCGACGCTGAGAACTGCCGCAAGTTCATGATCGCGGTTCGCTGGGCTGACGGTGTCGTCCGGTGTCCGTATTGCGACTCCGAGAAGGTCACGTACCTCGAAAACGCTCGCCTGTATCGCTGCTATGGCAAGCACCCAAAGCAGAAGTTTTCGCTCAAAGTTGGAACGGTTTTCGAGGACTCGCCAATCGGTCTGGAGAAGTGGATTCCCGCCGCATGGATGCTCTCGAACTGCAAGAACGGCATCAGCAGCTATGAACTGTCACGCGCCCTTGGCGTAACGCAGAAGACGGCGTGGTTCATGCTGCATCGCATTCGTCTTGCGATGAAGGACGAGCCAAAGAATCCGATGGGCTGGACTCCCCGCGATCCGGTTGAAGTGGACGAGTGCTTTATCGGAGGCAAGCCGAAGAACATGCACCGGAGCAAGCGTCTTGCTCAGACCGAGGATCACAAGGTGATTGTGATGGGGATGCTCGAACGGAGTTCTCGTCAGGTCCGCGCCAAGGTGATTCCGAACGTGAAGCGCGAGACGCTACAGAACGAGATTCTAAAAAATGTGGGACGTAGTTCTCACGTCTATACGGATCAGTGGGCAGGGTATGACGGTCTGCACAAGATGAACGATTACGTTCACAAGACCGTGAACCACATGGAAGAGTACGTGAATGGCAAAGTTCACACGCAGGGTATTGAGAACTTTTGGAGCCTGCTGAAACGGACATTGTCCGGAACGTATGTTGCCGTCGAGCCGTTCCACATGGATGAATACGTCGACGAGCAAGCATTTCGCTTCAACAACCGTCGGAACATGAATGACGCAATGCGAATGAAGAAGGTTCTTTCGCAGGTCACAGGCAAGCGTCTGACCTATTCAGAACTGACGGGTAAGGAGGCAGGGGCGACGGCCTTCTAGGAAGAGGCAGAATCGCGGGAATCGCGGGAAGCGGAAGTCTTCTTAGGTTTCCGCTTTTTTGCCGCCCTTTCGGCGTCCAACCTGCTCTTGATTTCTGAATGCGGAACGGCAACCAGCCGTTTCATGAACCCACGGAATTGCTCGAAGCTGCCCTCGCTTGTATCGCCAACACTCGCTCGAACTGTCATCGGAACACTCCCTAGCTGGAGTCTGCTATGCCACGCATACAAAGTCAAACCTCATTTGTCGACTCTCTTTTCAATGCCCTCGATAACAGTCGCGACAGTCTCATGGATTACCTGGAGAAGGCCGCCCAACGATTCCCCTACGATACCGGGAATTTCGCCGACGGCTATTTGAACGGTGAACTGTGCGTCGTAGTTCACGGGCATACCAGGAACGTAGTTCTCAATTCTGAACGCCAAGAAGTCGCATTCATTTTCCAGCATGTTGCCCGGGAGCTGGCGGTAATCGACGACTCTCGCTGGAGGTGGGACGCTGATCATGCCAGTCACCCTTCCGGGCATACCGATTACGACATGCAGCCGCCTATGGCGGTCCTTGCGAGCGCAATCATGCAAGATTCTCAGCGTGCCTCGAAGGGCGTTGAGGTCTTGGGGATGAGTGTTGTAAGGCTGTACGAGTTCAATCCAATTCCGAAGCTCGTCACGGAATTTGCCGACGTGCCGACGAAATTTCTTTCGCGTTTCGCTATCGAGAACGGAGAGTATCGGGAACTCCCAATGGCTTTCATCGGCGGGGGGGGTGCCGCTGTTGTAGATGGTCGCGGCGCAATACACGGCACCATCGAGAGCAGCTCTGAGTTGATAGAAGAACTCGCCGAGAACGAGTGCGAGGTCTCTGATCGGACGAAGCAGGACTGCACGGAACACGCCTGTCCCGTCGTTATTCACCTGCGGGGAGAGAGTATGGGAGTTTTCGTCGCGCGCTCCGTTCCACTCGCTTTCGAACGTTTGGAGATGTGCGTATGCCCGGTCAAGTCGCTTCCAGCAGTCTTTAAATCTGACGTCATTTGAGTTGGGCATGGTCATCCGTTCATTGGTAGTTGACTACAGCGCGCTACTCAAACCGAATGTTCTTGTTGCCCTTGAAAGCCTTCCGGATGGCGGCCTCGGCTTCTTCCTCGGCCTTGTTCGTAAGGGCAGCCTTGAGGTCTCCCCACTTGCCGATCTGCGTCCCGCAGGAATGGCAGGTGACGATACTCGACGCTTTCGGATTGTCTGGAATGACGAACTGATCGCTGCGGCACTTCGCGCAACGCGCCTTCACTTCACCTTGACCGCCCATGAATTCCCCCGCCGGTAAAGATAATCAGCCGTCATGCTGCGGAAAGGTCAGGAATAGAACGATCCAGCCGGGCGGATAGATCCGCTGCCGTTACCAAGATACAGGTCGAGTTTGCGGCCATCTTCGAGATGAAGCGTATACCGCTCGCGGGGTCCGCTGGCATAGAGATTGGCAAGTTGAGTCGGGTCTTTATAGCTCTCGATCCTGCCAGTAATCGTAATCATGCCGGGTATAGCTGGTGCGTTAGGTAACGCTTCAACCATCCTTTGCCCCAACACAAGTCGATACTTTACGGCGATCGCCTCGGATGCTGATCGCTGGAGGTGACCGTTGCCCGATGCGATCTCCAATATCTTCGATGTTGGCATTCAGAAACCCATCCCTTCTGAACTAGAAAGACAACGCGCACGAACGCTCAATCGTAGTAGACGGTGCCCCCATTGCGGGAGCGCGATTTCATTGTCGGACGCTATCTCAATGGTGCAAGGCGCCGGATACGCGAGACACATCTTGGTCGAAACAGAAAGTGGAGCGCTCGTGCTTCCCATCGCTGAAGTCAATCCACAGACCATGAGAGTAGTCGACCATCAACATGATTAGTCAGTCAAGTATATTATTACCTCTCTAAACCTCACGTAATGTGTAAGTTATAGCGTCTCTCCTCCGCACCGGGAGGGGGGAGGGCAGGGGGCCACTAGCTGCAGCGAAATGCGCCATAATGAAAGGGCATGATCCTTCCCTTTGTTCGCGACGCCCTCGCGAGCATTGAACATACGGATAGCTTTGAGCGTGTGCGACGGCATCTCAGCCTCGCGCGAGGGCGCCGTCGTGTCTCTGGGCTGACTGCTACTGCCCGCGCACTGTGCATTCCACTCTTCGCGCACGCCGCCCAGGCGCCGGTCATCGTCCTCGTCGCCGACAACAAAGCCGCCGAGTCGTTGGAGCTGATGCTGCGCGCCGCGGCCGAGCTCACCGGCGCCGCCGAGCCGAAGCGCATCCTGCGCCTGCCCGCACACGATGTCCTTCCCTTCGAGGGCATCTCGCCGCACCCCGACGTGCAGGAGCAGCGCGCGTCTGTGCTGTGGAAGATCGCGACCCATCGCGCGTCTATTGTGGTCGCGCCGGTTGAAGCCGCCTGCATGCGCCTCTTTGACGGCCCCTACTACGCCGGCCTCGCGCAGCAACTGCGCCGCGGCGAAGAGGTGGATATCGAGATGCTCCTCGACCACCTGCGCTCCATCGGCTACACGCAAATGGACATCGTCGAGATGCCCGGCCAGTTCACCCGGCGGGGTGGCATCCTCGACGTCTACTCGCCGGAGATGGATCGCCCCGTGCGTATCGAATTCTTCGGCGACGAGATCGAATCCATCCGCAAGTTCGAGCCGGAGTCGCAACGCTCCTCGACCCCGCTCGACGAAGCGCTGCTGCTTCCGCTTACCGAAACGCCGGTCTCAGAGAAGCTGCTGGCCGCCGTGCACGCGCGCCTCAGCCGGTCGCGCATGGAAGCCGCCGAGCATGACGACGCCACCGAGCTGGTCACGCGCGCCGTCGCCTCCGGCGGCGTCACCGTCTTCCCCGGCTGGGAGTTCTTCGCCCCGGTGGCCGGTGCCAACCACACGCTCTTCGACCTCTTCCGCCAACCGCAGGTCTTCGTCGAAGAACCCGCGATGCTGCAAAATCAGGCCGAGCGCTGGTGGAACAAAGTCGAGCAGCGCCATGAACGCGCCGGCATCGGCGGCCTCATCACCGCGGCGGACATTTACCTGAACCCATGGGAACTGCAAGGCAAGGTCGCAGCCCTGCCCGGCATTGAGCTCGACCAGCTCGGCGCCGTCGACGTTCTCGACGAGGACGTCAACGCGCCCGCGGAGGTCAGCTTTCCCTCGCGCCCAACCCTCCGCTTCCACGGATCGATCCCGGCCTTCATCGAGCAGCTCAAATCGCTTGGCACGCAGGAGCACCGCACGATCATCGCTGCGCCGAACCAGGGCGAAGTGGAACGCCTCGCCAACCTCTTGCGGGAATACGGCCTCGCTTACCGTCTCGGCTCGCGCACGCAGCACACCGGCTCGGAGACCATCTACGACGAGTCCAGCTATCTGGGTGGGGACATGCGCACGCCCATCATCGTGCGCACCGCCATTGCCAACGGAGTCAGCTTCCCCGACGCGAAGCTCGTCATTATCGGCGCGAACGATCTCTCCGACGATGCCGACGTCGCCGCACGCCCCATGCCGACACGCGCGAAGTCGAAGACCGCCGCCTTCGTCTCTGACTTTCGTGACCTGACCGTTGGCGACTATGTCGTCCATGTAGAGCATGGCATCGGCCGTTATCACGGCCTCAAGGAGATCCAGCAGGATGGGCTGAACGTTGAGTTCATGGTGCTGGAGTTCGCCGACGCCGCGCGCCTCTACGTTCCGCTCACCCGTCTCGACCTGATCCAGAAATACCGCTCTACCGACGCAGGGCCGGCGCCGGTACTGAACAAACTGGGCGGCCAGCAATGGGCCAAGACCAAGGCACGCGTGAAGAAGGCCATGGCCGACATGGCCGACGAGCTGTTGAAGCTCTACGCGCAGCGCCGCGCCGCGGAAGGCCACCCCTTCCCGCCGGACAACGAGTTCCAGCGGGAGTTCGAAGACGCCTTCGACTACAACGAGACCGACGATCAGATATCGGCCATCGCAGATATCAAGCGCGACATGGAATCGAACATGCCCATGGACCGTCTGTTGTGCGGAGACGTCGGCTACGGCAAGACCGAAGTGGCGATGCGCGCCGCCTTCAAAGCAGTGCAGGACGGAAAGCAGGTGGCCGTTCTCACCCCCACTACCGTACTGAGCTTTCAGCATTACGAGACGTTCCGCCGGCGCTTCTCGCAATTCCCCATCAACATCGAGATGATCTCCCGCTTCCGCACACCGAAGGAGCAGAAGATCATTCTGGAAAAGCTTGAGGCCGGACAGATCGATATCCTGATCGGCACCCACCGCTTGCTATCGAAGGATCTCAAGTTCCAGGACATCGGATTGCTGGTCGTCGATGAGGAACAGCGCTTCGGGGTTCGCCACAAGGAGCGGCTGAAGCAGCTTCGGCAGCAAATCGACGTCCTCTCCATGTCGGCTACGCCCATCCCCCGTACGCTCCATATGTCACTCGTCGGGTTACGGGACATGAGCGTCATCGAGACTCCGCCCAAGGACCGCATGGCGATCCAGACGGTGGTGGCCAAATTCGATGAGAAGCTGATACGCACAGCGGTCGAGCTGGAGTTGGAGCGCGGGGGCCAAATCTACTTCGTCCATAACCGCGTCGAAACCATTTACGAGCTCGCGGCAAAGATTCAAGAGCTGGTGCCGCAGAGCCGGGTGGTCGTCGGCCACGGACAGATGGGCGAAGCGGAGCTCGAGAAGACGCTGCTCGCCTTCATGAATCATGAGTACGATGTCTTCGTTGCGACCACCATCATCGAAAACGGCATCGATATCCCGCTCGCGAACACGATCATCGTGAACCGCGCGGATCGCCACGGACTTTCCGAGCTTTACCAATTACGTGGACGCGTCGGCCGCTCGAACCGCCGCGCGTATGCCTATCTGCTCATTCCACCCGAGCAGGAATTGACGGATGTAGCACGCCGCCGTCTCGCGGCATTGAAAGAGTTCTCCGATCTCGGCGCGGGATTCAAGATCGCAGCGCTCGACCTGGAGCTGCGCGGCGCCGGCAATATGCTGGGCGGCGAGCAGAGCGGCCATATCGAAGCCGTCGGTTTTGAGATGTACACCTCGATGCTGGAGGAAGCCGTCTCGAAACTGAAAGGCGAAGAGAAGCCCGAGCATGTCACGACGCAGCTCAACCTTGGCATCAGCCTGCGCATCGATGAGAGCTACATATCCGAGGAAAACCAGCGGTTGCGCGTCTACAAAAAGATTGCCGGCGCATCCGACGAAGCGACGCTTGCCGACGTGCGCGCGGAGCTTGAGGATCGCTACGGCGCGATGCCGGAGAGTCTAGTGCACCTCCTCGATGCTGCGACGTTACGTCTAACTTCAGAGCGGCTCGGCGTGCAGCAGATCGACCGCAAGCGCGACCAGCTTCACATCCGTTTCAGTGACAAGGCCGAGGTGGACCCCGGCCGTCTGATGAAACTGGTTGCGCGCAACGCGAAGAAAGGTGCGCAATTTACACCGCAAGGCGTGCTGCGCTTCCCGCTCGCCGGCACCAAGCCGCCAGACATATTCCAGGAGGTTCACGCGCTGCTTGAACAGCTGGCGCTGGAGCCGGTTACAGCGTGAAGACTGCTCACTCGAGGAGACCCGTGACGAAGTCCCGTATGGCCCGCTTCGCGGGTGCAGCTCTGCTTGCCACCGGCGTTTCCGTCTCTGCCACTGTATCTCGCGCTGCAGATAACAAGGCTGTCGAGTGGAACAGGCTTGCTGACCAATATTTCGATACCGCCTATTTCCCCTATCAGCCAACGAATGGCACGCTCGCAGGGTTCCATCAGTACGACGCGCAACTGGAACGCTACGACCGAGACGCCATCGCAAAACAAGCGGTGGCATTGCACGGCTTCGAGCGCCGCGTCACCGCGTTTTCTACGGTTGGCCTCGATGAGTGGACAGAAGGAGATCGCCGGCTCATCCTGAACAACATTCACAGCACGCTGCTGGAACTCGAAACCATCAAACCGTGGGAGAAGAATCCGGATTTCTATTCTACCGGTATCACCAATAGCGCCTTCACGCTCATAGAGCGCAAGTTTGCTCCACCCGAAGAGCGCCTGCGCTCGCTCATCGGGCGCGAGCGCCAGATGCCCGCCGCGCTCAGTGCCGCACGTGTGAATCTCCGGGACTGCCCGAAGATATACACAGAGATCGCGCTCGAACAGCTACCCGGCGACATCGACTTCTTCCGCCACGATGTGCCGTCCGCCTTCTCGGAGGTCAAAGATCAGGCGATCCTTGCGGAGTTCAGGCAGAGCAATGCTGCTGTGATCGACGCGCTCACCAGTTACGAATCATGGATGAAGAGCGATGTATTGCCACGCTCGAATGGCGATTTCCGCATTGGCAAACAGACCTTCGCGCGAAAGCTGCTTTATGACGACATGGTGACCACGCCGCTCGACCAGTTGCTTCAGATCGGTTACGCCGACCTGCGCAAGAACCAGGCCGCATTCAACGCGCTTGCGCATGAAGTAGATCCCGGCAAGACACCTCAGCAAGTTCTTCTTATGCTGGGTGAAGATCACCCCGCGCCCGATCAGTTGCTGGCAAGCTTCCGCGATACGTTCAGCGGCCTCATGGAGTTCATTCGCGCCCGGCACATTGTTTCCATTCCCTCCGACGTGCGGCCCACGCTGGAAGAAACTCCGCCCTTCGAGCGTGCAACCACCCAGGCCTCCATGGACACGCCCGGTCCATTTGAAACTCACTCCACCACCGCATACTTTAACGTCACGCTACCGGAGAAATCGTGGAGTGCCGAGCGCATTGCCGATTACATGCACGCGTTCAATCACGGCACTATCGTCAGCACGTCCGTGCATGAGGCCTATCCAGGACATTACGTGCAGTTTCTCGTGTTGCCAGAAGTGCACTCGAAGGCCCGCAAACTGCTTGGCGCAAGTACCGATGTCGAAGGCTGGGCGCACTATTGTGAGCAGATGATGCTCGATGAGGGATACGGACAGCCGGGCGATGGCGCGAAAGATGCTCGCGAAGCGAAACTCATCCGCCTGGGGCAGTTGCAGGATGCGCTTTTGCGGGATGCGCGCTTCGTAGCCGGCATCCAGATCCACACCGGCAACATGACCCTGGACCAGGCACGGGAATTTTTCGTGAGCGAGGGATATCAATCACGCGGAATTGCCGACGTGGAGACGAAACGCGGTACTGCGGATCCGACATATCTCTACTACACGCTGGGCAAGCTGGAGATCCTGAAGCTGCGCGCAGATATGGAGGAGAAGAAGGGAAAGAATTTCTCTCTTCAGAAGTTCCACGACGACTTTTTGCGCCAGGGATTTCCGCCCATTGCCATCATTCGCCGTGCGATGCTTGGGAACGACTCGCCTGCGCTGTAGCTTTGTTGAATATAGGTGAAATCCTTTTGCCGGGACCGAAGCCGGGCAACTCCAACTTGCGTTTTCAGCGTCCGTATAATGTCACAACATAAGATCATCCGCAATTTACGCGAGCATCACCTAATCCGAAGGGCACCCGAGAATTCATGAGCAAAAAAATTCATAAGGCAGTCTTTCCGGCTGCCGGTTTTGGCACACGTTTTTTGCCGGCAACGAAGGCCATCCCCAAGGAGATGCTCGCCCTGGTGGACAAGCCGCTCATCCAGTACGGCGTTGAGGAGGCGTTGGCCGCCGGCGTCGACGAGATCATCATCGTCACCAGTCGGGGTAAATCCGCGATCGAAGATCACTTCGACATGAGCCCCGAGTTGGAGAACAGCCTTCAAGCGCGCGGCAAGACTGATCTGCTGGAATTGACACGCAAGGTTTCGAACATGGTGCATGTTTCTTATGTGCGTCAGAAGGAGCCACTCGGCCTGGGACACGCGGTGCTGCAAACGCGTGATATGGTCGGCGATGAGCCGTTCGCCGTCATCCTTCCTGACGACATCATCGATGCCGCCACGCCTTGCCTGAAGCAGATGGTCGACGTATTCCAGCAGGTTCAGTCGAGTATTCTCGCAACACAGATTGTCGAGGGACCGGCCATCTCTTCCTATGGTGTGCTCGACTGCGACACGGTGAAAGACAATCCGCGGCTGCACGCTGTGAAGGGGCTGGTGGAAAAGCCGAAGCAGCAGGATGCACCATCCAAGAATGCGATCATCGGCCGTTACATTCTCACGCCACACATCTTCGAACTGCTCGAACGCACCCCCAAGGGTGCCGGTGGAGAGTTGCAGTTGACCGACGGCATCAAGGGCTTGCTCGAAACCGAGAAGGTCTACGGTTATACATTCGAAGGCAAGCGCTATGACGCCGGAGACAAAGCTGGCATGCTGCAGGCCACGGTCGATTTCGCGCTGAAGCGGAGCGATCTCGGCCCTGGTCTGCGGGAGCACCTGAAACAGATCAAGCTGTGACGAGGCTAATTGAGCCCTATTTTCGGTCCGGACAATGCGTATAGAACGACGCGCTCGCTGACCTGCGTGAGCAGCGATGGCAAGTGGCTCTCTATCTGATGATCAGTCGCACGCCCGGACCAGCAGCGCTGGTGGGCCCAGAGGGATTCGAACCCCCAACCAAGGGATTATGAGTCCCCTGCTCTAACCGTTGAGCTATGGGCCCTGCAAGTAATCATGAGGCCGAGGCTTCGCCGCATTCTCGGCTCTGGGAGAAGCGAGCACGGAATTGCGCTCGGACCGCCACTTCTGCGTTGCAAATTCATTGTAACGATGAATTGGTGCCATTCGACCGGCAGAACGAGATCGCGAGAGCTAAGCTTCATCTCCAACTCAGCCTTCGCGCCATCACGCGGTCGTCTCACATGTCCCGAGTCACTTCTCCTGTCGTTTCATCCAGCAATACGATGCTGGCGTTTTGGGGCGTGCTCTGGCTGAAGTCGAACATATTGTCGAGCGGACCCGCGACGCTGTCGAAGGATCCGCCTCCAATCCGCTGACCTGACAGAAACGTATCTTCGATAAATCGCGTAATCGAGCTCTGGTCGGTCACGGTGGAGTCAACGTAGTTCTTCTTCGCCCACGGCGAGAGGACGAGCAGCGGCAGCCGCGGTCCATGACCGCAGCGCCCCTGGGCATGGGCCGTACTGGCGCTCACTCCGGGCAGAGCGTTCGCCGGGCTCGCATTGGAACCGGCGCACATCCCAGCGCCGTTGAGCGTATCCATGGGCGTCGCGGAGCCATTCACGATATTCATCACGTGGTCGTACCAGCCGTCTGAATCGTCATACGCCAGGATGATCGCCGTGCTCGACCAGAACTGCGATTGCTCAATAGCATTCACCATGTCCACGACAAACTTCTGCTCGTCCAGCGGATCGGACACACCGGCATGGCCATTCTCGTGCGAGGGCGCTTTCAGGAAACTGACGGCAGGCATGTTGCCGGCAGCCAATGCATCCGTGAAATCGTGAATGTCGTATTGATGGTTCGCCCCATCGGTGTTGGTGCCGATCGCCGCAACCGAAGTGGGCCGGGTGTGTTGCAGGTTTTGTGTCGAAGCATAGAACTGGAATGGCGCCTGGGTCGGGTTGTAGTCGAGAGACATTGCGTGAGTCACCGAGGAGATCGTCGAGCGCGCGCATCCTGTCGTTCCGTTCGGGTTGGCGACCGTGAAATCGAAACCGCCCTGAAACCAGCCCCAGCTGATATTTTCCCGCGGAGAGGAGATCGCCGATATTCCTGCCCGTCATGGAGGCGGTGCTGGCCGTCGCCGTGGTGCAAATATCGCCCTCCGGCTCTGCATCGTTCACCAGAGTAAAACCGCCACTGCCATCATCGACGATCGCATCGCTGCCGCTCTTACCCATCGCGCCGTTCGTCTGTCCGGAGATCAAATTGATCGCCCCCACCTAGGACGGACCGAATGTAGTCCCGAAGAAGTGATCGCTCAACGAGTAATGCTGTGCATAATTCCACATCGCTGTAACCGTGTTGCCGTCAAAGTAGCCCATCGTCAGCCCTTTGGTGGCTGCCACACGAGGGGCGCTCGTGCTGAGCGCCAGCGCCGCCGGATCCGCCTTTCCCACCGCGTAAGGAAAGAGATCCATGGCTCCATTGTCGAAGGCCGTCTGTTCCGGAGTGTACTCGTGATCCTGATCCGCAGTCGCAGCCTGCGCGCGATCCAGACGGAATGGATTTGTCGCGCCGCTCCCGTTCTTCGTATTCGAGGCATTCGGATTCGCGGTGATCAGCGTGCCGCTCAAACCCATAGGCGTGGGAGTGCCCGCAGCCGCTGTAAAGGCAGGCTCACCGGATGGATTCGCGGCAACGGGATAGGTTGCGAAGTAGTGATCGAAGGAGACATTTTCTCCAAAGATCACAACCACATGTTTGATGGCTGTAGCTTCCGGACCTGCGCCCCTGCCTGAGCCCGCCTGATGGGACGACATGCCGCTCGAGCAGGCAGCGAGAAAGATTAAAGGCGTGAGGGAGCTTGCCAGAAGAAATCTGTTCATAGCCGTCCCCTTGTTTATTGAAGATGCAGGTTGCCTAACGAGGGATTTTCGGAGACCTGCCGGGCGCAACAACGACTTCCGCGAAATCCAAGACACGTACCAGTAGACGTACGCAGGGCGTTCATCGGTCAGAGGCGCTATCTCATTTTCAGAACAGGAGTAATTGAGGAAGGGTAGGCTTTGCAGCCCGGCGCACGAAGCGTGAAACGGTATACACTGGCGCCGATCCGCAATCCATCGCACAGGCTGGCACGCAAGCACCATGCAGCGACGCGATCTCCTGAAAATTGCCGCTCTTACGGCTGGTGCCGCCGCAGCCAGGCGCGCTTTTGGCAGCGCGCTCCTGCCGCCCGACGTACCCAATCCCAACGTGCGCCGCGTGCTGGTCGTCTTCAAGTGTCACCTCGACGTCGGCTTCACCGGCACGCAAGCGGCCGTGATGCGGAAGTACTTCGACGTGTACTATCCGCAGGCCATCGAGATCGGAGCGGCGCTCCGCCGCACGGGCGGTGATCGCTACACCTGGACAACCGGCTCGTGGCTGCTCTACGAGTATCTGGAGCAAGCCTCCGCGGAACAGCGCCGCGCTATGGATCAGGCCATCGCCGCGGGCGACATCAGCTGGCATGCACTTCCTTTCAGTTGGCAAAGCGAGATGCTCGACCGCTCCATGATCGAAGGTGCGCTCGGCTTCTCGCGCTCGCTCGATGCGCGTTTCGGCCACAAAACCATCGCGGCCAAAATGACCGATGTTCCCGGCCACACAAGGGGCATCATCGCCCCTCTGTCCGCAGGCGGCGTTACGCTCCTGGATATCGGCGTCAATGGAGCAAGCACGCCTCCCGAAGTGCCGGATGTCTTCCTTTGGAAAGCAACCGACGGCAGCACGCTTCCGATGATTTATCACCATCACGATTACGGCGGAACTGTCGTTCTGCCCGGCAGCGATATCGCTTTTTCCATGGAGATGCGCGGCGACAACGCCGGCCCACACTCACAGGAGGAGATTCAGGCGATCTACACTCGCCTGCGCCAGCAGTTTCCCAGCGCGACGATCACTTCCGCAACCCTCAGCGATGTTGCCACCGCGCTTGCCCCCGAGCGCGATAAGCTCCCGGTTGTCACCGACGAGATTGGCGACACCTGGATTTACGGCATTCCCAGCGATCCGCCAAAAGTGGCGCGTTATCGCGAGGCCGCGCGTTTGCGCCAGCAGTGGATTGTGCAAAAGCAGCTCGAATTGGGCAGTGAGATTGACCGCGCGCTGCTGCGGCGCATGGCTCTCTCGGTGGAGCACACTTGGGGCACCGACACGAAGCGCTATCTCGACCACGACCATTACAAGCCTGCGGATCTGCCCGCTGTGCTCAGCGAACCCGGCTACCGAACGATGGAAACAAGTTGGAAGGAGAAGCGCGACGATCTCAGCGATGGCCTCGGCCACCTGCCTGCGCCAATGCGCGCCGCCATGGAGCAGCGGCTGCAGACGCTCACCGTGGTTGCCCCTAGTCCCATCGGCATGCGTCTGCATCCGGCATCGCGCATTTTCGAAACGGCCCACTTCCGCATCGCCCTCGATCCGCGGACTGGCGCCATCATCGCGCTCCTCAACAAATCCACGCAGCGAGCATGGGCCTCGCCGCAAAATCCACTTGCGCTCTTCACCTATCAGACCCTCGGCCCTGAGGCATACGAGGCCTTCATCGCCGCATACCTGACGGTGAAAACATCATGGGGGCCGCAAGATTTCGGCAAGCCGAATATTGCGCAGTTCGGCGCCACGACACGCGAGTGGCACCCGACTCTGCGCCAGTGCTGGATCAGTGAAAGTTGGCAACAGCACCGTATGCTGGCAGAGTTGGCAATTGACGATCCCGCCAGCGCCGCTGCGGGTCTGGTCGCATGGCCCACGGCGCTCTACCTGGAAATCGTCTTGCCCAAAAATACGCCGCAATTACAGATACGATATATATCGATGGGTAAGAAGCAGAGTCGCCTTCCCGAGGCCATGTGGCTTACTTTCAATCCGATCACCACCGATCTCCGTGGATGGGAGCTGGAAAAAATCGGCCAGCCCGTGCGGCCGGCAGATGTCGTTCGCGGCGGCGGCCGCAGCATGCATGCTGTCTCGGAGCGCCTGCACTATCGCGATGCGCGCGGCGATCTCGAACTCGCGACGCTGGATGCGCCGGTCGTGGCGGTCGGGGCACGCTCCCCGCTCGATTTCTCTCTCGAACTGCCGACCATGAAGGATGGCGTTCACGTCAGCCTCTATAACAATGCCTGGGGCACCAACTATCCGCAGTGGTGCGGCGGTGATTGGATGTACCGCTTCACGCTGACTGCATAGCACGGGAGCGCTGCCCCATAATCAAAGCAGACTGGCATGCCTGCGCACTCGACCTCATCAAGTCCCCAAGAAGAAAGTTGTGACGTCATAATCCTCGGCGCTGGCGCCGCGGGACTCATGGCCGCCATCACCGCAGGTCAGCGTGGCCACCGTGTCCTGGTCCTCGATCATGCCGACCGCATCGGCAAAAAAATACTTATCTCCGGCGGCGGTCGCTGCAATTTCACCAACCTCAACTGCACCGCAGATCAATTCCTTTCTGCGAATCCGCATTTTGCCCGCTCCGCGCTCGCCCGGTACACACCGCGCGATTTCATCGCACTTGTCGAGCGGCATCGCATTCCCTATCACGAGAAGACCCTCGGCCAGCTTTTTTGCGATCGTTCTGCGCGCGACATCGTCTCGATGCTGGAGTCCGAATGCGCCAGAGCCGGCGTTCGCATTGTCCTCGATCAACGCATCGCCGAGATTCGCCGCAGTGAAGCGTTCGTCGTCGAAACCACCACAGCCCATTACCGCGCGCAGGCTCTGGTGGTCGCCACCGGCGGCCTCTCGATTCCAAAGATGGGCGCCACCGACCTTGCTTATCGCATCGCTGCACAGTTTGGCCTCGCCATCGAGCCATGCCGCGCCGCACTCGTACCGCTCACCTGGCAGCCACAGGACAGCGCGCATTACGCGGATCTCACCGGCCTGTCTACCGAAGTCATCGCAGCGTGCGGCAAGACGCTCTTTCGGGAGAAGCTGCTTTTCACGCACCGCGGCCTGAGCGGACCAGCCATCCTGCAGATCTCGTCATACTGGAAACCCGGCGCAGCGATCAGTATCGACCTAGCACCGGAACTGGACTGCACGGCCCTGTTACGCGCGTATCCGGGCGGCCGTGACGCCGCCACGTTCCGCGCAGCACTTCGGGCCGTTCTGCCGCAGCGTCTAGCAGAACGATGGGCTGCACTGCATGCTCCGAACGGCTGGAGCAACGCAGCGCTCCTCGAAGCGGAAGAGCATCTCCATCACTGGGAGATCACACCTGCGGGCACGGAAGGCTATGCCAAGGCTGAAGTCACGGTTGGCGGCATCTCCACCGCCGAACTCTCCGCAAAAACCATGGAGAGCCGTCGCGTGCCGGGCATCTACTTCATCGGCGAGGCCGTCGATGTGACAGGACACCTTGGCGGTTACAATTTCCAGTGGGCCTGGGCATCCGGCGCAGCGGCCGGGCGTGCTGTCTAGGAGCGTGGCTCATTTCTCAGCTCGAGGGATTCTGCCAGCCGCCCTCGCTCTGCATCAGCTTCTCCGCCTCCGCCGGTCCCCATGTGCCCGACTTGTACGTGTGCACTGGGGGCAAGTTCTTTAATAACGGGTCCAGGATGCGCCACGCATCTTCCACATAATCCGCACGCGCAAACCGTGCCTGGTTGCCGACGATCGCGTCTGCCAGCAGCTCCTCATACGGCAGTATGTCCTCCGGATTAGCGTGCTGCGTCGCCATCATCTCCACCGGAGTGCCGCGTGGAATCTCGCCTGGAACGCGTACATGTGCGCCGAGTCCAATCGTCATATCCGGGCTCACTCGGAACCGTACATAATTTGGCGGCAATGGATCTCTTGAAAAGATATCGGGATGCCGTCGTAGCCGCGCCACCACCTCGGTCGCTGTCACCGGCAACGACTTGCCCGTCCGGATATAAAACGGCACATCCTTCCAGCGCCAGCTACTGATGCAGACCTTCAGCGCGACATAGGTCTCCACCGTCGAACCCGGCTTCACCCCGGGCTCCGTGAGATAGCCGTCGAACTGCCCTCGTACTACCTCGGTCGGCTCCATGCACTGCACACCCTTCAGCACTTTGGTGCGCTCATCGCGCAATGCTTCGGCCCACGAGCCAATCGGCGGCTCCATTGCAATGTTGCTCAGCAGTTGCATCAAGTGGTTCTGCAGCACATCCCGGATCGCTCCCGTCTCGTCGTAAAAGTGACCGCGCCCCTGCACGCCGAAACTCTCCGCCATCGTGATCTGCACGCTCTCCACGTACTGTCGATTCCATATCGGCTCAAGAAAAGAGTTGTTGAAGCGGAAGAAGATCAGGTTCTGTACCGCATTCTTTCCCAAGTAGTGGTCGATGCGGAAAACGTCCTTTTCATCGAAGACCTCGTGCACGATCTGGTTTAGTGCTATTGCCGATTCGAGATCATGCCCGAAGGGCTTTTCTATTACGACGCGTGCACCGTCGGCGCAACCCGATTGCTTCAGTTGCTCCAGCACTTCTCCGAAGAGGCTTGGCGGAATCGCCAGATAATGAATCGGATGCTTCGCGGCGCCTAACTTCTGGCGCACTTGCTGAAAGGTGGCGATATCGGAGTAGTCGCCGTCCACATAGCAAAGTCGCGCCATCAGCTTATCGAACCCTTCGGGATCAAGACCCCCATGCAACTCCACACTCTCGCGTGCGCGCTTTTTCAGATCGTCCAGCGTCCATCCCGATTTGGCGACGCCGATCACCGGCCCCGTCAGCTTGTCGCGCTTAGCCAGCCGCTGCAGCGAAGGAAAAATCTGCTTGTACGCCAGATCGCCTGTCGCGCCAAAAAACACCAGGGCATCCGATATCGGTTCCGTCACGTGCCTCTCACCTCATCTTTCATCTCGACCAACTGCCCGTCCGCTCCGAGTGTCTGCTGCAATGTACGCCCGGCCATCTGGTTCCTATCATGATGCCAT
>JBJMGC010000090.1:0-8888 GCA_045808105.1 Acidobacteriaceae bacterium | reverse complement strand
TTGAATGGCCGCGTTGACCGAAATGTAGAGGAAGCCAACGATGCCGACGCCGAAGAGCAACGCCAGGGGAACGTTGCGTTCCGGGTTGCGGACTTCACCCGCGACCATGTTGAGGTCGTTCCAGCCGTCGTAGGCCCAGAGCGCCGCGATGAGCGCGACCATGAATCCGGCGAAGCCGCCCTGGGCGCCGGCAAAGACAGTGCCGAAGTTTGCTACAAGGCCGTGCGCGCTGGCGAAGCAGGTAAGTGTGATCACTAGCACCAGCAGGACCTTCAGCCAGGTGAAGACGAGCTGGAAATTTGCCGCGCGGCGGATCCCAATGTAGTTGAGTCCAGTCATCAGCCACGTCATGGTGATGGCAAAGAGCTGCGACCAAGCGAGCGGGATTGGGGAGCCGATGGCGGTGTGGTCGAGCCACTTGAGCGCAGGAAAGAGCGCGAGCGTGCGAGCGAGGCCGATGGTAACGGTGGCGATCGACGCCGGCTTAGCAACCGCGAACCACGTCCACATATAAAGAAATGCAGGCAGATCGCCATAGGCGCGGCGGATGTAGACGTATTCGCCGCCGGCTTCGGGCATGCGTGCGGCGAGCTCGGCATACGTCATCGCGCCAAAGAGCGAGAGCAGTCCGCCGGTGATCCACGCGAGATAGACCAGCGAGGAGTGGCCAACGGCGCGCATCATCTCTTGCGGGACAAGGAAGATGCCGCTGCCAATAATGGTGCCGACGACGATGGCGGTGGACTGGGAGAGGCCGAGCACGCGCTCGAGTGGCTGATGTTCACGCTGGACGGCGGTGCTTACTGGCGCGGCTATGGCGATGGCTCCGGCGGGAGAGATTAGTGCCTAGAGTAGCGCGAGTCTGTCGGGGGTCGAAGGGATTTCGCCATCCGGGGGTAGCAGAACCAGAGCGAGTCGTCAGCGATGAGGCTTTATCGAGGCACAGCGATTCGCAAGGTCATTGATGCACGCAGAACCCTCGAAGAGCGAGCCTTCGTAGAGAATGCGATTCCTAAATACAGTGAGGCCCCCGTCCATCAACGCTAAGTAGACGCACCACTCGGGCCAGTCGAGGAGCATAGCGACGAGCTCTGTCAAGAGATCGCCGTTTACTAACCATGGCGATGCTTCGACTCTGTTCCATCGGTTCCATTCGTTGTACATATCACTGACCACAAAAAAATCCGGGTTTGGGTCACCAGATTTCCCGGCGTCCTCCGACTCCTCCCACGTTGCCAAGATTGGCATTTTGCCACTCGGTCCTACCGTCCCGTGTTTGCTCAAGATGCTCAGTACCGAATTTCTGAAGCTGTAATAGTCCCGCCAAGTAAAAAGAGGCGGTCCGGATCTCATCGACGGCGGGCATTCGGTCGTGCTGAACGGAACAACGCGGATTGCAGGCCAGTTCAATAGATCGCTCAAATGGCTCTTTTCTGGAGGTGCAAGACTACATCCGCCGTTGGGCGAGGGATTCAGCGTGAGCTAGATGTACTTCTTGAACTCCGGCCAGTCCTTCACGATGCTGCCCTTGCGGCCGCGGCATAGATAGATGTTGCGATGTTCATAGGGCATGGCGTACGGATGATTCATTACGCCGGCGACTTCGACAGAGTCGTAGTACTTGCGCATCTCCTCGAGCGATGCGCCGTTGATGACGATCATCACCTCGCCGGTTTCGCCGTGCGGCCCCCAGATCCAGTAATTGTTGTGGCCGCTGATAGCGAATGGCAAATCGTGGCCGAGAAAGTTGATGGCGCTGGCCTCGCCGTAATTGGAGCAGAGAATGCCGACGCGGGCGCGATCGGCGGGTGACAGACCGTTGACGATGTGTGTGATCTGGCCGACCATCTCCTGCCAACCGAAGCGGTCAGCGTAGAACTGCGGAAAGGCGCTGGTGGCTTCGTTCTCCATGTTGGCGGCCGTATTGCGCAGGTGCATGCGGGCGGTGTAGTCGAGCCATTGTTCGGGGGTAAGGACGGGCATCGACATGGGCAGGGCAATGATGCCGCCGATGATCAGGACCAGGGCATAGGCAGGGACGAGCCAACCGGTGCTGCGGCGCTTCAGCAGCGCCTGCCAGCAGACGCCGCCGGCAGCGAAGATCGCGGGATAGATGGGCGCGAGATAGTAGTCCTTCGCATCCCGCGTGGCGAACATGAGCGCGAGAAAGGCGACATAGGTCCAGCCCAGGAAGCGCCATTCGCGGCTGCGGCGGCTGGCCAGCAGCCACACAACACCTGCGAACCAGAGCGGCAGGGTGAGCGGGTTCAGCATCAGCGCCTGCGCGCCCACGAACTGCAATGGCGAAAGGACGACATTCTTATGGTCGACCTTGCCGTTGTGAATGAACTCGAGGGTGGGGAAGTGATTGTGAATCTGCCATAGCAGATTGGGTAACGCGAGCACAATGACGAGCGCGACTCCCAGGAGCGCGCCACGTGAAAAGACGACGCGTCGCTGCGGCGTGACGAGCAGCCCAATGAGCAGAGCAACGAGGAAAACGACCATCGAAGGTTTGTTTTCGATGCCCAGTCCGCCGGCGATGCCGAAGATGATCCACCAGCGAGTGGTGGACGCACCGCGGAGCAGCATCAGGATGGCAAGGACTGCCGTCATCCAGAAGACTGCTTCGAAGGAGTTCATGGAGAGAAAGCTGTCGAGTCCGAGAAACTCCGGCGCCAAGAGGATGCCGATCATGGCGAGCGCCTGCGCAACCCCGCGGCCGCCGATGGCCCAGGCGATGATTCCGGCGAGGAAGACGGTGGCGGCGCCGGCGAGTGCGCTGAACATGCGGATGCCGGCCAGCGACTTTCCGAAAAGTGCGAGCGCGGCGCGTGCCTGTAGCGCCACGATTGGGCCGTGATCGACGTAACCCCAGTCGAGATGCCGTCCGCAAAGGATGTAGTACATCTCGTCGCGAAAGTAGCCCCAGCCGATATGCGGCTCCCACAGATTCGCTCCCAGGTGAAGTGCGAACTTGAGAAATGCAAACAGAGCGGCGAGCAGGAGGGCCTGCCGGAGCGGAGCTTCTAGAGCTGCGAGTGTGGATTCTGCCCTCGAGGCGGTTGCGTTCATGGTTTGCGGGTGCAGCGGCGGTATGTTGAGTGGTACGAAGCGAATGGTACCGCGGTTCCAGGACGCGTGCGCTCCACGGGTTTTAGGACACGACTGTCCATTGTTACAGTGCAGCTTTTTCTTGCCAGAAAAGCTCCGTGAGATTTAGCCAGTTCCGGCTTTCTTTCTCTCCGCCGAAACCTCGCTTGTGCTACATTGCTAGCGTATTAAAGCGTCATCGACATGGGACCGGGATAACGACCTGAAGTATCGGACCGGGATAGCGACCTGAAGTTTCGTTAGGAGGTCTCATGAAACGACTCGCCTCTCTGCTTGCGGCTGTCTTCCTTCTGCTCGTCTCAACAGCAACGTGGAGCCAGCAGCTCAGCAAAAGAATCACCAATCAAGACGTCATCGACATGGCGGCCCTTGGCCTCTCCGATGATGTGATCATCGCTAAAATCCGTGGTGGCAGTGCGGGAGGGACGCTGCAGTTCGATACCAGCGTGGATGGCCTGAAGGGACTCAAGGTCGGTAAAGTCTCCGACGAAGTCATCAAAGTGATGATCAATCCGGTCCCTCCTGCTGCCCCGGTTGTGGTCGCCGCTACACCCATTTCGAACGACCCTAACCTTCCTCCGCCGGAGGTCGGCGTTTACTGGAAGAATGGCAACGCGTTCGTCTATGTTGAGGGACAGGCAATTAGCCAGGCCAAGGTTGGGGGCAAGGCCGGCAGCATGTTCACCTACGGCATGCGGAACGAGCATTGGGACGCCTTTCTGAACGGTCCGCGATCGAAAAACGTGATCAATGAGTCTCAGCCAGTCTTTTACCTCTATGTCCCCGACGGCACGAGTGCATCGGACTACGTCCTGATCAGCCTTGAAAAGAAAGGCGACCGAAGGGAGTTCCAGATTGGAAGTTTCGGCGGCATGACCGGCGGCAAATCTGGCGTCAAGCGGGACAAGGAGATCGCCTTTAGCGTGGAGCACGCAGGAATCAGGACTTACAAAGTCAAGCCGAATCTACCCATGAAGCCAGGAGAGTACGCATTCTTCATGGGCACGGGTCAGCAGGCAACCATGGCCGGCGGCTCCAGCGGAGGAGCCAGGTCAGGAGGCGCCGCCGCTGGGCGGGTCTATGACTTCAGAATTCCGGAGTGACCTGCGGCTAGGTGGCCCCACTCGCTAGCCCGCGGCGGGCTGTAGAGTGATCAGCGTTACTTCCGGCGGGCAGAGAAAGCGCATCGGCAGCTTGACTGTTCCGATGCCGCGATTGACGTAAAGCTGCAGCGGACCAAGCTTGAAATGGCCCTCTACAAAGCGCCGGCCCCCAGTGGGCAGCATGTGCCTTGGGGTTCCGAAGAAGGGCAGGCGCACCTGGCCGCCGTGGGTATGGCCGGAGAGCATGAGGTCCACGCCGCCGTGAGCTAGGACGTGATTGGCGTAGTCCGGTTCGTGAGCCAGCAGGATGACGGGTTCGTCGGGGGTGGCCTGGCGGGGCACCGCATCGTTCGGGCTGGGGTAGTCCTCGAGCGAACTGCGCAGACCTGCGAACCAGAGACGGCTGCCGCTGCGTTCGAAAGGCAGATAACTGTTCACCAGTGTCGGAATACCGTGGACCTTCAGCGCATCCACGACAATGGGCCACCCGACCATCGCGTCGTGGTTGCCAAGTGAGGCGAAGCGGTGAGGGCATTGAATGCCGCCGAGAATCTCCGCACACGGATAGCTGAGACGAGCGCTGATGTGGCGCGGTAAAGGTCCTTCGGTCACGAAGTCGCCGGTAAGGACAACAACGTCGGGCTGCAGTGTGTTAATACGGCGGACGACATCGCGCACGAAATAGGGCTCGGCGAAATCGTCGTAATGGATGTCGCTGATCTGCGCGATGCGTAAGCCATGAAATGCTTCCGGCAGGCGGCGCAGCCGGATGGTCTGTTGGACGGTCTCGAGATGATGCCGGTCCCAGAGCCCCGAGTAGGCAACGAGTCCGCCGCCCGTTGCCAGAGCGGAGTAACCGAGAAACTGCCGGCGCGTGAGCGTGCGCCGGACGGCTTCAGGCGTAGTAGTGGTGGCGGTGGTGGTCACTCTTATTCAGGATAGGCCATCCGCGCAAACCGGGCCTATAGAACGAAGGTGGTGTTTGAGCTGAGCCGGCCGACTTGCACTTGACCAGCCGTCGTGCAAGATCATTCCGCTCGTAGTGCATGGACCGGGTCCACGGTGGCGGCGCGGCGCGAGGGCAGATAGCAGGCTAGATAAGCCGTGGCAACGACGCCCACCGTGATCATCACGTACGTGATGGGATCGACCGGGCTCACGTTGAAGAGGATGGACGACATCAATCGCATGGAAATGAACGCAACGACCAGACCGCACGCGACGCCGATGAGAGTGAGCAGCAATCCCTGGCGCACGAACATTGCGGTGAGACTGGGGCGTTGCGCGCCGAGCGCCATGCGGATGCCGATCTCGCGCGTGCGCTGCGAGACGGAGTACGAAATGACGCCATAGATGCCAACGATGCCGAGCAGTAGGGCCATGGCGCCGGCTACACACAGCATGACGAGCGTGAATGAGGTGCGGGCCATGGACTTGGTGTAATACTCGCCCAGAGTAGAAACGTTGGCGAGGGGGATATCGGGATTGATCGACCAGACGGCTCGCTGCACCTCGCTGATGAAGACCTGTGACCCGGCGCGTGGACTGCGGATATAGAAGGCAACGCCGCGCTGCACGTACTCTTTCTGACCTTCAAAGCGGTCCTGCATCAGCGGCCAGTAGACGGTGCTGGGCGCCGGCTGGCTCACGCCATCGTCATGCACATCGCCTACCACGCCGACGATCTCCCGCCAATCATCCGTGCTCGCGACGCGGATGCGTTTGCCGATTGCGTTTTGCGCGCTATGCCAATACTCGTTCGCGAAGTTCTCCGAGATGATAGCCACGGGCAGCTTCTGGTAGGTGTCGGTCCAGGTGATGTCGCGTCCCGCGATCACCGGAGTGCCTAGAGTGGCGAAGCTTCCGGGCGAGATGCGTTTGAAGCGGCGGATGGGCGGCAGCTCGCCTTCGCCGTAGACATGGTCCTGCGCGAAGAGCACATCATTGTTCTGGCTGTCATCCATGGGCACGGCACTGGAGAAGCTGACCGAAGAGACGCCCGGGATGGCCGCGAGCTTGTCCTGAATTTCCTGGTCCATGCGGATGACCCGGTCGCGCTGCGCATCGGGGATCTGTGTGTCCTGGATGTAGACGCGGAATGTCTGGAGCGTATTCGGCGCGGTGAAACCGGGTGAGACCTGCGTCATGGCGCGGAAGGTGCGGATCATGAGTCCGGAGCAGATGAGCAGCACCAGTGCGAGCGCGACCTGCACCACCACGAGCGTTTTACGTGCGCGGTGGCGTTCGCGGCTCTGGCTCAGCGCACGGCCGCCTTCACGAAGTCCACTGGCAGAATTCGCGCCGGCATACTTCAAGACTGGAATGAGACCGATGAGCACGCTGGTGAGGAGCGCAAGCCCGAGCGTGAAGAGCAATACCGGAAGATTGATGCCGATCTCGTGAATGCGCGGCAGACCGGTGGGCGCCATCGCCACCAAGATGCGCAATGCGCCGTAGGCCAGCGCGAGGCCGAGTAAGGCGCCCACTGTTCCGAGCACGGCGCTCTCGAACAGAAGGTCCGTAGTGATGCGCTTCCAGCCCGCCCCCAGTGCGGAGCGGATCGCTAATTCCTGACGGCGGCCTTCCACGCGCACCAGCAGTAGGTTGGCGACATTGGCGCATGCTACCAGCAGCACCATCGCGATGGATCCCATCAGCACCCAAAGTACGTTGCCCACGTCGCCAACAACGTCCTGTTTGAGCGGACGAAGGTTCGGCTGGAACCCGGCTTTTGCGAAGAGAGCGGGACTGAAGCCGTCGGGTGCAGGGAAGCTGCGGACGGATATGGGGAGCAGGCGCTCCATATCCGTGCTGGCCTGCTGCATGGTGACGCCGGGCTTGAGCCGTGCGATCGAGCGATAGCTGAAGTTGCCGAGCTTGGTCTTGTTGCGATCCCACTGCATGGGCACGATGAGTGCGTCGTCCTTGCGATCGAGGAACTGGAATCCGCGAGGCAGAACGCCGATAACCTCGTGCGGTTTGCCATCGATGGTCAAGCTGCGCCCGACGGCCGAAGGGCTCCCGCCGAATTTGTGCTGCCAGTATTTGTATGAGAGCAGGACTGTCTCCGGAGCTCCAGCCGTGTCGTCGCGGCGGGTGAAGAGGCGGCCGAGCGCGGGCTTCACGCCGAGCAGCGGGAGCGTGCCGTCGGTCACGTCGACGCCATCTACGTGCTCCGGCTCACCTACGCCGGTCACACTCATCGAATCACCGGTATATGCGCCGATGTCTTCGAGGGTGGTGCTCTGCTCGCGGTCGATGAAGTAGATCGACGGCGACATGTTGAGCTCCTTGATTCCAACGCCGGGCGCAGTGTGCCAGACGCCGATCAACTGTTCCGGATGGGGGTAGGGGAGCGGCTTCAGCAGGATCCCGTCAACCACGCTGAAGATGACGGTGTTTGCGCCAATGGCGATGGCGAGGGTGAACAGGGTGATGGCCGTGAAGACAGGTGCGCGGCCGAGCCTGCGGACGACCTGTTGGAGCTGATCGCTGAACAATGCCATGGGCTGCCTCCGATGCCTGCGGGTCTTATTTGTATCTGAACTTACGATGGGCATCCTGCGTAATGGAGCTCTGTCAAGACTGTACGCGGCCGGGAGGTGAATAGTTCCAGACAGGCGAGTTCGCTGAGGGGGCGCGTACACTCATGGCCAGCAGGAGGGGCACTGATGAGGAGCGGACATTGTCTGACCTTCTTGCTCGTGTCGATCTCCGCATGCCCGCAGTCAGCCCCTAAGACAGAGCAGCCGCAGGAGTCAGAGCATCGCCGCGGTCCCGACGGGCTGGAAGGATGGACGCTCAACAACACGATTCCAACCGGTCCAACAGAGCGCCCGACTGAAACCTATCCTTTCACGCTGGTGTTGGCGCGCCACGGGCACATTGTGCGGCGAATCGCTGGAAGTCCCTTCGTATGGAAGTGGATCTTCTGGGCGCGAGGAAGGCAAATAGCGTATGAGGCAGGACCGCTCCACTTCGGCATGCTATGCATTCTTGCTGACATACAAACCGGGCGCGAGCTGGCCAGCTATGACTGCTTTCACGGAGTACCCGGCGATGCGCCTGATTGGGAGAAGGCGCTCGATGCCGCCCCATGATGGCTTGAACAAGGCTTATGCGAACTACTGGAGCACGCGTAGCCCTTCCGCGTCTGGAGGGGCGGTGCCTTGCGGATGGAAGTGCAGGTAAATCGCCTCCGCGACCTTCTTCGCGACAACCGAGGTCAGCGCCTCGAGCGAGGCCTGTTCGACTGCGCGTTGTGAGCCGAAATGCTGCACCAGGCGTGTGCGGGTGCGGGCGCCAACGCCGGGGATGTCGAGCAGTTCGGACTGGCGGTCGCGAATTTCGCGGCGCTTTCGATGATAGGTAATTGCGAAGCGGTGCGACTCATCACGGATACGCTGGATCAGGTGCAGCACGGGCGAGCGACGGTCGAGGACAATCGGATCGTCCTCCTGTCCGTAGAGGTAGATGATCTCTTCTCGCTTCGCGATCGAAGCGAGTGGCTGCGTGGTGAGGCCCAGTTCTTCGAGCGCGGCTGCTGCGGCGTGAAGCTGACCGAGGCCACCGTCGATGAGCACGAGCGACGGCATGGGACCTCGTTGGGCGCCGTTTCGGGCGCGCGCATCGGCATCGGAGGTTTCGACCAGCTCCGACGCGCTGGTCTCC
>JBJMGC010000089.1:0-6639 GCA_045808105.1 Acidobacteriaceae bacterium | reverse complement strand
TCTGAAGGCACGGACGCTAGTGCACGAGACAGCAACGCTTCCGCCGGTTGAAGGAGCCATTGAACAATTGCAGCAGCAGATGTGGAAGCATGCGGGCTTGTTGCGCGATGCGGAGCTGCTCAAGAGCATCGATCTCGCGGCGGCGAGCCGATATGTGGAGGCGGTCCCATCTGCTGAGTGGAAACGACGCGACTACGAAGCGCGTTCCCTGGCGCGGGTAGCGCGAGCGATTGTGATCAGCGCGCTGGCGCGGGAGGAGAGCCGCGGCGCACATTACCGCAACGATTTCCCACATCGCGATGATGCGCGATTCGCGACACACTCACACCTGGTGGGCAACAGCGTTCGCTTCGGACCTCTCGTCGGGACGAGCACAATCCCCGCGCAACGGGAGTCGCCGGCACTACCTTGATTGCTGCGGTATTGAGTGCTCCGGTTGGGCGGGTAGCAGCAGAGACGCGGCAGCGGATATAGCCACGGTGACGAGAATGACGACGAGAGACCAGAGTGTCGGAACCTCAAACCAGCGCGTCGCCATCATTTTCCCGCCGACAAAGACCAGAATCGCCGCCAGGCCATAGTGCAGCAGATGCAGCCGGTGGAGCAGGCTCTGCAGCACGAAGTAAAGCGAACGCAACCCCAGGATGGCGAAGATGTTCGACGTGTAGACGATGAATGTGTCGTGCGTGACGCCGAGCACGGCGGGCACGGAGTCGATGGCGAAGACCACGTCGGTGATCTCGATCGCCAGAACGGCAAGCAACATCGGCGACACACGCCAGCCGCGGCTTTGCACCCAGTGCGAGATGGACGGCGGAGCGTTTCGGCCTTTTTTCTGGCGCACGAGCCGCCACGCTGCATAGATCAGCAAGGCGCCAAAGATGTACTGCATGGCTGCAAAACGATCGAGGAGCGCGACTCCGGCCACGATGAAGAGCGCACGCAGCACGATGGCTCCCAGCACGCCATAGTTCAGTGCGCGATGCTGCTGGCCGACGGTCAGGCCGAAGCTGCCGAACAAAACGAGAAAGACAAAGAGATTGTCGATAGAGAGCGAGCTCTCCAGCAGATAGCCGGAGACGAACTCGAGCGCGCGCTCCTGGCCCTGTGTGTACAGCACGAATCCGGCGAAGCCAAGCGCCAGCAGGAAGAGGAAGATGGTCCAGATAAGCGCGGTGCGAAAGCGCGGGCCCTCAGGCCTGCGGCCAAGCACGACGAGGTCGACGACCAGCAGCGCCAGGACGACCGCGTGAAAACCGATCCAGTAGGTGAGGGGCGCGCCGGCGATCATGCGGGCTCAGTGTGCATTCAGTAGTCGGATGCTTTCCAGAAACACGTCGCCGGAGATGGTGAGGCTCTTCGCGCTGATTTTGTCGAGCGTGTCCTCGGGTGTGTGATGCCATCCATCGGGATGTGCGGCATCGTGCGGCCCGAAGTCCATGTCGATGACGTCGGCAGAAGGTACGCCCCGCTGTACGAATGGGAGATGATCGTCCTCTTCCGCGGCCTCGGTCTTAAAGAAATGACTCGCGTTGCCGGTCTTCTTCGCGGCGTCATAGACCAGGTCTTCGGTTTCCGGGGTCGCGGTCGTCACTCGGGCTACGTCCAGGTCGCGGTCGCCGATCATGTCCGCCAGCAGGAAGCCCTTGATCTTTTTCAAAGTGCCGTCCATTTGCCATTTCGCGGCCAGGTGGCGGCTGCCATAGAGCGAGTCAGACGGGCTCCAGCTCTCCACTGCCTCTTCGCCATCGAAGAAGACGAGCCACACGCTGTAGCCATCCAGGGTACGGCCACGCAGATGATTTGCGATCTCCAGCAGCAGGCCGGTTGTGGCAGCGCCATCGTTCGCGCCGACGAACGTTGTGTTGCGGAGCGGGTAGTTCGTCTCGTAGTGCGTGGCGAGCACGATGATGCCGTCCTTCTTGCCCGGGAAGCGCACGATGAAATTCGTCATCTGCTGCGGCCCGGCAGGCGTGGAGGCAACGAAGCTGTCGGCCTGGAGGTTGTCGTGTGCGAACTGCTTCTTCAGGTAGTTCTGCGCGCAGACCAGCCCGGCGCCGCCGTTGAAGCGTGGCCCGCAGGCGACGAATTGCCGCGCGTATTCGAGCGCCTTGGCCCCGCTGAATTGAGGCACCGGTTGCGCTTGCAGCAAGGGAACCTGTAACAGCAGTGCGGTGAGAAGACAGAATCGGCGGATCAGGAGGCAGCCTCCTGCTTCTTGCGGTCACGCCGCGACGGATGCACGATGTACGCCACGAGAATGCCTAGTATGTAGAGCGCAAGCAGCGGGGTGGCAAAGACCAGGACCTGGAGCGGGTCCGGCGTGGGTGTGATCGCAGCCGCAATGATCACGATCACGAGAATGGCGTATTTGATGTTCTTCCAGAGCCATTTGGGAGTCACGATACCGAACAACGCCAGGAAGTAGACGAGAACGGGAAGCTCGAAGCTCGCGCCCATGCCCAGAATCACTGTCATGAACAGATCGGTGTACTCGGTGATCGTGACCATGGGGGTGAAGTGCTTGCCATAGCCGAGAAGGAAGTCAAGCGCGCCGGGATAGACGTAGTGGTATCCAAAGAAAGCGCCGGCAAGGAAGAGAGTCACGGTGGCGCCCATGAACGGCCATACATATCGCTTCTCGTGGCGGTAAAGGCCGGGTGAGATGAACAGCCATACCTGATAAAGGATGAACGGCGACGCAATGATCGCGCCGGCGATAAAGCTCAACTTCAAAGAAAAGTTGAAGGGCTCGATTGGATTCAGATAGACCAGCCCGGTCGGCAGGTGGTGTCGCTGCAGCGCGAAATTGAGCGGCTGCTCCAGAAGCTCTGTAAACCGGTTGTGAAAGCCGTAGGCAACAAAAAAGCCGATCACCAGGTAGGCGGCGGAGTGGATCAGGCGGCGGCGGAGCTCTTCGAGATGCTCGATCAGGCTCATGCCTGGCAGGTCGGCACGTTCGGTCACCGCGTTGCGCGCGCGCTCGACGAGGTCTTCATCCATGATGAGTGGGTATGGCGTCTCCGGATTGCTTATAGGCTTCCGGCTGGTTATAGGAAGGGTCAGCGGCGGCGGCCCGGACCGCGTCCTGCGCATCCGCCTGCAGCTCGTCGAGTGCCTGCGGCTCGTCTGGCGCTTGCGGCTTTTCTAGCGCCCGCGGCTCATCTAATGACTCGCCCGCGGCGGTCACGTCGGTGGCGCCTTCGGTGTTCTCGACAGGGTGGTAAGGCGACCGGCTGCTGACGGGAAGGCCGCTGGCCGGCAGCTGGATAGTGGGAATGGTGGAAGCTTCCGGATCCGGTGTTGAGGGAGCTTCGCTCCCGCTAATCTCGCTGCTAGTTGGCTCCGGATTGCTTGGCTCTGGATTGCTGGGCTCTGGAGCGCGCACACCCTCGATGGCTGGCTCTGTAGTTGTCGTTTCGGCGCTGACGGTCTCACCGGCGGTGATGGCTACCGGGGTTGCCGGCTGCGCGATAGCGGACTGGGCGGAGAGCTCCTTCTGGCGCTCGGCCTGTTCGGAAGCGCGCAGCTCCTCCTCAATCTGGAATTTGAAATCGTTCGAAGCTTTGCGGAATTCGTAGAGCAGTTTGCCAATCTGGCGGCTGATCTCGGGCAGCTTCTTCGGTCCAAACACGATAAGCGCCACAACGACAATCATCAGCGTGTCACCCACACCGAAGGTGGCTTGACTGACCGGTGGCAGCGGGGCGTCCGCCACGTGTGCCAGAGAGAAAAGGCAGAGGCAAAGGATGGCTGACAGTGGCATTCCTTTCCAAATATACCTTTCGCTGGCGTGACCTTGCCTTGGGTCCTTAGAGGTTGCCGGGAGATGTGCTGGGAGCAGCGCGGCCTGACGGGTTTTTTTGCGAGTAGCCTGGCTGGCGCATTGCCGGATCAGATGCTGTATTACGCCTGTATTACAGGCTGTATTAGACTAGGAAGAACAGAAGCGATGTCCAGCGTGTGGATTTTGCGTCCCGCGCATCCGGACAGACATCTGTTGTAACGCGGTTGCAACATCCCCGCAGGCTGGGCGAAGCAGGAAGCTTCGCAGCGAGCCGGCTGCAACCCGAGAGTGCTTTCAACATCCCCGTTCGGCGCTCAAGAAGGCGGCCGGACTGAAGGCGGAAGACGATGGAATTGCTGGTAGAAGATGCCCCTGCTACGCGTGTAGCTGTCGCCCCGATTTCCGGTGTTGAGGGCGAAGCCTGCTCGCTGGAGAATTACCTCACCCTGCCCGACCACACCATGGACGCGCGCATTGCCGCCGCTCGCCAGAAGCTTGGCAAGAGCACCGTCCTGCTCGGTCATCACTATCAGCGGGACGAGGTGATCCGTTTCGCCGATTACACCGGCGACTCGTATCGGCTTTCGAAGATTGCGGCGAACACAGATGCGCGCTACGTGATTTTCTGCGGTGTGCATTTTATGGCCGAGAGCGCTGATGTGCTGGGCAAGGCTGGTCAGCAGGTGATCCTGCCCGACCTGAACGCCGGCTGCTCGATGGCGGACATGGCGGAGATCAGCCAAGTCGAAGCCTGCTGGGAGTCGCTGGAGCGCATGGGAGTTGGGGAAGACGCAGTCGTGCCGCTGACCTACATGAACTCCACCGCGGCGATCAAGGCGTTTTGCGGAGAGCGCGGCGGACTGGTTTGCACTTCATCGAATGCGGCCGCTGCCTTCGACTGGGCCTTTGCGCGACGCGAGAAGATCCTGTTCCTGCCCGACCAGCATCTGGGCCGCAATACCGCCTATGCGATGGGCATTCCCATGCACGAAATGGTGGTGTGGGATCCGTGGCAGATCAATGGCGGCGTGTCGCCGGACCGGCTGCGCGCAGCGAAGGTGATTCTCTGGAAGGGCCATTGCTCTGTGCACCAGCGGTTTCTGCCCAGCCATGTAGACGCGATGCGCGCTAAGTATCCCGATGTTCAGGTCATCGTGCACCCGGAATGCCGTTGGGAGGTTTGTCAGAAAGCGGACGCGCTGGGTTCGACGGAACGGCTCATCGAGCTGGTCGAGAAGGCGCCGGAGGGCAGCACCTTTGCCATCGGTACAGAGATTCATCTGGTGAACCGGTTGGCAAAGCGGTTTGCAGCGAAAGGCAAGCACGTGATGACGCTGGACGATACCGGCTGCCTCTGCACCACGATGTACCGCATCTCGCCGCAGCACCTGGCGTGGGCGCTGGAAAACCTTGTAGAAGGCCGCGTGGTGAACCGCATTCGCGTCGATGAAGATGTGAAACACTGGGCGAAGGTGGCGTTGGATCGCATGCTGGAAATCGGCGTTCCCGCACCGAAGGCCCGTCCGGCAGAAGTGCCGATGGCGGAGGCCGGACTACGAAGCGCATAGAGGAGCGCATGAAGACTTTCACACTGGAAGAGGCGAACGCGCTGCTGCCCGTGGTCGAGTCGCTGCTGGAGCAGGTGATTGCTTCCAAAGAAGAGGCAGAGCGGCTGGAGGGTGACATCCAGTCCCTCCGTCAGCGTATCTTCCTGTCGGGCGGAATGACTGTCGATATCGGGAGCGTGGCACGCAATCGGACGGAAGTGGAAGCGCAGGTGCAGAAGGCGAAAGAATCGCTTGGCGAGATCGATTCTATCGGGGTGCAGGTAAAGGACTTAGACACTGGCCTGCTGGATTTCCCCTGCCGTATTGACGGCGACCTGGTGCTGCTGTGCTGGCGCCGGGGCGAAAGGCGCATCGAATACTGGCATACGCTCGAGTCAGGCTTCCGCGGAAGACAGCCGCTCGACGAGCGCTTTGGTCGCGGTTGGCGCGACCGTCCGAATTGAGAACTGGCCCTCCGGCGACGTGGCTTAGCCCAGCTTGCCGGGGGATTCACGGGGAATTGACACTTTTCGATAACTATTTTCCAATTGTGACAGCATGTCGATTGCACACATTCCGGAGCAAACTGGGCCGTATCACGACCGATCCTTCCGGGATCTCTGTGCTGCGCATGGCATTGCCGTCACGCACCAGCGGCAGGTGCTGTTCGAGGTGATGCAGAGCATCCCCGGGCACCCCAGCCCGGAAGAGGTCTACGAGCGTGTGCAGGCGCGTATTCCTTCCATCTCGCTGGCCACGGTCTACAAGAACATCCACCTGTTCATTGCCAGCGGACTTTTCCGCGAGGTGAGCATGCACCACGGGTCTCTTCGGGTAGAGATGAACGATCGTCCGCACCACCATATGGTCTGCACCCGGTGCAAGGCGATCTACGACCTGGATGAGGAGCAGCTTGGCGAGCTGCCACAGCCTCACCGCCTGCCCAATGGTTTTGTTGCTGAGCGCTACGCGGTGGACGTTCTGGGGCTTTGTGCCTCCTGCCAGGACGCAGAGCCTTCCAGTCTCGAATAGCAGTCCCTCCCCTTTTCGTCACTTACCCCATTGCAACGGTGAGCGTTCCGGAGTCCACGTGCGTCGATGCGAATGTACCCGCGCCAGGATAGGGTTGGAGCGCTCTGCTCAGGGTGTGCTGAGATTCTCGGCGGCATTTCTGGGCGCATATAGGATGAGTGACATGCTCGGCAGATGGCTTCGGAGTCGATCGGTTGTGGGGTTCCTGTGCGGCTCAGCATTGCTGCTTGCCGGGTGCGGTGATTTCTTTAACAAAGATGGCGGCGGTGGCGG
>JBJMGC010000088.1:0-5674 GCA_045808105.1 Acidobacteriaceae bacterium | reverse complement strand
TTCGCTGATCAGCTTTGAAGAGGCATCGAAGCCGTGGCCGGTACAGACGCGAGGGCAGGCGGGCTATCGCGCGCCGCAGGACCCCGCGACCTTGCCGCGAAGTGAAGCACCCTTCTCACAACCAAAACCCGCACCGGAACCGGCGGCGAAGACGACGCTGCGCAAGGGCGAAGATGGTGCCTGGACACTGAGCGGCGGATGGAAGCTGATCCCTGCGCCGAAGATGACAGCTACGCCGGAAGAGATTTCGAAATCGGTTTTTCGCACTGCAGATTGGTGGGCCGCGACCGTACCTGGGACGGTGCTGACCACGATGGTCGATCGCGGAATCTATCCTGACCCCGACTACGGACTAAACAACATGGCGATTCCGGAATCGCTGAATAAGCAGGACTACTGGTATCGCGCGGAGTTCACCGCACCCAAGCAGTCACAAAACGACCGGCGCACGCTGGTGCTGGAGGGCATCAACTACCACGCCGAGGTATGGCTGAACGGCAAACACGTGGGGCAGGTGACGGGCGCATTTGACCGCGGAGTTTTCGACGTCACCGACGATCTGCGCGCGGGCGGAACGAATGCGCTGGCCATCCGGATTTCACCGCCGCCGCATCCGGGCATTCCACAAGAGCAGTCGATTCTGGGCGGCCCGGGCGAGAACGGCGGCATGATGTGTTTGGATGGACCAACGTTCATCGCGACCGAGGGCTGGGACTGGATTCCGGCGGAGCGCGATCGTGACACCGGCTTGTGGCAGGATGTACGGCTGGTGCCGAGCGGACAGGTAAAGGTGGGCGACGCGCAGGTGGTCACGACGCTTCCCCTGCTACAGAATGGCCAGACAGACACCACGCAGGCAGATGTGTCGATCACTGTACCGCTGAGCAATGCTAGTGACGAGGCGAAACGCGGCAAGCTGACGGCTTCGTTCGAAGGCGTAGACGTGTCAAAGGAGATCACGGTTGCGCCCGGTGAACAAAGCATTGAGCTAAAGCCGGTGGAGTTTCGGCAATTGCACCTGGAGCATCCTCGTCTCTGGTGGCCGAATGGCTATGGCAAGCCGGAACTGTACCACCTCCAAGTTACGTTTGATGAGGATAGCGGTGCGACCAGCACCATCACGTCACAGTTCGGCGTACGCGAGATTACCTATGAACTAAGTCTGTTCGATACCAGTGGGACGTTGCGACGTGTGGAGTATTCACCGACCGAGGACCGCGAACGTGCGATGCCAGCTGTGAATGTCTCCCACGAAGGGATGCGCGTGATCTTGCAGCAAAAAGGGGAAATGCGAGCTGTTGCGTCGATTGCCGCAGGTGCGGACGCTGCGGAGTCGCTTCATCCGGATGGCGATCTCGGCCCGGCACCCTACCTGGTCATCAAGGTGAACGGCGTGCGCATCGCCGCGCGCGGCGGCAACTGGGGCATGGATGATGCGCGTAAGCGCGTTTCACGCGAGCGGTTGGAGCCCTACTTCCGGCTGCATCGCGATGCGGGGCTGAACATCATCCGCAATTGGGTGGGGCAGAGCACGGAAGAGACCTTCTACGACCTGGCCGACGAGTACGGATTGATGGTTTGGAACGACTTTTGGGATTCAACGCAGAACTACAACGTCGAGGCGCAAGACCCGCAGCTCTTCCTTGATAACGCGAAGGACACCATTGAGCGCTATCGTAATCATCCATCGGTCGTGATGTGGTGCGGTCGCAATGAAGGCGTGCCGCAGCCGATCATCAACCTAGGATTGATTCGGCTGATCCATTCGCTCGACAGCACGCGCTACTACTCCCCGAGTTCAAATGCAGTGAACCTGCAGGGCAGCGGACCGTATTCGTATCAGGATCCGGCGGATTATTACACGCGCCTAAATCATGGCTTCTCTGTCGAGACAGGAACCCCGTCACTACCGACGCGCGAATGGTTCAGCCGCTGGATATCGGAGGCCGATCACTGGCCTGTGTCGGACGACTGGGCGTACCACGATTGGCATCAGGCAGGAAACGGCGACGTGAATCCCTTCAACCAGCACATGGAGGCGATGTTCGGCGCGGCGACGAATCTCGACGACTATGTTCGTAAGGCGCAGATGATGAACTATGTGGACCATCGCGCCATCTTCGAGGGAATGAATGCGCATTTATGGTCGCCTAACAGCGGGCGCATGCTGTGGATGACGCAACCGGCATGGCCAAGCACCATGTGGGAGATCTTTACCTCCGATTACGACACGCAAGCCTCCTATTACGGAGTGAAGAAGGCTTGCGAGCCGGTGCACGTGCAGCTTGATCTCTCCAACGATACCGTGTCGGTGACGAATACCACGACTGAAGCGCGAGCGGGACTGAAGCTGACCGCGCGCGTGTATGGATTGGACAATAAGCTGCTGCTGAGCAAAGACGCCGTGATGAGTGCTGCGGCTGATGCAGTGACGCCGGGCTTCGCCCTTGCTTTGGCGCCGCTGATGGGCGAAGACGGAGTGGTGCTGGTGCGGCTGGAGCTACGCGGCGCGAACGGGCAGCTCGCGTCTGACAATTTCTACTGGCGAGCTGCGCATGAGGCGGCCTATCGCGCACTGGATCGGCTGGCCGCAGCGACCGTAACCGCGACGGCAGCGCCAGCGTCCAAGGGCGAGATTCACGTAGATCTGCGCAATACCGGGCAGGTGGCGGCACTTGAGAATAAGCTGACCCTGCTGCGCGCCGATGGATCGCAGGTGCTGCCCGCGTACTATAGCGACAATTACGTGTCACTGCTGCCAGGAGAAGATCGACAAGTCACGATCGCAATCCCGGAAGGTGCGTGCGAAGGTGGCCTTCGGCTCCAACTGCGAGGGTGGAATACGACGCCGGTTTCGCTGTCTGTACGCCAGTGAGTTAGCAGCCGGGTAGCCTTGATGCGAGGATTCCGCGTCTTCTTCGCAAGCGTGCGCGGCACAATCCGGCAACTCGTTGCTTCATTGAGATTTAATGTTGAAATAGTTACCTTGAAGGCTCGATGAGATGGCATTTCAAGAGCATTTTCACTGCTACTTTGTACAGCCGAGCGTCGCAACGCGTGGCTTTTCTTGACGGAAAAGCCGCGTCGATGATTGCGCTCTCGTATGCAGCTACAGTGAAAACGCTCAAGCCTCACCACGCGCGCCCCGGATTCTGCGTGGCCGGCCTTCTTCTCTGCTTTTTTTCGATGCGCTGCTTTGCGCAGACGGTGATGGTGGGTCCACAATCAGGCGCGCCGCTGGTGATCACACTGGCTGAAGCCACTAAGCGCGCGCAAGCGAACGAGCCCAACTTCGCGGCGGCGCGGGGAGAGGCAAAGGCGGCTGAGCTCGATCGCTCCATTGCGCGAGCGGCCCTGCTGCCGAACGCCGTTTATCACAATCAGTTTCTCTACACACAGGGTACGGCTGGAACGGTAAGCGTCGACGGCACCCAGACGCCCTCGCCCGTCTTTATTGCCAACAATGCGGTGCACGAGTACACGAGTCAGGCAGCCCTAACCGAGACCATGGGGCTGAAGGGCGTTGCTGATGTGCGGCTGGCCGATGCGACGGCCGCGCGCGCTGCTGCAGAGTATGAAGTGGCGCGGCGGGGCCTGGTCGCCACTGTGGTCGGTCTCTATTTCAGCCTCACCGCGAATGAGCGCAAGGTTGCCGTAGCTGAGCGAGCCGAGAATGAGGCCACCGGCTTCAGCGATCTGACAAACAAGCGCGAGACCGCACGCGAAGTCGCGCATGCCGACGTGGTGAAGGCGCAATTGCAGCAGCAACAGCGCCAGCGTGACCTCGCCGATGCGCGATTGGCGGCGGACAAGGCGCGGCTGGAGCTGGGTGTGCTGCTCTTTCCCGATCCGCGGACGAGTTACACGACAGAGAGCACGGCGCTCCCGGCAATGCCTTCGCGCACCGATGTGGAGGCGGCAGCCACGGCACATAATCCAGATCTCAAGAGTGCGCTGGGTGCTGTGCACATGAGCGATGCGGAGGTGCTGGGCGCGCGCGCGGCGTACCTGCCCGATCTCGCGCTGAATTTCAACTACGGCATCGACGCCGCGCAGTTTGCCGTCAAGGGACCAACGGGCGTGAGCAATCTAGGCTATTCCGCGAGCGCAACGGTGGATATACCGGTGTGGGATTGGCTGGCGACGCCGCATCGGGTGAAGCAGACGGAGATTCGCCGCGATGCCGCGCGCGTGGCGCTGACCGCGACACAGCGGCACTTGATTGCCGCGCTCGACGAGGCCTTTGCGGAAGCAGCAGAGGCGCAGCGGCAGGCGGCATCGCTCGACCTGAGTGCGACGACAGCGGCGGAGAGTCTGCGGCTGACCAAGCTCCGCTACACGGCGGGCGAGGCGACAGCGCTGGAAGTGGTGGACGCGCAGACGGCGCTGACCGCAGCAGAGAATGCGCGCGAGGACGGCATCGTGCGATATGAAACGGGTCTGGCCAATCTGCAGACGCTGACGGGGACGATGTGAGAATGAGAGCGCACAGAAAGACGCGAAGGTTCTCGTTGCTGATGCTGCCGGTTGTTGCACTCGGTCTCGCATCGGTTGCCGGCTGCGGCAAGCGCGAAAGCGCACCGACGCCGCTGGTGACGGTACAGGCGCAGCACCCGGAGATAGGCACGATTTTCGAGCATATCCCTGCGGACGCAGTGCTCGCGCCGGTGGCGCAGGCAGCGATCATTCCCAAGATCACCGCGCCGGTCCGCCACTTCTACGTGCAACGCGGCGCGCACGTGAAGGCAGGACAATTGTTAGCTACGCTGGAAAATCGCGACCTGACGGCGGCAGCGCTGGACAATCGCGGCTCCTACACCGCGGCGCAGGCGGCGTACGCGACCGCAACGCAGGCCCAGGTGCCGGAGGACTATCAAAAAGCGCAGCTCGATGTCGCGCAAGCAAAGGCGAACCTGGAACTGAACCAAAGCATTGTGAATGCACGCAAGCAGCTGTTTGCCGAAGGCGCGATACCCGGCCGCGACCTGGATACGGCGCAGGCCGCGCTGGTGCAGGCGCAGGCTGCGTACGATACGGCGGCAAAGCATCTGGAGTCACAGAAGAGCGTGTCGCGCAAGGCGTCCCTTGAGGCGGCGAAGGGGCAGCTCACCTCGGCCGAGGGCAAGTACAAGGGCGCGGAGGCGCAGGTTTCCTATTCAGAAATACGGAGCCCGATCTCCGGCTTCGTCACCGACCGGCCGCTCTTCGCGGGAGAAACTGTAGCTGCTGGATCGACGCTCCTGACCGTGATGGACACGTCTGCCCTGCTGGCGAAGATCCATCTGGCCCAGCAGCTCGCGCAGCAGATGAAGGTAGGCGATGCCGCGACTGTTGCGGTGCCGGGCGTTGCGGACCCAGTGCCGGCGAAGGTGTCTCTGATCAGCCCCGCGCTCGATCCGGGCAGCACGACCGTGGAGATCTGGTTGCGGATCGAAAACAAGAAAGGAACGCTGAAGGTTGGCACGCCGGTGCATGCGTCGATTGTGGGCAGGCAGGTACCGCAGGCGCTGATCGTTCCCTCGTCGGCGCTGCTGACCGCGCAGGACGGCAGCAGATCTGTGATGGTTGTGGGCGCGGATGGAACAGCACACAAGAAGGCTGTCAGCATCGGGATCACGGACGATGGCCATGTTCAGATCACCAGCGGCTTGACGAGCGCCGATACGGTGATCAC
>JBJMGC010000087.1:0-5750 GCA_045808105.1 Acidobacteriaceae bacterium | reverse complement strand
TGCGCCCAGCGCGCCCCAGCCAATGCCGTAACGCGCCTGGTTCAGGCACATCAGCGGGGATTTCAGGCCACCGGAACCGGGCAGTAGCGCCGAGGCGGGCAGCCGGACATCCTGCAACGAGAGTCCCGAAGTGACCGAGGCGCGCAACGACCATTTGCCGTGTACATCGAAGGCGCGGAAACCCGGCGTTTTGGTGGGAACCAGAAAGCCGCGAACACGATCCTCCTCGTCCGCCACTTTGGCCCAGATCACCGCGACATCGGCGATGGAGCCGGAGGTGATCCACATCTTTTCGCCATTCAGGATGTAGTCGCCGCCATCGCGGCGCGCGCGCGTCCGCATGCCTCCGGGATTCGAACCGAAATCCGGTTCGGTCAGACCAAAGCAGCCCAGCTTGTCGCCCTTCGCCATGGCGGGCAGCCACTCGTCCTTCTGCTCGTCTGAGCCGAAGGTGTAGATCGGATACATCACGAGCGCGGACTGCACGCTGACAAAGGAGCGAATGCCCGAATCGCCGCGCTCCATCTCCTGGGTCACCAGGCCGTATTCGACATTGGACATGCCGGCACAGCCATAGCCATGAAGATTGGCGCCAAAGAAACCCATCTCGCCCATTGGCTTCACCAGCTCACGCGGGAAGCGGCCCTCGCGATTGCATTCTTCGATGATGGGGATCAGGTTGTCGTCAATGAAACGGCGAGCAGTGTCGCGAACCATTCGCTCATCGTCGGAAAGTAGTGAATCGAAGCCAATGAAATCGACGTTTTTGAACTTGAAAGCCATCGCGCGCTACGTCCTTCACAGCAGATCTGCAAACCATCAAGGGTAGCAGACGCGAAGCCGGGCTGTCGGCCGGCGCTTCTTACGTAGTTGCTTGTCATTCGTAGCGCAAAGCGCTTTGCGGATCGACGCGAGCCGCCCGTCTCGCAGGTATCCAGCAGGCCATCAGTGCCACGCCTAAAAGGAGAAGAGGGACACTCAGGAACGTCACCAGGTCATGCGGCTGCACGCCATAGAGGAAGCTGCTGGAAAACTTTGCCAGCATCAGTGCCACGGGCAGTCCGAGGACGAGCGCAACCGCTGCAAGCAGCATGCCCTGGCGCACGATCAGCCGCTGCACAGAACCAATCTGTGCTCCCAGAGCCAGACGGATGCCGATCTCCCGCGTGCGCCGGCTTACCGAGTAGCTCATGATGCCGTACAGTCCGATGGTGGCCAACAGTAGCCCTGTGAGGCCGAAGACGCCGAAAAGCGTGCCGCCGAGGCGTGGAAGGAAGAGCGCGCTGCGTAGATGCTCCTCCATCGTCTCGGCGTTGTACACCGCCATCGCTGGGTCAAGAGCATGGATCTGGCTGCGGAGTTCATTCGCCACTGCCGCGAAGTCCCCCGAATAGCGGACGATGAGCTCATAACCAAGGAAGGATGGATCGCTGCCGGTGCTCTGCGCAAGCGAGCGGAAGAGGATGGGCCGCGTGTTCTCGCCGATGGTGCGCGACTTGATGTTTTTGACGACACCGATGACTTGGTAGTCGACACCCGCGCCGTTGACGTGCCGGCCAAGGGGATTTTCTCCGTGGAAGAGCTGCCGCACAAACGCTTCGTTCACGATGCCGACCTTCTGCCCGTTAGGAGCTTCGTGCGCGAAGTCGCGCCCCATGAGGCGCGCGATACCGAGAGTTTCAAAGTAGCCGGATGTGGCCATGTAGAGGTCGACAATGGGCACATTCTGTTCGACCTTTCCGCCGACGATAGAAAAGCCGTCGCTGCGGTGTCCGCCCGAGAGCGGGAGGGAATCAGTCGCTGCCACAGATGTGACCCCCGGCAGAGCTGCCACTTGTTCCCGCAGTTGGGTGAGGAACTGGGTAGTGCGTTCAGGCGTGTACCCGTGCACGCGCGGATCGACCGACATCATGAGCAGCCCGCGAGAGCGGAAGCCAATGTCGATGCTCGACGCGTTCTGCAGGCTCCGCAGCAGCAGTCCGGTGCCGCAGAGCAAGACAAGGGACATAGCGATCTGCGCCACGACCATGACGCTCCGTAGATTGACTCGACGACCAGGGCGAGCCATCGCGTCCTCGCCTTTCAGAGCGCTGCTAAGGACCGGTCGCGACGCAATCCAAGCCGGAACGATACCGAGAAAAATCCCAGTCGCGAGGCTAAGCGCGAAGGTGTAGAGCAGGACACGCCAGTCCACGGCAACGCTCATATCGAGCGGTACAGCCGCGGGAACACGGAAGGCAGAGAGAGCGCCGGTTGCCCAGAGAGCCAGCAGGATGCCGACGAGGCCACCGCCCAACGCCATCAGGATGCTTTCCATGAGCATCTGGTGCAGCAACTTTGTGCGAGCAGCACCAAGTGCGAGACGAATGGCCATTTCCCGCTGACGTGCCGCTCCTTTAGCGAGCAGGAGATTGGCGACGTTCGCGCACGCGATGCAGAGCACCAGCAGCACAGCAACGGAGAGGATTCCCAGAAACATCAGAATCGCGGAGTGATCACGTCCGGGCGGCAGGGAACCGGCCTGCGTCAGAAGGAATCCGCCGCCCTTGTCCGTCGCCGGAGAGGCTTTGGCATAATGTTTCGCCAGCGTTGCCAGTTCCGCAGAAGCCTGCATAGAGGAGATGCCGGCGTTCAATCGCGCGACAACCGCTAACCAGTGCTGGTCGCGCGCATCGCGCTTTGGAGTACTCGGGGCAAGCTGCTCGACATTGCCGAGAGGTACCCAGAACACCGGATCGAGGACGATGTCGAGCCCGTGGAAGCCGGCTGGAGAAACACCTACCACGGTGTATGGATGACCGGAGAGCGTGATGGCTTTGCCGATGATATTCGGGTCAGAGGCGAAGTGGTGCTGCCAGAGGCGATGGCCGAGGACGATGACCGGCTGATGTTCTTCCGACGGCAGAAATCCGCGACCGAGGGTCATGCCGAGGCGGGCGACATCGAAGTAATTTGCGGTTGCCGCCTGTCCCCAGACGCGCTCGGGCTCGCCTTTCCCGCCGATCGATCCGGCGACCAGCTCATCGTAGGCCGCGATTCCAGAGAAGGACTTGGCCTGATCGCGAACATCGGCATACGTTGGCCAGGAGAAGCCATTGCAGCATTGCTCCCCATCGTGCGTGGTGTGCAGCGCCATAAGCGTACCGGGGTCGCCGACGGGCGCAGGCCGCAGCACAAATCGGCTCACGATGGAAAAGATCGTTGCGTTGGTGGCGATGCCGATGCCGATCGAAAGCACCACCGCCAGCACAAAGCCCGGCGAGGCCGAAAGCCGCCGAAGCGTATACACAAAGTCCTGCCGCAGAGCCGCCATGCTGTCACCCGCCGATGTCTGTCATCTACGACGTGGGCTCGAAAATGTTCCATCTTCGAAGAGAAAACTGCGGAAGCTATCTGGCCGACGCTATACTGCGTCTCCCGCCCCCGTTCAAGTAGAAGATCAAATGACGAGAGATCGAATGACCCGAATTTTCCATGCCATTGCCCTTTCTGTGTCGTTTGCGCTGATGGCGCAGGCCGGCACTGTTGCAGCGCAGTCACAGAACCCAAAGGTTCGGGCAATCACTGCATTCGTGAGGCTGGATCAGAGCCAGTACCGAAAGCAGATTGAGGACACGCTTGCCGTCCTCAAGCAGGCAAAGGCAGGGTTCGCGGCTTCAGGATACGAAGTGGAAACAATTCGCATCACCACACAGCCCTTGGCAGAGCTGGTGGCCGGGATGCCTGAAGACAAGGCGTTGGCGTTTTTGCGGGAGCTCGATGATCTGTCCGTGAAGGATGACTTCATACCCAACGTTGGACCTGCCATGCTGCACGATAGCGATAATCCGGCGACCATGCACCTGTTGGAGCGGGCGCTCTCCACCCTGCCAAACATCGAGAGCAGCACGATCATCGCGGATGACAGGGGAATTCACTGGAAGACCATCGATCGAACGGCAGAGCTGGTGAGATACGTGAGCGAGCACAGCCCGCACAGCCAGGGCACATTCAACTTCACCGCGACCGCCATGCTGAAGCCGCTGTCGCCGTTCTTTCCAGGTTCGTATCACACGGGTGCCGGCAGGCAGTTCGCCATCGGATTCGAAGGCGCCAATGTGGTTCGGGACGTTTTCACCAAAGACAAAGGAAATGCCGAAGCTGCAACTGCCGACCTAACCGCGGCGCTGACAAAACATGCGGCAGTAGCCGATTCCATTGGCCGAAAGGTTGCCGGGGAGACGGGCTGGACCTACGTCGGCGTCGATCCTACTCCAGCACCGCTTGGCGACGTGTCGATCGCAGCAGCCATCGAAGCATTCACAGGTGCGAAGTTCGGATCCAGCGGAACTCTGACCGCCGCGCGCATCATCACCGCTGCCGTCAAAGCCGTGCCGCAGCATCAGACCGGCTATTCAGGCTTGATGGTGCCGGTGATGGAAGACAGGTTGATGGCACAACGCTGGGCGGAGGGCACATACAACATTGACTCTCTGCTTGCGTACTCTGCGGTCTGCGGAACCGGCCTGGATACGATCCCGCTGCCGGGAGAGATCAGTCTCGAACAAATGGAGCGGATGTACGCGGATGTGGCCTCGCTCGCAACCAAGTGGAACAAGCCGTTGTCAGCCCGGCTGCAGCCGATCCCCGGCAAAAAGGCGGGAGATCGGACGGATTTTGCGGATCCTTACCTCTTCAACACCACGTTGCACGCTCTGCCGTAACACTGAGCTATATCTTTTGTCCCTCATCGGCGGACGGACCATAGAGGGCCGGTACTGCGGCTTCATTCAGCCGCAGATACACGGTCAACTGTCCGCGGTGATGGGCCAGATGACTGAACACCGCGTCGGAGATCATCTCGTAACGAGGACCCTCCGATAGCACTCGAGTTCCTGAGACCAGCCGCCAGCGATCATGCAGGTGCCTTTCATCCGTGCCTTCGAGCGCACGTTTGGCCTTGGCGAAGCCATCGTCCAGCAATTGCAGCAACTCGGCTCGAGTTTCAACGGCGCGGGTGCGGAACTTGTCAGCCTGCGGATCTTCAAAATCCAACTGGTCGCCTTCGATCATGAAGGCCACCCAGCCGGGCATGGCAGCAACCAGCGCAGCCAGATACCCAAGCGCCATGGACTTCTGGTGCGGCTTCCAGTCGTTTCGTCCCTCAGGCACACGATCCAGCACTTTGCGATTGAGCGTGGTCTCCTGCTCAAGCTGCTTCAGGAAAAACTCTTTCAATTCCATTTCTTCCTCCAGAGCGGTTCTGATTACGAAATCCAGAGTAAAAATCTATATATGACAACCAATGTCATGATTAAAAATAAAAATGGAATGAACGAGGTGACCCCCTGAAGTCCGATCGGCTACTCTCTGCGCTGCTCTTACTGCAGGCCCATGGCCGCATGAGCGGCCGCGCGCTTGCCGAGCGCCTGGAGGTCTCCCAGCGAACCATGCATCGCGACATGGAAGCGCTCAGCGCCGCGGGAGTGCCGATTACGGCGCTCCGCGGGGCCCAGGGCGGCTGGCAACTGGAAAAGGGATGGCGGACCCAGGTTCCGGGGCTCGATGCCTCCGAATTGCGTGCGCTGCTGATGGCGCAGCCGCGCGCGTTGAGCGAGCCTCGTCTGGCAGCAGCAGCGGAGCGGGCGCTGGGCAAGTTGATGGCATCGCTGCCGGGGAACATGCGCGAGCAGGCGGTCGCCATGCGCGAGCGATTGCATGTGGATGCGAACGACTGGCGGCCGGTAAGTGAAGACCTCTCCATGCTGCCG
>JBJMGC010000086.1:0-6378 GCA_045808105.1 Acidobacteriaceae bacterium | reverse complement strand
CTGTTCTCTGATGTTTCGCACCTAAGTTACTGATTTACATAGGGAATACGGCCTCCCCATGACTGGTATGCAACGTGCCTCTAAAGTTGCATCGTCATCAGGAGGAATTCTCCTTGAATTCACATTCGTTTAAAAAAATTGGTTTTCGTAAGGCAGGGGCGGCCAGTATTCTCGCTCTGGCATCGTTGATTCTCGGCTCGGCCACTCTCCCCACCCCCGCCGCGTTCGCCCAGGCAACTCCCACCAGCGGTGCGATTCAGGGTTCAGTTACTGATCCCTCGGGTGCCGCGGTCCCCAACGCCCAAATCACAATCACCAACATAGCCACCGGTACTAACCGCGCGCTCAGGGCTGATTCTGCGGGGTTCTACAACTCCGGTTCCCTCAATGCGGGTCAGTACGCGGTTCAGATTACCGCTCCCGGTTTCCAGACCCTGAAATCGACAGTCGCGGTGAACGTGAACGTGGTCTCGGGCGGCAATTTCAGGTTGAGTGTAGGGCAAAGCAGCGAAACGGTCACGGTAGAGGCCGGTGCGGTGCAGGTCAATACCGAGCAATCCAGCGTGCAGAACACGCTCACTACATCTCAAATCGATACGCTGCCGGTGAACGGCCGCAACTTCCTCGATCTCGCGCAGCTCGAACCGGGCGTGCAGCTCCAGAGTGGGGAAACATTCGATCCAACGAAGGCTGGCTATTCGGCGCTGTCCTTCAGTGGCCTGGCTGGCCGCACGACCCGTATCCAGCTGGATGGCCAGGACATCACGGACGAGACCGTGGGCACCACGATCTTTAATGTCTCCCAGGGCGCGATCGACCAGTTCCAGATCGCACGTTCCACTCAGGACATCACGGGTGATATCACATCAACCGGTTCGGTCCAGGCCGCGACCCGTTCCGGCACCAATGCCATCCATGGCATGGCGTTCTATAACTTCCAGGACCACAGTGTCGGCTTCGGCACGGAGCGCGGTATCGATACCCCCTTCCAGCGCAATCAGTTTGGCGGCGCCGTCGGCGGTCCGATCATCAAGGACAAGCTGTTCTTCTTCGGCAACGCCGAGCGCATCAAGCAGGACACCGGTACCGTCTCGACCGTAGGCCCGCTCTTCTCCAACCTCTTCAATTCGTTTTCCTTCGTGCCTGCTCCTTTTCGCGACACCTACTCCACGGCGCGCCTGGATTACAACGGCTGGCATGGCATTCACTTCTTTGCCCGTGCGAACTATGAGGTCAATTCCGCTGTATCGGCATTCGGTCTCGGGTACTCGATCTATGCCAATCGCGACAACACCCCCGGTGTCGCGGGCGGCGCTGATTTCTCGACGGCACATACCACGCACAGCATCCGCGTGAGCTATGAAAAGTTCCACAACCTCATCGATAACGCGGTCAGCACCTCGAACACCTACTATGGCGTGCCCGGTATTGAGTTCTATTACCCCGCACAGGGACTCTACAGCGGTCCGAACTACCTCGCACCTCAGCAGACCTATCAATCCGACAAGCAGTTCCGTTATGACGGAAGCTGGATCAAGGGAAAGCACAATATCCGCTACGGCGCCGGTTTCAACCGCATCCTGGGTGGCGGCTTCGCCGGCTTCTTCAGCCTGGCGCCGCGCGTCAGGATTGACAGCTCAACGCTGCTCGGCCCCGATGCAAGCAACCCACTCGACTACGGCGCCTTCCGCGTGATCCTTGGAAATGGGCAGGGCTACTTCACGGAAATCCCTGGCTTCGGTGCTCCCGCCGGCGGCCAAGAGGACTGGCGCACCTTCGCTTACGTCGCGGACGCCTGGAAGGTACGACCGGACTTCACGCTCAATTTCGGTCTCCGCTGGTCGCGTGATACGGGACGTTCCGACTCCGATCTGGCGCCCATTCCCTGCTCGGTGGTAGATACATCCCTCACCGGCTATAACCCTTGCTCGTCGCCCTCAGATCGTCTGCTCGACCAGTTCGGACCCGGACTGGGCGCACGCGTAAAACAGCCCAACTTCAACTTCGGCCCGCAGCTTGGATTCGCCTACAGCCCTGGGGGAAGCGGTAAAACAGTAATCCGTGGCGGCATCGGCGTTTACTACGAAAATTCTGTATTCAACAACGTTCTGTTCGATCGCCCGTTCAAGCTGGCACAGGGCCGCTTCTACGCCACGAAGCAGCTTTGCAGCGGCTACGGGATTTACTCCTTTACCCTGCCGGGCAGTAACACGGTGGTCGACAGCTACAACGGCACCTCCATCCAGGATATCTGCAACAACGAGACGATCCAGCAATCCGGACCGGCTTTCGCTGCGCTCCAGGCGGAGTACCAGGCGGCTACGACCCAATCTGGCGGTGTTTCGAGCAATAGCGACTATGTTGGCAATACACTGGCTGTGCCGACCGCAGCCGGCTATGCCGCCTATGCTCCGAACTTCAAGACGGCGTATGCCACCCAGATCAACATCGGGCTCCAGCAGGAACTCTGGCACGGCTCGATCCTGAGCGTGGACTACCTCCACTCCGTCACAAACCACATTGAGCAGGCGATCGATACGAACCACATAGGTGACGCTCGATACTTCGATCCTGCAGCAGCCTCAGCCGCCATTCAGGCGACGCTCTCGGCCGGCGGCTATGCGAATATCGATGAGGCCATCGCTGGCGGCGCGACCATTGCCGATTTCGCTGGCAACGGACTCGACTCTCCCGTGCAGCAAAACGGCGGTTACCCTTCGCCTGGGGGCTTCGCCTTCCCCGGCATCAACCCGCTGGTCGGTCAGGGATGGTTCCAGTTCCCGAGCGGCCGTGCTGGATATGACGCCCTGCAGTTCAACTTGCGTCAGCAGGCAAATCATCCTGCTCCGGGTATCGCCAGTTCAAACTTCGAAGCCTCCTATTCATTTTCTCGTCAGGTCAACACCACATTCGGTGTGGTGGGTGGCTCGGATGCCTTCTTCACCCCAGCCGCATGGGATTACAACCAGCCAACCCGCTTCATCGGCCCCGGCCAGTTGGACCGCACCCACATCCTGTCGTTCGGCGGTTCGGCGCTCCTGAAGTACGGGCCGCGCATCGGCTTGACTGGGCACATTTCCAGCTCGCCTGCCAGCAATCTGGTGATGGATACTACTACGACCGGATCTTCCGGACAGATATTTCAGTCCGACTATACGGGTGACGGCTCGATCGGCGATCCATTCCCCGGCACTAATCCTGGCGCCTTCATGCGGCAATACAACAACAAGAATCTTCCCAACCTAGTCAACAGTTACAACAGCAAGTTGGCAGGCACGCTCACACCCGCCGGTCAAACGTTGGTCAAGAGTGGTTTGATCACGGCGCAACAGATGGCAGCTCTGGGAGGCGTTATGCAGCCTGTTTCAGTCGCCCCTGGATCAACCCTGCGGAACTACCCCTTCCGTACCCTTGATGCGAACTTCACCTATCCCATCAAGCTCAAATGGCTGGGTGAGGCAACGACGCTGGAACCAGGAGTGGCCATGTATAACGTGGCTAACTTCGGCAACTACACCCTCAACAACTACGACCCCGAATTGTTGAATTCTCCCGGCACTGGGGATACCAACTACCCCAATGGTCCGTACGATTTCACCGTGAAGGATCAGAACCGGGTCACCCGCGGTTCAGGCACCTTCGACGCGGGCGATGCGCGCTCAACAGAGTTCCAGTTGAAGCTCACCTTCTGATCAAACCTGTAACAATCTTTCACAAAGGCCCTGCAAAAAAGCAGGGCCTTTCCATTTGCTCGCTACTCCCGCACGCCTTAGCGGACCCTTCCCCATCTTCCACGTCTAATCTGTGCGCCCCGCATCTCTGGAGTACCGTAGATTGCAGGACCTCGACGACCATGAACACCCTCAAGACCGCGCTGCTACTTACCTCGCTGACCCTATTTCTCATCTTCATCGGCCAGTACTTTGGCGGGCGCAATGGAATGCTGGTTGCCCTGGCCGTCGCCGTGGCGATGAATTTCTTCAGTTACTTTTACTCGGACAAGCTTGCTCTCTCGATGTATCGCGCGCAGCCGGCGACGCGTGAGCAGCTCCCCCGCGTCTACAGCGTGGTGGAGCAAATGACGCAGCGCATCGGGCTGCCCATGCCGAAGATTTATGTCATCCCCAGCGAATCGCCCAACGCTTTCGCTACCGGGCGCAACCCGCAGCACGCCTCCGTCGCAGTCACGCAGGGCATCCTCAATCTGCTGAGTGATGAGGAGCTGGCCGGCGTGCTCGCCCACGAGCTCGGGCATGTGCGCAACCGCGACATTCTGACCAGTTCTGTGGCTGCAACTCTGGCCGGCGCAGTCACGATACTGGCCCGCTTCGGGATGTTCTTCGGCGGCGGTGGGGACCGCGACCGCGACCGCGGTGGCGGCATGGGCGCGCTCTTGATGCTGATCCTGGCGCCGATTGCGGCCATGCTTATCCAGCTCTGGATATCCCGCACCCGCGAATATGAAGCTGATGCCACCGGCGCTCACATGACCGGCAATCCTTACGCGCTCGCCAGCGCGCTGCAGAAGCTCGATACCTACTCGAAGCGACTCCCTATGGGCGCTACGCCCTCGACCGCGCATTTATTCATCGTGGCGCCGCTGATCTCCGGCGCCAGCTTCGCCAATCTCTTCTCCACCCATCCTCCCGTCGCCAAGCGCATCGAGCGGCTGGTTGGCAGGCCATCGCAGACGCAGCAATGAGTAGTTTCCGCTGAGAAGCGGTTCGGAGATCGCAAGTAAAGAGCGCTAGCGCGGTTATGTGCTTCCCCTCGTGGCATGAATGCGGCATCCTTAACATGCTATGCGAAGCGTTCTGACCACACTCTCACTTCTCGCGCTGGGCATCTGGCTGGGCGCGCTTCTGCTGTTTGTCCAGGTCGCCGCCGTCGCCTTCGGCTTGCTGCCGCCGCTCTTTCTCAATCCTGCCGAAGGTATCCATGGCGCTGGACTAGTGGTCGGTAGCACGCTGCGCCATCTGCACTACATGGGGCTGATCTGCGGTGTCCTTTTTCTGGCCTTCAGTTTTCTGCTGCGGGGAAGGGTACGCTGGCACTCGGTGGTGCCGCAGGCCGTGCTGGTGTTCTGCATGGTGCTGCTGACTGCCTATTCGCAGTTTTCAATCATTCCGCGGATGGATACGGCGCAGGAATCCGTCGGCGGCACTGTGGGCATCGCCGCGCTGCCGGAATCAAGCCCCGCTCGCGAGTTGTTCGACAAGCTCCATCGCGAATCCGTGCACGTGGAAGGTCTGGTCCTGATCCTCGGCTTTTTCGCGTTCGCCTTCGCCGGGCGGCCGCATTCAATCCGCGAGTAGTCCCCGCCTACGGAAGATCGTGCAGCGCTCGCACTTGATCGTGCGACCTCTGGATATGTGCCAGTTGCCGATCAAGCATCTCGCGCAATGGCAGCGGCAGCTCCAGCTTCAGCGTCTTGGCGTATGCTTTTTCGGCCTTGTCATCGCTCTTCTCCGCAGCCGACAACAACGCCTTCTGATCGCCGGCCAGATGGGCCTGCACCTCTCCCCAGAAGTGGCGGAGCTTTGCGGCGCGCGACACGCCCGCTTTCACGTCGTGCACACCCATGCGGTGCAATTCGTTCTCCAGCTCCGCTGCATACTCCGCTCGCCGTTGCATCTCTTCGAGAAAGAGCCGCTTCGCCCGGGCATCCTTCAGACGGGCTCCGAATTCCTGGTATCCCTCCTGGTCAGCTCGCAAGCTCTCGATTACATCTGTGAGTGCAGATTCCACCTTCTCCAGCGCTATGTGTTCCGGCATGCTCGATCACGCTCCTTGCTTGGTGGGATGAATATCGCCGCAGCCGGTTTGTCTTATGGGGCGGTCGCGTAAAGGGCTGCCCTGTATAGTGACCCTTGCTGAAGCATTTTTTCGTACTCGTGTAGAACATCTCTTCCCTCGGAACTTTCATGAAGGTCATCGTTTTTGGTGCTAGTGGAGGTATTGGCCGGCTGCTGGTCGCTGGCGCGCTCGAGCTCGGCCATAGCGTGACGGCGTTTGTGCGCAACGAGCAATCACTGGAGTCCCGAGACGGATTGCGGGTGATCCAGGGAGATCTATTCGATCCGCAGTCGGTAGGCGACGCGATTGAGGGGCACCGCGCGGTCTTCTCCGCATTGGGCGCGCGCACGCTCAAGGCCGATCCGGTGCTCAGCCGCGCCGTTCCTCTCATCATCAACGGAATGCATTTCCATCGAGTAGACCGGATTATCACGGTGGGCGCGGCCGGGGCACTCTACCCGGCGGGCAAGTACCAGCCGCCCCTCGCGGGCTTCCTCTTCGCTGTCGCACGAGCGACATTTCTGCGTCATCCAATGGCTGACCAGCGCGCGCAGGAGCGTTTTCTGGCGGCCAGCGACCTGG
>JBJMGC010000085.1:0-7877 GCA_045808105.1 Acidobacteriaceae bacterium | reverse complement strand
TAGCGCCCGAGGACGTAGCGGACGCGATCCTGTACGCCGTCACGCGGCCCGCGCACGTCAACATCTCGGAGGTCCTGCTCACGCCGGTGGCGCAGGCGAATTCTCTCCTCTTCCACCGAACCACGAAATGACAGCGGATACGTCTGCGCAAGACGCGGACTAGCATGATCCCATTGGAACGCCGTCAGAGATACCACGATGATGACTCCACGCGATGACATTCCTGTCAGTCATGCATGGGCAGCGCTACTGCTGCGCCTACTCGTCGGCTGGGTATTTCTCACCGAAGGCATACAGAAGTTCCTCTTCCCTGCGGCGCTTGGCGTCGGCCGCTTCGCCAAAATCGGCATCCCCTATCCGCACATCACCGCGCCCTTTGTAGGCGTGGTGGAAATCGCCTGCGGGATGCTGCTTATGATCGGCCTCGCCACGCGCTTCGCTGCCATCCCACTGCTCATCGACATCAGCGTCGCCATCGCAACCACTAAAGTCCCCCTGCTGCTCCATCAGGGATTCTGGCCGGCCATGCACGAAGGCCGCACCGACTTCTGCATGGTGCTCGGTCTCATCGCCATCCTCTGCCTCGGTCCGGGCAGACTTTCATGCGATACAAGGCGATTCATGGATGGTGAATAACCACCAGCGATCCTCACCAGGTGAGGTCTTCTTTGCATTCCTGCGTTTGGGCTGCCTCTCCTTCGGCGGACCCATCGCCCATCTGGGCTACTTTCGCGATGCATTCGTAGAGCGCCGTAAGTGGCTCACGGAAGCGTCCTATGCCGAGCTCATCGCGCTCGCTCAGTCAATGCCCGGACCGGCGAGTAGCCAGGTTGGCTTCGCCATCGGCTTGTTACGCGCTGGCTGGCTGGGCGGCCTGGCCGCATGGACCGGATTCACGCTGCCTTCCGCCATCCTCATGCTGGCCTTCGCCTATGGGTACGGGCACCCACAGGGCAGAGTGGCCGCAGCAGCACTTCACGGCTTGCAGCTCGTCGCAGTCGCGGTAGTCGCGCAGGCGGTTTTGCGGATGCAACGTACCCTGGCGCCGGACATGCTACGCCTCGCGATCGCACTGGCAGGTGCTGTGATTGCACTCTTTGCCCCGCCGGCATACGCCACGGTGTTCGCCATTGTTGCTGGCGCTCTCGCTGGTCTTGTGCTGCTTCGGCGGGAGGAACCGGCGAGTGGAAGCGGCCTGCCGTTGGAAATCAACATCTCGCGACCAGGCAGCGCCGCGGCAGCAAGTTTGCTTGTAGCGCTACTCGTGGCCGCGCTCCTGTTCTCGGCGAGCCGCACTCTCTTTCTCGCCGTCCTCGCCAGCCTCTATCGTACCGGCGCGCTGGTCTTCGGCGGTGGCCATGTGGTGCTGCCGCTGCTGGACGCCGCCATCGTGCAGCACGGCTGGCTCCCTCAGCCAGCCTTCCTCGCCGGCTACGGAGCCGCGCAGGCGCTCCCCGGTCCACTCTTCTCCATCGCCGCCTATGTCGGCGCGGCCGTGCGGCCGAATGCGCATCCGCTGCTTTTGGGTATCTGTTCGCTGGTCGCGCTTTTTTCTCCCGGCCTGCTGCTCATGGCCTCCGTTCTGCCGTTCTGGGGAACACTGCGCCGCCGGGCGCTCGTCCGAATCCTGCTCGGGGGTATCAACGCAAGCGTTGTTGGCGTCCTTGCCGCTGCGCTCTATCGTCCACTTATTACGACGGCTGTCCACGGTCTGGCGGACGTCGTGATCGCGCTTGCCGCCTTCGTTCTCCTCGCGCGCTTCAAGGTGCAGCCGTGGATGATTGTCCTCGGCGTCACTCTCGTTTCGATCCTGGCAGTGCTGCGTTAGGCCGACGTATACTGCGATTCGTCCCCTCCAGAACATCCAGCACAGGTTGTCGCCCGGTGCTGCGTCAGGAAAGCATGACCACCTTCCGCTCAAAGTCTTTTCGCAGTGGCGGTATTGCAACAGCAATCGCTACGTTCTCTTTGATTTCCCCGGTCCTCGCTTCTGCGCAGTCAGTCGCATGCCACAGCGCCGGCATGCAGATGAAGGCGCTACCCGCACCGGAGTCGCTACCCGTACCCGTAAAAATGACTGGGATCGGCAATAGTCATCTCACCATCACGGCAACGCCAGAGGCACAGGCCTGGTTTGATCAGGGCCTCAATCTGCTGCATGATTTCTGGGACTACGAATCCGCGCGCGCCTTTGAACAGGGCGTGCGTGTCGATTCGCAGTGCGCCATGTGCTACTGGGGTCTCTATCAGGCGCTCATGTTCCGCAAAGGTGAGCCCAACGCCTACACGCAGCAAGCACTCGCCAATGCAGTCCGGCTCAAAGCTCACGTCAGCAAGCACGAGCAGCTGTACATTGACGCCAGCTCCGCATCGGACGAAGCGATCAACGCAGCCAGCCCTGGGGACGATCCCGATACGGCGAAGGAGATTGCCATCTGGCGGCAGATCGTGAAGGACTATCCTGACGATCTGCAGGCGAAGCTCTTCCTCGCCGGTACCCTGCGCGCCGGCTACGACGACAACGGCGAACCAAAGAAAAGCCAAAAAGAAGAGATCGCATTGATTCAGCAGGTGCTCAAAATCGCGCCGAACGATTCTGCAGCGAACCATTACTGGATCCATGCCGTCGAAGCCAGTCCGCATCCTGAGCAGGCGCTGACGAGCGCAGCGCTCCTCGCGAGCCTCGCTCCAGCCTCCGGCCACATGGTTCACATGCCCGGCCACATCTACTATCGCGTTGGAGACTACGCCCACGCGGAACACTGGTTCGCCGCATCTACGGCCGTGGAAGAGCGCTACCAGCGCGAGCAGCACGTTGATATCGATGACGACTGGAACTACGTCCACAACCTGATGTACTCCATCGCCAACCTGATGGAACAAGGCAAGCTTCAGGAGGCGACGACGCTCACCCGAAAGCTCTCCGGCGCGCGCGGGCAGTTCGCGCCTACGCTGTACATCCAGTCCCCGCGGGATGATATGACCCGGCTGGATCCTCTGCTCCCCGTCGCGTTGCGCACCGGCGACTGGGACGCGGTGCTCCGTATGCTCAAAGATCAAAAGCCGGATGCGAAGCTGGAGAACCTCAGCTTTCTCGCCGGCCATCTAAATGACTTTGCCGTGGGTATGCAGTTTGCCGAAGCCGGTAATGTCGCATCCGCCGAAGCGGCGTCGCAGCAGCTCGATGCAGAGCTATGGCGGCTTTCGCAGCGCGTGCACGACAATCCGCCAGAGAAGAAGCCTTCGCTGGCTGCGCCGGCAATGGCAGTCGTGATGCCAGACGCCCAGCCCGCTCCGCTGCTCAACAATTTGTCTGTCATGTCGCTGGAGCTGCGCGCCACCATCCTCATCGCACAGAAAAACCTCACGGAAGCGAAGGCGCTCTTCGATCAGGCTGCGCATGAGGAGAAGAAACTCGGCTATCACGAGCCGCCCGCTTATATCCGTCCAGTGGGAGAGACCGAAGGTGCCGCGCTGCTCCGCGCCGGCGATGCCGCGGGCGCACATGTTGCATACAGCCGCGCGCTCCATGACCGGCCGAACTCCGGCTTCAGCCTCTACGGCATGGCGCGAGCCAGTGAAGCCACAGGGAATACGGCAACTGCGCGTGAGGAGTATGCAAACTTTCTTACCGCGTGGAAGAACAGCGATGCAGAACGGCCAGAGCTTGCGCACGCTCGCGAGTACATCGGATCACAGAAAGCAGTCGTCGCTACAGATAAGGTTCCGTAACGGTTACGAATCCTGAGGCAACGGAGCATCCAGCGCGGCAAGCTGCCCCTCCACCTGCGCAAGCGCTGCCTCCAGTGCAGCCCGCCGATGTGGATTCGCCGTGCGCGCAGAGAGAATCTGCTCGCGCTGCAGCTCCAGCGCCTGCCGGGCCCGCGCCTTCGGCCCATCGATCCTGGCTTTCGCCTCGACCGGCGCTGCGCGCTCCGCCTGCTGCTCTTCTACGGACTTCGACTCCCAACCTTTCGACATACCTCCATGCTAGAGCCTGATACGTCGGCGACACGCAACCCTTTCGCCTTTCCCTGCTCTAATAAATTCATGAAGGCTTGGCGCATCCCCGAATTCGGTATCGACAAACTCTCGCTCGATGAAGTCCCCGCACTCCAGCCTGGACCAGGGCAGGTGGTTCTCGATGTCCATGCTGTCTCGCTCAACTTCCGCGACCTGATGACGGTCAAGGGCGCCTACAATCCGAAGCTCCAGCCCAATCGCACTCCGTGTTCGGACGGCGCCGGAATCATCGCAGCTATTGGCGAGGGAGTAACGCAAGTCGCAGTCGGCGATCGCGTCGCCGGCACTTTTTTCCAGCAGTGGCTCGACGGCGATCCAGCACCCGAAAAATTCAAAGGCGCCCTCGGCGGCGATATCGATGGCACGCTCGCGCAGCAGGTGCTGCTGCACGAAGACGGCGTGGTGAAGATCCCCGAACACCTGAGCTTCGAAGAGGCCGCTACCCTGCCCTGCGCCGGCGTCACGGCCTGGAATGCGGTCGTTACCGCGGCCCGCGTTAAGGCTGGCGACACCGTACTCGTGCAGGGGACTGGCGGCGTCTCCTGCTTTGCCTTGCAGTTTGCCAAAGCACTCGGCGCGCGTGTCCTCGGCACCTCATCGAGCGCCGGCAAGCTGCGCCGCGCGGCGGAACTGGGCCTGGACGCCGGCCACAACTACCGGGAAGACCCAGAATGGGCACGCTGGGTGGTCGCGCAGACCGGCGGCCGAGGAGTCGATCTCACGGTGGAAGTCGGCGGCGCAGGGACTTTTCAACAGTCGATGGCCGCGACACGGGTCGGGGGCGTCATCGCCCAGATCGGCGTGCTGACAGGCCGGGAGCAGAGCCTCGCCATCACCCCTATGCTCCACAAAATGTTACAAATACGCGGTATCTACGTCGGCTCGCGTCAGCATTTCCTGGAAATGAACCGCGCGATCTCTCAGACCGGTCTCCGTCCCGTGGTAGATCGCGTTTTTTCCTTCGGAGAAGCGCGGGAAGCCTTCGCCACGATGGAAAATGCCTCGCATTTCGGCAAAATTGTCATCTCTGTAACAACTTCCTGATCGTTTTCGGCTGCCAGAACAAGACCGTCGCCAAACAGTTCCGCGTCGGCCCAAATTGGGCATTTGCGAGGCATGGCGGCCTTTCCTTAGTAACCATTTCCCGAATCTAGAACGCTGCTCTCTGGTGTCACTCGTAAGGCAAGAAATAGACGAAAACTCTTCGTCTTCTGCCGCGTCCTTGCTAACGTACACCACAGCAGAACTTCGGGAGTCTGGTACGGGATTCGAGGGCCAGGGAAAAAATTCTTCCCTTTTACAAGCGACTGTTTCAGGCTTCTAGCATCTCAACATTGCACTCGGGCACCAGGACAACGGACCCGGTCAACCAGAGCCGCTCTCAACGATGAGGAGCTCCACTATGCGCTGGATTATGGAATTCATTCAATCTGTCTTTGAGGCCATCTTCGGTTTTTGCCGCCACAATAGTCTTTCACGCCCATTCACCATCGAGGGCCACACCTACAAGGTCTGCATGGATTGCAGCCAGCAGGTGTTCTATTCGCCTGACACGATGAAGCCGCTGAGCCGCCGCGAGGTGCGTCATCTACGCGCCGCGGACGCAAATGCTGCTGTCGCCGTGATGCCGGCTACCGCTGCCGCCCGCGAGGCAGTTGCCCGCCGCTCCCGCAAGACTGCTGCAGCTTAAGCCTGACCCTTCTTTTGCGCCGGCTCCTTTGTGGGGCCGGCACTGCTTTCCTCTCCAGCGCTCTGCTTCTTCGCCATTCGCGCTCGCGCGACATCGGATTGGCGCGGCCATCGCGTGGCCGTGCTCACCGGCGCGTCGTCTTTTGCTTCCCCGTTCCAAACGCCGCAAGGAACGCATCGGCCACCGCTACTTCCAGCTTCTCCGGCCCCTTCTGCCCCAGCTTCCGCGTGAAAACGTGCCTGTAGATCATCGGCCCTAGCAGGAGCGCAATGCCGACCTCCGGGTCGATGCCGTGGCGGAGAACGCCACGTTTCTCTCCACGCTTTAGAAGGTTCGCTAATGCCACGCGTGCCGGCTCCACGACGCGTGCACGCCATGCCGCGCCCAGCACCTGGTTGCGTGACGCATAAGCAATCATCTGCGGTGTCATTTTGTCTCGGAGGGCCTTACGATCGGCGGCGGGCTGATATTGAAGCTGGGCGATGAGGTCGGCGCGATAATCGCCGGAGTCGAAGACCGGCGGCTCCTCGTCGAGGCCATGCAGGTAGCCCATCACTTCGAGGCAGAGCGCGTCCTTGTCCGGCCAGTGCTTATAAATGGTGGCCTTGCTCACCCCTGACGTTTCAGCGATCGCATCCATGCTGGTGGCATCGATGCCGCGCTCGGAGAATAGCTTCATCGCAGCGTTCAGAACCTTCTCGTGTGCCTGCGCGCTCCGCGGTCTCGCCATCCTTACGCTTCAATTCTGGAAAAGAGATACGCGCCGGCGCTGAGAAACACCGCGGCAATCGCAGCCAGCAGCGCCACATCGACGGATAGGCTGAAGTGCCAGTTGTTGATCAGTGCTCCGCGCAACCCGTCCACGCCATACGCCAGCGGATCAAGCTTGGTGATGACGCTCATCGCTAGTGGCAGATTCGCCAGCGGAAAGAGCGCGCCCGAGAGAAAGAAGATCGGCATTACTAAGAAATTCATGACGAGTTGAAAGCCCTGCATGTCTTTGATCATGGAACCAATCGCCGTTCCCAGCGCGGCGAAGACAATGGCGATCATGATGACAAAGAAGAAGGCGATGGGGATCGCCAGCCAGCTATGCGGGCGAAAGCCGGCGATCAGGCAGATGATCAGGATCAGGCCTCCCTGGATGACAGCAACCGTCGCGCCACCCAGCGTGCGGCCCACCATGATCTGCATGCGCGAGACGGGAGCGACCAGCGTCTCCTTGAGAAAACCGAACTGTCTGTCCCACAGCATGGCGATACCGGAGAAGACGGAGCTGAAGAGCACCGTCATGCCAACTACGCCAGGCGCCATGAACTGCAGGTAGCTGCCGTGTCCGGCCTGCTTGAAGACCGGACCCAACCCAAAGCCGAGTGCCAGCAGATACAGGCATGGCTGGCCAAGCGACACCACGATCTGTACGCGCGAGCGAACGTAGCGCTTCAGCTCTCGCAACCACAGGATGTAAATCGCGCCCATGCAAAATCCTCTTTCAAGCTGTTGCCATCTCGACCGGAGCGAAGCGTAAATGGAAAGACCTGCTTTCTCTCTCCGTTTCCGCTCCGCGCAAACTTACCGCCGCTGCCACATCTTCGCCATCTGACGCAGTTGATCCTTGGAGCTCGCACTCTCATCGCGCAGCGAGGAGCCGGTCAGCGCCAGGAATGCAGCTTCGAGCGATTCGGTCTGCGTCTGCTCTCTCAGTTCCGCCGAGGTGCCCTGCGCCACGATGCTCCCGTGATCCATGATCGCGATGCGATGCGCAACGCGATCGGCTTCGTCCATGTAGTGCGTGGTCAGAAAGACCGTCGTCTTCTCGGCTTCATTGATGCGCTTGACGTGGCTCCAAAGCTGATTGCGGCTCTGTGGATCGAGTCCCAGCGTGGGCTCGTCGAGAAACAGAATTTTCGGCGTGTGCAGAAAGCCGCGCGCAATCTCCAGCCGTCGCTTCATCCCGCCAGAGAAGGTCTTTACATAGTCGTCCTTGCGCTCCCACAGCTCGAAGATCTTCAGCAGTTCTTCTGTACGCTCGGCGCGCAGCTTGCGCGGGACATGATAGAGCACGCCGTGCAGGTCCATGTTCTCCCACGCGGTCTGCTCGTTATCCAGGCTCGGATCCTGAAAGACAATCCCGAACCGCTGACGCGCCTGCTTCTGCTTTGCC
>JBJMGC010000084.1:0-9801 GCA_045808105.1 Acidobacteriaceae bacterium | reverse complement strand
GGTAATGGCGGAGTAGATTTCGTTGACCATGTTGAGCTGCATGGGAATTTCCTGCAGCGTCTGGTTAGCGGCATTCAGCTCATTGGTGAGATTGGTCTGTTGGGTGGCAATGCGGCCGTCCATCGTGCTGATGGTGCTGTTGAGGTTTGACTCCGCGGTGCTGTTGGCTTTCTGCGCCTGGCTGAGAATGCCGGTGGTCGAGCCGGTACCCGCGTTGTTGACGGCATGCTCGAGGTTCAGGCCGAAGCTGTGGGTGTTTTGAAACAGGGTCTGCACACCGGTGAAGTTGTCATTGAGCGCGGTGGTGAGCTGGTCGGGGTTGAGCGAGAGCCTGCCGTCAGCATTGAGCGAGAGGCCGATCTGCGTGGGAGAAGTGAGCGAGGTGCCGGAGGGCGTGGTGAGCGCACCGGAGAGTATTTGCTGCAACTGCGAAATGATGGGCGAACCAAAGAGAGGCTCAGCGTTGCCGCTTGCGTCCTTGCCTTCCTGGGCGGAGAGTGCGGAGACGACCGCGTTGTAGTCCTTGACCAAAGTCGAGAGTGAACTGGTAACCGATGCCGTGTCGTTATCTATCTGGACCTGAACCGGAGTCGTAGGAGAGGAAGAGACCCCAAGCAACTGCATGGTGACACCGGAGATGGCTCCGGTGACGGTGTTGCTGGCGCTGGTGGTCTGAATGCCATCGATCGTGAATTGGGCATCCTGGCCGGCCTGTCCTGCGATGAGCGACACGGTGCCGCTGGCAGAATCGCTGAGGGAGCTGCTGTCGATGTTGATCTGGCCGGCAGCGCCGCTGGTCTGGCTGATGAGGGAGAGCCGGGAGCCGCTGCCGTCGGTGACGACGCTGGCGGTGACCCCGAGGCCGGCCTGGTTGATAGTGGCAGCGAGGCCGGCGATGGTGTTGTTCGCGGGATCGACGGAGATGCTTTGTGAGCTGCCGGTTCCGATGTGGAAACTGAACGAGCCGCTGAGAGTATCGTATGCGGCGACGGCGCTGGAGGCTTCGGTCGAAGTCTGAGCGAGTTGCTGCACGGTGACGGTGTGGCTGCCGGCAGTGGCCGCGGTATTGGCGGAGAGCAGCGTGAGGGTGTTGGGGTCCGAGCTGGAGCCAAGCTTCCCGGAGAGAACGCCGACTGGATCGGTGAGCGCGGTGATATCGCTGGAGAGCGTGGAGAGCAGGCTGCCGAGGTTGGAGATGACGGTGTCCTGCGATTGCAACGCGGTCAACTGACTCTTGTAAGGCCTTTCGGCGCCCTGTAACTGCGTGACCATCTGGGTGACCGTGCTCGCGACGTCTATGCCCTGCCCGCTAGTGGGCGAGCCGAAGCTGAGGCCGATGGTTCCCATGCTGCGCTCCCTGAATGATGCAGAGTGATGCATAAAAAAATGCGGGTGGCTTGCCCAAAGTCGACCACCCGCGGAAGTAAGGGGGATGGATGGAGATCTCTTCGGCAAGCGCGCACCCGCCTGGCTACGCGCCGGCCGAAGAGACGACGACTGCGACTACTACTGGAGCAGCTTGGTGACGGCCTGCTGCGTGCTGTTGGCCTGCGCCAGAGCGCTGATGCCGGTCTGGGTCAGGATCTGGTACTTCGAAAGCTCCGACGTGGCCCTCGTGTAATCGGTGGCCATGATGGAGTTCGAGGCGGATGCGAGGTTCTCGCTCTGCGTGGTCTCAACGCCCGCCATGGAGTTCAGCGTGTTGATCTGCGAGCCGAGGTAGCCACGCTGTGCGGCGACGTCGGTGATTGCGTTGCCGATAGCCGTGAGAGCCGCCTGAGCATTGGCGCTCGAGGTCAGGCTTGTGGTGGACAAGTCAATTTTGTCGGTAGCACCTGCGCCAACGGTGTAGGAGATGGTGGCAGGCGTGGTTCCGGCAGCGGCTGTGTAAGCGATCGTTCCATTGGCATCGCCGACACTCGCGCTTTTGAGCGAAGCTATGGTGAGAGTGTCAATCGAAGTGCCAGTCGATGTGCCATCGCTGGTGTAGATCGAAGCCGACGCGCCGAAGACGGCGTTTCCGTTGTAGGTGGTGGTGGCGCCGATGTTGTTGATCTCGGCCAGGATGGATTGATATTCCTGGTTGGCTGCGGCGTCCTGGGAACCGTTCAGGGTGCCGTTGCCCGCTTCTGTGGCCAGGGTGACTGCGCGATTGAGCAGGTTGTTGACCTGGGAGAGCGCGCCATCGGCGGTCTGCAGCAGGCCCACGCCCAGATTCACGTTGCTCGCGGACTGCGTGAGCGCGGACTGGTTGGCCTGCAGGCCGTTGGCCAGTGAAAGGCCTGCGGCATCGTCCGCGCCGGAGTTGATGCGCGAACCGGAAGAGAGCTGCGTGAGCACGTTCTGCAGGCTGGCCTGCGTGTTGCTCAGGTTATTCGCAGCATAGGTTGCAGCGATGTTATTCAATACACCCATCGACATAGCGGTCGGCTCCTGTTGGTCCTGAAGTGGCGAGGGCTCCTGGATCACGTATGCCCGTGGGCACTTTGTGAAGGGAACCGTTCCTTGCTGACTTCTTACTGGACCATTTATCGGCAGGAGCGCAGGCAACTTTATGCCTATTGCTCGCATTCAGAGGAAACCGCTCGGCAACAGTTACTTTTCCGGGGAGTTACTTTTCTGGGCGGCGCCGACACCCAGGACCTTCACGATCACTCGTTTGGCGCGCTGGCCGTCGAATTCGGCGTAAAAGATGCGTTGCCAGGTGCCGAGGTCGAGATGGCCGGCGGTAACGGGCAGCGTGGTCTCGTGATGGAGGAGGAGCGCCTTGAGGTGGGCGTCGGCGTTGTCCTCGCCGGTCTGATGATGGCAGTAATCGGGCCTGGCGGGCGCGAGCTTCTCCAGCCACTCGCCGATGTCGTGGATGAGGCCGCTTTCGTTGTCGTTCACGTAGATGGCCGCGGTGATGTGCATGGGCGAGACGAAGCAGAGGCCATCATCGACGCCGCTCTCGCGCACGATGCGCTCGACTTCGTCGGTGATGTGGACCATCTCGTAGCGTTTGCGGGTATGCATTTCGAGATAGCGGGTGTGGGCGCGCCATCCACAGTTGCTTGCATGAGTCGCGGGCTGTTTTGCCATGTGCTTCACTCCTGACAGAAACTCCAATGGAAAGGATTCTTATTGTCTGATGCCGCACACCGCTCAATCCGAACCGGCCACGCGCGAGGCGACGATGCTGCGCGCGATGTATGAGCGGTTGATGGCGGGGTATGGGCCGCAGCACTGGTGGCCGGGGGAGACGCCGCTCGAAATCACGGTGGGAGCGTATCTGACACAGAACACCTCGTGGCGGGCGGTGGAGCGGTCGCTCGAGAACCTGCGTCAACGCGGGCTCATCGGAGATGCGAGCGAGCATGAGGTGCTCGGGAATGCGAGCGAGCACGGGGTGCTCGACGCAGCGGCGCTGCTGGCGATGCCGGAGGAGGAATTGCGCGTCCTGTTGCGGCCGTCCGGGTACATGGTGCGGAAGACGGCGGCGATCCGGGCGTTTCTTGGCTTTCTGTTTGCGGAGGCAGGCGGCTCGTTTGAACGGCTGGCCTCGATGCGCACTGAAGTGTTGCGGCCGAAGCTGCTGGCGCTGCCCGGCGTGGGGCCGGAGACGGCGGACGCGATCCTGCTGTATGCGCTGGGGCACGAGGCGATGGTGGTGGACGAGTACCTGCGGCGGGTGACGGTGCGGCATGGGCTTACGCCGGAGCGGTCGAGTTACGAGGTGATCCAACGGCTGGCGTGGAGCGCCTTTGCCGGCGAGCGCGGCAAGCAAAGAGTGCGGCACGCAAATGAGTTCCATGCGCTGATTGTGATGGTGGGCAAGGAGCATTGCGGGCCGAAGCCGCGATGTGCGGGGTGTCCGCTGGCGTGCTTCCCTGCGCTCGTGCCGGAGCGGTGCCGTTAAATTGCATCTACATATTGCATGCATTGGTTGAATGAGATCGGGCGGGCGTTACAGATGGCGGCCATGATGGGATGGCAGATGCTGTGGGCACTCATTCTGGGCTTCGGGCTTTCGGCGGTGGTGCAAGCGACGGTGTCACGCGAGAGGGTCGCGCGGATGATGCCGGACGGCGGTCCGCGCTCGATTGCAATCGCGTCCGGACTGGGCGCGGCTTCTTCGTCGTGCTCGTATGCCGCGGTGGCGATTGCGCGCACGCTCTTTCGCAAGGGCGCGGACTTCCGTGCGGCGATGGCATTTGAGTTTGCTTCGACCAATTTGGTCTTCGAGTTGGGGCTTTCGCTGATCGTGCTGGTGGGCTGGCGCTTTGCTGCGGCAGAGTTTATCGGCGGCCCCATCATGATCGTGCTGCTGATCATTCTGCTGAATTTTTTCTTCAGTAAACAGCTTATGGACGCGGCGCGCCAGCAGGCAGACCGCGGGCTGCTCGGACGGATGGAAGGCCATGCGGCGATGGACATGGCCGCCAGGGGCGACACGTGGCTGGCGCGGTTGCGATCTCCGCAGACTTTCGGTGCCATCAGCAACATCTACGTCATGGAATGGGCGGCGGTGCTGGGCGATATTGTGCTGGGCCTGGTGCTTTCCGGCTGCATTGCGGCGTGGGTGCCGGCTGCTTTCTGGCAGCGGTTCTTTTTAGTGGGGCATCCGGCGCTGGCCCGCTGGTGGGGACCACTGGCCGGCCCTCTGGTGGCTCTGGTGTCGTTTGTCTGCTCGGTGGGCAATGTGCCGCTGGCGGCGGTGCTATGGCAGCACGGGCTCAGCTTTGGAGGCGTGATCGCGTTCCTTTTTGGCGACCTGATCATCCTGCCCATCGTGAATATTCACCGCAAATACTATGGCTGGCGCGCCGCGCTGGTGCTGCTGGTGCTGTTCTACCTTGCAATGGCGGGGGCTGCACTGGCGGTGGAGTGGATCTTCCTGGCGCTGCACCTGACGCCGCATGCGCACAAAGCTGGCATGGCGATGGATATGGGCTTCCGCTGGGACCACACGGCGTGGCTGAACCTGATCTTCCTGGCGATATCTGCGCCGCTGTTGTGGCGATTCTTCCGCTTGGGCGGCGCGGGTATGCTGAGGCATATGAATGAGCCAATGAGCCATGAGGATCACGGCGCCCACAGCATGCATCATGCGGCACACGATCATGGGGCGATGCATTGAAGGAGTCGACTTCGACGGAGACACCGCACGAAACTCTCTATGTCGCCAGCTCGAATGCCGGCAAGCTGCGGGACTTTGCGGCTGCCGCGGCGGTGTTCGGGGTAGAGATCGCGGTTTTGCCGGGGCTGAGCGAGATCGCGGCACCTAATGAGGACGGTGCGACGTTTGAGGCGAATGCGCGACTGAAGGCGGTGGCTTACAGCTGCGCTCGCTCCGGACTGCTGGTGCTGGCGGATGATTCGGGGCTGGAAGTCGATGCGCTGGGCGGTGCGCCGGGGGTTCGGTCGGCTCGTTATGCGGAGGATGCGGGATTCGACGCCGACGAGGGTGAGGACGCGGACGGGCGGAACAATCTTTATCTTCTGGGCCAGCTTCGCGGGCATCCGCGGCCGTGGTCGGCGCGATATCGCTGCGTGTTGGCAGTGGCGCGGGATGGCGTGATCCTCGAGACGGCGGACGGAGCAGTGGAAGGCGAAATCATCGCTACGCCGCGTGGGTCAGGCGGATTTGGCTACGATCCGCTGTTCTGGCTGCCGGAACTGGGGAAGACGATGGCGGAGATCGATCTCGGAACCAAGCAGCGGCTGAGTCATCGTGGGCGGGCGCTTCAAGCACTGCTCGAACGGATGCACAGCCCGCGGCTATGATGATCGGGCGCGCCGGCTGCACGCCGTGTTGACGGTCGTTCTTTGCGCCACCCATAATGATAGGTGGCTTTCCCACACCGATCCGCCGAATCCCTGAGCCTTTTCTTGAGCGTCACTGGCGATCGCTAAGGCGCGCGTCCGCGCCTGGATGTGGGTTGTGCCTGCGGGAAATTCGTAGCTGCTGATGAGGTGATCTTCCATGGGATGGGCAACACGTGACAGGTAAGACGGGGTTGAAATCATGAGCACGAGTGCGATAGGGGTGCGCGAAGATCGCGCGCCGAGTTTCTGGGGATCGACCAATGGCAAGAAGGCGGTGATGGCGGTAACGGGCGCCATCCTGTTCATCTTTGTCATCGGACACCTTGCGGGCAATCTGCAGGTCTTCGAAGGACCGGCGAAGTTAAATGCCTACGGCAAGCTGCTGCATGACGTGGGCGAGCTACTGTGGCCGATACGCATTCTGCTGCTGCTCAGCGTGACCTTGCACATCATCGCTACGGTGCAGCTGGCGCTCTTGAAGAAGCGGGCGCGGCCTGTGGGCTACTCGGCCAAGAAGGCGATTTCATCTTCATATGCCTCGCGCACGATGTACTGGAGCGGGCCGATCGTGCTGGCGTTTGTGATCTTCCATCTGCTGAACCTGACCGCCGGGTACATTCACCCTGGAGCAGCATTCATCGAAGGTGATGTCTACCACAACGTGGTCGCTGGCTTTCAGGTGTGGTGGGTCTCGGTCTGGTACATCTTCTCCATCATCCTGCTGGGGCTGCATCTGCGGCACGGCATCTGGAGCATGTTCCAGTCCCTCGGCATGAATCATCCGCGGCATACGCCGATTTTGAAGAGCGCGGCATGGGTAATCGCGATGGTGATTGTGCTGGGGTATATCTCGATTCCGATCAGCGTGATGCTAGGGGTGGTGAAATAGATGGCACTCGATTCTAAAGTCCCCACCGGCCCCATCGAGCAGTCGTGGGAGAAGACGAAGTTCGACCTGAAGCTGGTGAACCCGGCGAACAAGCGCAAGCACACGATCATCGTGGTGGGCTCGGGGCTGGCCGGCGCGTCGGCTTCGGCGACGCTGGGTGAGCTGGGCTACAACGTGAAGTGCTTCTGCTTCCAGGATTCGCCGCGCCGTGCGCACTCCATTGCGGCACAGGGCGGCATCAACGCTGCGAAGAACTATCAAAACGATGGCGACAGCATTTACCGGCTGTTTTATGACACGGTGAAGGGCGGCGACTTCCGCTCGCGCGAAGCCAATGTTTACCGGCTGGCTGAGATCAGCGTGAAGATCATCGACCAGTGCGTGGCACAGGGGGTGCCGTTTGCGCGCGAGTATGGCGGCTCACTGACCAACCGGTCGTTCGGCGGAGCGCAGGTATCACGTACCTTCTATGCGCGAGGGCAGACAGGACAACAGCTTCTGCTGGGCGCCTATCAGGCGCTGGAACGGCAGGTGCACGCGGGTACCGTGGAGATGCTGGCGCGGACCGAGATGCTGGACCTGATCGTGATCGACCGCAAGGCGCGCGGCATTGTGGCGCGCAACCTGGTGACGGGCGAGATCTCGACCTATATTGCGGATGCTGTCGTGCTGGCGACGGGTGGTTACGGAAACGTGTACTACCTGTCGACGAATGCCAAGGGATCGAATGTGACGGCGAGCTGGCGCGCGCACAAGCGTGGCGCACTATTCGCGAACCCCTGCTACACGCAGATTCATCCGACGTGCATTCCGGTTTCGGGCGACTACCAGTCGAAGCTGACGCTGATGTCGGAATCGCTGCGCAACGATGGGCGTATCTGGGTGCCGATGAACAAAGGGGATAAGCGGTCACCCGACCAGATTCCGGAGGCGGAGCGCGACTACTACCTCGAGCGGCGGTATCCGAGCTTCGGCAATCTGGTCCCGCGCGATGTGGCCTCGCGCAATGCGAAGGCGGTGTGCGATGAGGGCCGCGGCGTGGGGCCGAGCGGCCTGGGCGTCTATCTGGATTTCGCCGACGCTATCCGCCGCGTGGGCGAAGACACGATTCGCGAACGCTACGGCAACCTGTTCGATATGTACCAGCGCATCACCGATGAGAACCCCTACAAGGTGCCGATGCGCATTTATCCGGCGATCCACTACACCATGGGCGGCCTGTGGGTTGACTATCACCTGCAAAGCACGATTCCTGGCTTGTTCGTGCTGGGTGAGGCGAACTTCTCCGACCACGGTGCGAACCGGCTGGGCGCGAGTGCGCTGATGCAGGGCCTCTCCGACGGCTACTTCGTGATTCCCTACACCATCGGCAATTACCTGGCGACCAACAAGCTGGCCAAGGTAGAAGAAACGAATGCCGAGGTGCGGAATGCAGTGGCCTGCGTGAATGAGAGCATCGCGAAGCTGCTCGCCGTGAAAGGCAAGCGGACGGTGGATTCGTTCCATCGCGAGCTGGGCAACATCATGTGGGAGTACTGCGGGATGTCGCGCACGGCCGAGGGTCTGCAGAAGGCGATCGAGCAAATCCGCGGGCTACGGGGCGAGTATTGGCAGAACGTAACCGTGCCGGGCACCGGCGCCGACTTGAACCAGAGTCTGGAGAAGGCTGGGCGGGTTGCGGACTTCCTGGAGCTGGGCGAGCTGATGTGTATCGACGCGCTGGAACGCAATGAAAGCTGCGGCGGCCACTTCCGCGAGGAGTACCAGACGCCGGACGGCGAGGCGATGCGCGACGATGAGCACTTCTCCTATGTGGCGGCGTGGGGATATCGCGGGCCGGGGAATCAGCCGGATCTCACGAAGGAGCCGCTTGAGTTTGAATACGTTCACCCGAGCCAGAGGAGCTACAAGTAAATGAAACTGACGCTAAAGATCTGGCGGCAGACGGGCCGCAACGACAAGGGCAGGTTCGTCAGCTACACGGTCGATGATGTGAACGCCGAGATGTCCATGCTGGAGTGCCTGGACGTGCTGAACGAGACGCTGATCGAACGCGGCGAAGAGCCGGTAGCCTTTGAGCACGACTGCCGCGAGGGCATCTGCGGCTCATGCGGTTTCATGATCAACGGCATCCCGCATGGACCACTGCCGGCGACCACGGTGTGCCAGTTGACCATGCGGCACTTCAAGGATGGCGAGGAGTTGGTGATCGAGCCGTGGCGTGCTGCGGCCTTCCCTGCTGTCAAGGACCTGGTGGTGGACCGGCGGTCGTTCGACCGCATCATTGCGGCTGGCGGCTACATCTCCGTCTCAACGGGAAATGCACCGGATGGCAACGCCATCCTGGTGAGCAAGGAGACGTCCGATCACGCGATGGATGCGGCAGCGTGCATCGGCTGCGGCGCTTGCGTCGCGGCCTGTCCGAATGCATCCTCCGCGCTGTTTACAGGCGCGAAGATTGCGCACCTCAGCATCCTGCCGCAGGGCGAACCGGAGCGGGATCATCGCGCGCGGGCGATGGTGGCGCAGATGAACACCGAAGGCTTCGGCGGCTGCACCAACATCGGCGAGTGCACGGGCGCTTGCCCAAAGGAGATCCAGCTGGAGGTGATTGCGACCATGAATCGCGACTACATCCGTGGAAGTTGGAAGCGGCGGGACCAGGAAGTCCGAACGGTAAGGCCGATGACTGAGTGGAGCACGGGATCGAAGCTGAAGATCGATCCACACGCTACAAGCTAGGATTTTGACATCCGGGCGGACGCGCCAGCGGCGCGAGTCTTTGGGTTCGCCCCGCTGTCGCTCACGATCGAATTGATGGGCGACCTGACAACTGCGAATTGTTCGCTTCGCTCAGAATGACAGCAAAGCAGAAGCGCACGGACGTAAGCCCCGGTTGATGGCCGGGGCTCACCTGTTCTTATATTCTTCCCTGCTGCCTAGACGTCGTGTCCGTGCGGATCGCTCTCGACGATTATGTCTTTCCCTTCTTCATCCTTGCGCTGCCGCTCCATGCCACGACCCGCCATTTCATCGGCAATCCTGTTCATGCGGTCGTGTGAGCTGCGATCAGGCGTCGATTTGGCGTGCGTGTCCGGGTGCGC
>JBJMGC010000083.1:0-4602 GCA_045808105.1 Acidobacteriaceae bacterium | reverse complement strand
TGTGGGAGGCGCAGTACTTCAAGCATGAGGCGCCACGCACGCTTGTCACGTCGGGTGGTCTCGGCACCATGGGATTCGCACTGCCCGCGGCAATTGGCGCGAAGACGGCGTGCCCGCAGAAAGATGTCTGGGTAATCGCGGGCGATGGTGGTTTCCAGATGACCGCAGCCGAGCTCTCAACCATCGTGCAGGAGAAGCTCGCTATCAATATCGCTGTCATCAACAATGGCTTTCTCGGCATGGTGCGCCAATGGCAAGAGGCGTTCTATGAGAAGAACTACTCGGCTTCGCCGATCCTTTCACCGGATTTCGTAAAACTCGCCGAAGCCCACGGCATCGAGGGCGCGCACATCTCCCGACGCAAAGACGTGACACCGATCGTCACCAAAGCGCGAACCTCCGGCCGGCCGTACCTGATCAACTTCCAGGTGGAGAAGGAAGACGGCGTCTACCCGATGATCGCGCCCGGCGCTGCACTGCACGAGATGGTCCATCGGCCTGAGCGTGATCCCCTCCTCGAAACCGCGGAGGATGAGTGAAGAATGCCTCCCGTTTGGATTAGCATGGCTCAGGTATCGGTTGGAAGGGATTGCGAGCTGGAATTGGAGGCCGCCGCGGGTTCATCCGTTTGGTGCGCGACTCAGGCTCAAGATGCAACTGAGTTTGCGAAGAAGATCGACGAGATACTCGATTTTTATGGACTTCATATCATCGTTTTGGAAGCGGTAGGTCAATTCGAAAATTGCGATGCTCCATCCGCTGAACTGGCGGGAATTGCACAGCGCGCAGCACAGGATCCAAATTTTGCACTCTACGGAACGTTTCACACATACCCGTATCACTCGGCGTGAAGGGATTAGCATTCGATGCTTCACACATTCGTAGCTCTCGTCGAAGACAAGCCCGGCGTGCTCACCCGCGTCGCGTCTCTTTTTCGCCGGCTCAACATCAATATTGTGTCGCTTACCGTGGGCGAATCGGAGCGGCCGGACACCTCGCGCATGACCATCGTCTGCGATGCGCACGAACACGCCGCCGACCGTATTCGCGCCTCGCTCTACAAACTCGAGACCACCGTCCATGTCGATGAAGTCGATCGCTCCGCCGCTGTCGTCCGCGAGCTGTGCCTGATGAAGATCGCAGTGGGTCCGGACGCGCCGAATGGACCACATTCGCGCTCGCAGATTTTCGAACTGGCCAATGTCTTTCGCGCGCGCGTTGTTGATCTTGCGCCGGAGTCCATCATGCTGGAGATGACCGGCAGCTCCAGCAAAATCGAAGGGCTGGTGCAGGTCATCACAGAGTCCGGCTACACCATCCTGGAGGTCTCACGCACCGGCCGCATGGCCATGCGCCGCGGCCACCACACCAGCCGCGTTCTCTCCGCGCTTGGAAGCAAATCCAACCCCAATAGCAATGGCACCGACCGCGGCAGTAAGCTGGACTTCAACGGCCATCTCGGAGACGAGATCCTTCCCAATGAGTTTGAAAACGTGCACGAGGAAGAGACCTAATTCTGTCGCTCGCCTCTCCACTCAACGCAACATCGAACCGCAGCGATCCATTCTCGACCGGCACGACCTCTTGCTGACTCGCTGACTTGCTGACTCGCTTCCAAGGAGCAATCATGCCCAAGGTTTTTCATGATCAGGACGCCGACCTTTCTCTTATCCAAGCAAAAAAGGTCGCGGTGATCGGTTACGGCTCACAGGGCCACGCCCACTCGCTTAACCTGAAGGACTCTGGCGTGGACGTGCGCGTTGGCCTTGCTTCCACGAGCCGTTCGCGCGCGAAGGCGGAGAAGGCTGGCCTCACCGTGCTCAGCGTCGCCGACGCAGCGGCGTGGGCGGATGTGATCATGATCCTGGTTCCCGACCAGACACAGGCCGCGGTTTACACGGAAAACATCGCCCAGCACTTGACCAAAGGCAAACTCCTCCTCTTTGCCCACGGCTTCAACATCCATTTCGGTTTCATCAAGCCGCCAGCCGATATCGACGTTGCGCTGGTCGCGCCGAAGGCGCCAGGCCATCGTGTGCGCGAGGTTTTCACTGAAGGCGGCGGCGTTCCCGGTCTCATCGCCGTCCAGCAGGACGCCACCGGAAACGCGCAGAAGCTGGCGCTCTCCTACGCGCGTGGGATCGGCTGCACGCGTGCCGGCGTCTACCAGACCTCCTTCAAGGAAGAGACAGAAACCGACCTCTTCGGCGAGCAGGCTGTGCTTTGCGGCGGCACATCCGCACTGGTGAAGGCCGGTTTCGACATCCTGGTCGAGGCGGGCTACGCGCCGGAGATGGCATATTTCGAGTGCCTGCACGAACTCAAGCTGATCGTCGACCTGATGTATCGCGGCGGCCTCAGCTACATGCGTTATTCGATCTCCGACACGGCCGAGTACGGCGACTACACTGCCGGCCCGCGCATCGTCACCGACCAGACCCGTGCGGAGATGAAGAAGCTGCTCGCGGAAATTCAGGACGGTTCCTTCGCCAAAAAATTTATGGAAGAGAACCGCACCGGCCGTCATCAATTCGAGAAATACAGGACGGAGGAACGCGCGCACCTGATCGAGAAGGTAGGGACCCAGTTGCGCGCTGCAATGCCGTTCCTCGACCCGATCACGGCCCCTTCGCAGTCTCCAGAGGCGCAGGAAGCCACCACGACTGCGTAATCGGGCCGTTCGGCACTTAATTCGAGCCTCCCGGCACCGGGAATAGGGCACTCGGCCCTGCGGCCACGACCGCAGGGCTGCCGGTCGGCTACCATGAAGCCCAAGGAGTTCCCTGTGAGCGAGAGCCTGATCGACCAACCGGTTGCCACCTCGACTGACCGCATCGCTGCGCTCGCTGAAGCTCTGCGAAAGGTCGTGCCGCTGCATGGCCTGACCGACGACGAATATCTGTGGCTCGCCCGCAACGGGACCGAGCGCTTTGCCGATGCCAATACAACACTCTTTGAGCAGGGCGAGCCGGCAGACCACATGATGATTCTGCTGAAGGGTGAAGTCCAGGTGCAGCGCGATCGCTCCGGCGCATCGCCTGCCATGTTCATTGGCCGCGCGGGCCAGATCACCGGGCTGCTTCCCTTCTCCCGCATGCAGACCTGGGGCGGCCGCGGCATCACCAACGCGCCGAGCTGGGCGGTGTCATACCACCGCTCGATCTTCCCAAGCATGCTCGCGGCCATCCCCTCCATGACGCAGCGCGTCGTCAGCATTCTGCTCGATCGTTCGCGCGAGGTCACGCGCATGGAGCAGCAATCGGAAAAGCTCACGGCACTTGGCAAGCTCGCCGGCAATCTCGCTCATGAGCTCAACAACCCGGCCTCTGCGGCACAGCGCGCCGCATCCGGCATGCTGCAGGAGCTGGAGACCTTCGGTCGCGAACGCTTCCGTCTGGGAAGTCTTTGCTTTCAGCCGGAGCACGTTGAAGCGTTGCGCGAGTGGGATGAGCATATGCGCCGCAACCTCGATGGCAAGCCCACGCTGACGCCCGCGCAAGTTGCAATCCGTGAAGAGGCGCTGGTGGGCTGGCTCCAGCAGCGGCGGATCGGTAACAGCGGACAGATAGCGCCGGAGTTTGCAGAGGCCGGTATCACTCCGGAACATCTCGCCGCGTTGCCGGATTTTCTGACTCCGGAAAGCACAGCGCTCTTGTTATCGCAGCAAGCCTCGACACTGCGCGCGGAGCGCATGGCCGAGGCCATGCTCGATTCGACAGCGCGTATTTTCGACCTCATCAGTGCCATCAAGGACTACTCCTACATGGACCAGGCGCCGATTCAGGACATCGATGTGCCGCAGAGCCTGGAGAACACGCTGGCAATGTTGCAGTCGCGGCTGCAGCACGTGGTCGTGGAGCGTAGTTATGAGCTAAACCTGCCCACCATCTCTGCCTATGGCAGTGAACTGAACCAGGTGTGGACCAATTTGCTGGAAAATGCTCTGGACGCGATCAAGAATCGCGGACGCATCGCGCTCCGGGTTCGGCGCGCCTCCGACCTGATCCTGGTCGAAGTGGAAGATAACGGCCCCGGCATTCCCAAGGACCACCAGGCACGTATCTTTGAGCCGTTCTTCACCACCAAGGCTCCGGGGCATGGCCTCGGACTCGGGCTCGACGCAGCGCAGCGCATCGTCCGCATGCACCGCGGCTTCCTCACCGTCGAGAGCGCACCGGGCAAGACCTGCTTCCAGGTGGCCCTGCCGCTGCAACAGACCGGCGCCTACTAGGCTGGCGGCGTTAGAACGCTGCAGTAGGGTCTTCGGTCCTGCTAGCGCAGGATCGAAGACTCAGGCCGGGCTGGCGCATCCGGCAGATATCGCCGCCATTCCTCGCTTTCGGCAATTTGCTTCAGGAGTGCGAATCGTTTTCGCATCAATTTACGGATATGCGGCACCAACACCCAGCGTCCGAGGATGTCTCCCGCCCAGCCCCATCGCATGGTGAAGCGCAGCACATCCCACAGCAGCACGCTTCCATCGCCCTGAACGGTGAAGTTGTGATCGTGTTCGAAGCTGGCAAACCGCCCTGCAATCATGCGGTCGCGAAAGAATGTCAGCGGCCGGAACTCCTCAATGCGGCTCTCATGAAATTGCGGCAG